>NZ_CAJXGF010000032.1 GCF_913053745.1 uncultured Nitratireductor sp.
GGTTGACCTCGCTGCCCAGAAGGCGAGCATGAAGGGCCTGCCGCGCGATCAGCTGCCCAAGCTCGGTACGCTCATCCGTCAGATCTATCTGTTCACCCCCATTATCGTACTGATCTATGCGCTGTTTGCCGGGTATTCGGTCATACGCTGCGGAACGCTCGCCATGATGACGGCCGCTGTCGTTTCATGGCTGACACCCCATCGCATGGGCCCGCGCCGCCTCTTTCACGCACTGGATATCGGCGCCCGCATGGTCCTTCAGTTGGTGGCCGTCTGCGCCACGGCAGGCATCATCGTTGGCGTGATCGCGCTTACAGGCATTGGCTCCCGCTTCTCCACGGTGCTGCTTGCCCTTGCCGACCAGAGCCAGTTTCTAGCGCTCTTCTTCGCCATGGTCGTCTCCATCGTACTGGGGATGGGCATGCCAACCACGGCGGCCTATGCGGTCGCGGCCAGTGTCATAGCGCCCGGCGTGGTCAATCTGGGCGTGGAGCCGCTGGTCGCACATCTCTTCATCTTCTACTTCGCCGTGATGTCGGCCATCACACCGCCGGTCGCACTGGCCGCCTATGCGGGCTCGGCGCTCGCCGGCTCCGATCCGGTCAGGACCAGTGTGGAGAGCTTCCGCATCGGCCTTGCCGCCTTTGTTGTCCCCTACATGTTCTTCTTCTCACCGGCCATGCTTTTGGATGGAAGTTGGTTCGAGATCGCGCATGTGGCCGTCACCGCAATCGTCGGCGTGTATCTCTTGTCGTGTTCTGTACAGGGCTGGTTTCTCGGTCGCGCCGGCCCGGCAGTTCGCATCGGGCTTGCGGCAGCAGGCCTTACAATGATCGCCGGCGGATGGCTGACCGATGCAATCGGGCTTGGTCTGACGGTTCTACTTTATGTCATTCAAAAGAAGACGGTAGGTGCCGCCAACACGGTGGAGGGGGCACAGCGGTAGCGATCGGCAGCAGAAGGGGTGCGACAGAGCCGTTCCGGGCCATCTTTGGAGCCACTGCTCGCTCGCCCGCCAAACATCGGTTTCAGCGCATCTTCGCCAGCAAGCCGCAGAAAATCGAGACGTTTGCCGTACTCCTGCGCGACAGGCTCAACAATGGCTTGCTTCAGCTGAGGCAGGCCTATCCCGGTTGGCCATGACGGAGTTCACAGTGAACGGCAAGGAGATCCGCATCAAATTCTCACGAAGAGCGCTGGCAAATCCGGCTTCGCAAGGTCTGGCGAAAACCAACCCCAGATACTCTCTTTTGTCCGAGAATGGCGCGCCCGAAAGGATTCGAACCTCTGACCCCCAGATTCGTAGCCCTTTTAAGGAGAAATCCAGCCGATTTCGACATGGTCGTGCGATTTTGTCAATGCACTGAAAACAAAGCGAATTTGCAAGGACTCTCGGTGCGAACCTTAATCGGACGTTAACGCTCCCGGCTGCGATTCTCAGGAATTACTTGGTTCAAACTTGGTTCAAGGCTATACGGCGGCAGGCGATTCACAAGGGGGCAGCCATGCCGACGAGACGGGTAGAACTGAACGGCGACCATCTGAAGGAAGCACGGCAGGCAGCGGCCGACCGGGTATACCCGGCCTCCAGTCCGCTGTTCCTGGCGGACATGAATGAAAAGGGGCTGCTGCTGCGCGTGCGCGGCGGCAAAGCCGACTGGATTCTGAAACATGGCGGCAAGACCCGGACCCTCGGAACGCTCGGACCGGAACGGGGCGACCTCAAGCCGGGTGAAATCCGCGTCATTAAGGATGCACGGGAACTGGCACGGAAGACCCGGGCAATGCTCAAAGACGGGACAGACCCGAAGGCCTTCCTGACGGGAACGGCGGCAGGAAAGAGCGAAGAGGATGCAGCGGCCGCAGCGGAACGAGAGGCAGCCGTCGCGGCTGGAAAATGGACATGGGAAGTCCTCGTTGAGAAGTACGCAGACGGCTACCTGTCCGAACCGCGAATGACGACGCGGGGCATCTTGAAACAGCCATCGGCCCACACCGCGAAGGAAGCCCGCCGATACCTGACGATGGATGAGACAAAGCCCCTTTCAGGCAGGCTGCTTTCTGAACTACGCCCCGGCGATCTGGAAGACGTGCGGGACGAATGCGCGAATGCCGGGAGGAAGACGGCTAGCCGCCAGTTCGTTGCCTACAGCAAGGGAGCTCTCTCATTCGCCCGCAAAAAGCACTCCCGTGCGGCGGGACTGGAAGGCTCACCGAAATGGTGGCTGGAGGTCGAGAAGCTGGACAGCACGATTCCAGCGCCGCGGGACAGGCACCCATCGCTAGAAGAGCTTGCCCGCATCCTCTATGTCGCCGAGAAATTCCGGACGATCCCAGGAAGGAAGAATTTCAAGGCGACATCGGAGACGGTGCTGGCGGGTCTCTGGTTTCTCGCCCTCACGGCGCAGCGGGTGACGGCTGGCCTGTCGCTCCGGGAGGCGCATGTCCTCCCATGGCCCGATGGTCCTGACGGCTGGGAAGTCGTCTATTTCCCGCCCGAAATGATGAAGGGCAAAAGGCCACATGCGATTCCTGTCCCGTCCCGTGTCACGCTCTTGTTTGAACGAGCCGAAAGAGAGGGGCAGAACTCGGCATTCGTGTTCCCAGCAACACGGGCGACCGGGGAGGAAGACGCACCGTTGTCGCGCTGGTCTGTGGCTACCCTCATCGATCGGCTGCGCGGGCGGCCGGCGGACACAACGGCACACACAGAGGCGCGGAAGAAGGCGGAGGAGAATGGGGAAACGATTGATGAACTCCCCGACCTGCTGGAAGGCCTGCCGGACTTCTCTCCCCACGATTTCCGCAGGACGTTCGCGACAGTCTGCGAAGACCTGACGGTTCGAGGAGACGCCATCTCGGCTGTGCTGGACCATGTGGACATTTCGTCTGGACAGGAGCCGATCCGGACGGCTGACATTACGAGGCTGGCGTATGCCTACAGCCAGCGTCTCAGCCTCAAGCAGATCGCCATTGAGGCGTGGACGAATGCGGTTTTCGAGGCTGTGGAAGCGGAGTGGGCGAAGCATCGCGCGGCGCACTCAGCAGGCCGTCGCACCTTGCCTCCACGCCCGTCCGAACTGAAAGGAAAACCCGTCATTTCAGCAAGTGAACCATGGTACCTGACGTACGAACGATGGCAGCGCACGAAGCGCTTGGCGCAACCGCCGCGCAGACTGCTGGGCGGCATCGGCCGGACGAAGACAGTCTCGGAAACGGCGGAAGATGCTGAATGGCTGGAAGCGAAGGCGCGGGAAGAAGCGCAGCCCCTCGCGGATGACGCGGAATAGCCGGAGAGGAGGAGCATGGGTTGGCGGGCAGAGAAAGCATACCGGGAAGCGCAGCGGAGCGATTTCCT
Source organism: uncultured Nitratireductor sp. (assembly GCF_913053745.1). Classification (GTDB taxonomy): domain Bacteria; phylum Pseudomonadota; class Alphaproteobacteria; order Rhizobiales; family Rhizobiaceae; genus Nitratireductor. Next base: position 3,359 of record NZ_CAJXGF010000032.1, read on the forward strand.
TGGATGGCGCTTACCTTAGCTGGCGGGAGTGTTGGGTGTGGCAATGGGATAGACACTGCCACTTCTCGCAGGGGCAGCCACAGTGGCTGCCGGATTTCTGCTACCGTTTCTGCTGCCTAGCTGTGGCTCAGCTAGGCCTTTTTAATGCCCCGCACATCTTGGCCGGACGTGAGGTCGTCGTTCGACTCTACGTCCACACGAACCCCCGCCTGATCCAAAATCTTGTGCGCGTACCGATAGTGATCAAGCCATTTCTTGTCGCGGTCAGGGTCATCGCTCAAGCCTGGAACAACTAGGCGAGAGATTCCAGCGGCAACGATCGCGCGCGCGCAATCGGCACATGGAAAGAGCGTCCCGTACATCGTGGCACCCTTCAGTAACTGGAGTTTGTCGCGAGCGGCATTGATGGCATTCCGCTCGGCATGCTCAAGCATGAAATACTTCCACTCCGGGTCGCTCGCGATCGCCCTGTGACTATCCGAAGCGGATAAGCCTAGTTGCGGCGGAGGAGCATTTGTTCCAGTCGATATGGCGTGCCCATCTCCGTCTACGATAACTACGCCAACCTTCCGATGAGGGTCGTGGCTGTCTTCCTTCACCTCCTCGCACCACAAGAGAAAACGCCGATCGGAATTCGAAATTGCCATAGAAGCCCCAGCAAGATACCAAAACAAACGGGAAACATAGGGGGGAATTATGACACTACTAGCAGCGGATGCTCTTGACCCTAAGAGATTTTTCAAGGACGGCAGCAACCCGGTGGTCCAAGGATCGAGCTTCGACCTTACGGTTGGCTGCATATTTGACCATGAAGGAAAGAAGGTTTCCGGGCCTTTCACACTGAAACCTGGCCACATGGTTCAGGTGGCATCGGCCGAAGTCTTCAGCCTGCCAACGGATGTGACGGGGCACGTTACATATAAGACATCGCTTACCAGCCGAGGCATCTGGGCTCTGACGGTGGGAATCGTGGATCCCGGTTGGGACGGCCCAATAGCGACGACGCTGCTCAACTATAGCAGGGTCGATCACCCAATTTCCGAAGGTGATTCATTTCTGCGCGTTAGCTTCTTCCAGCACGATTCCGTTGACGACAGGAAGCTAAGAAAGGTTCCTCAGCCGACCCCCTATCTAAAGAAATTACAGGCAGCGGCCGCGACGATTTTTCCTCAGACGTTCCTAGACAGCTCTCGAATTGCAGAGCAAGCAGGTGAAACGGCTGTGAGGCGCATGCAGAATCGCGGCCTGATATGGGTCACTGGTATAGCGTTTCTGTTTGCGATAATTCAGTTGGTCACCGCCTACCTTTCACCGTCCGTCATACTTGATGAGCGAGTCGCCAAGAGCGAGTTTGAGGTGTTGCAAGCGGAACTGATGTCGCTGAAATCGCGTCTTGGTGAGTTGGAGCGCGGCAATGAGGCGACAGCAGAGTCAAATATGCCCCCTCAGCCTTCCGAACAAAGGCAACCGACATCTCCATCACCTGCAACATCAGGAGAAGGCGACACGCCCAAATGAGACGGAACGCCCCAATTGAGTTCTGACAGTGTGACGATCATCGATGGTTTATGAAGATGAACTTCCTGCTTCGCTAGTCGAGCGAGCCACAATGATGGAAAGCATTCTGACCGCCGCTGCGACGGATGGGTCGCCAGACAACCAAATATACGAGCATTTGCGCCGAGAGTTCATGCTCAATGATGAGTTGAAAGACCTCCTTCCGGCATTCGTACGAACTCATCGAAATCTTCAATCCTTTCGGTCCTGGACGCAGAAGCAATCAAACCATTGGCAGCCACGTCGCAACATCATTGCGGCAGGCTTTACACCCCTTATAGACTATCTGGAGGGAAAGGGCCGAGCACCCAGCGATTCCGCCGTTTCGGACACACTGGAGACCTTCGACGCAGATGGGGTGCACGCCGTCTGGACAAAAGCCCTTACTCGTCGCTCGTCCGATCCAGAAGGTGCCATAACGGTCGCCAGAACACTGCTGGAAACGGTGTGCAAGCGCATTCTGGATGATCTTGGGACGGCCTACACCGACAAAGAAGATTTGCCCAAACTGTACGCCATGGCGGCGCAGGCTTTGAACCTGGCGCCCAGTCAACACTCTCAAGAGCCCATAAAAGCGATACTGGGCGGTGCCATGAACCTAGTCAATGGTATCGGGACGCTCCGCAACCGCCTATCGGACTCCCACGGGCGTGGAGGCAAACCTGTTCGACCATCGGCGCGTCACGCAAGTTTGGCAGTCAATACGGCGGGAGCAGTCGCGACGTTCTTGGTGGAAACCCATCTTGAAAAGAAAGTGCCATAGCGAAGACCGTGTGCAATGGCGTTCAACAGGTAGGGTCAAGTTCTAGGAAGGCTCCGCATGCCTTTGCCCGGTGTCCGGAACTCGTCTGCGAGGGCGCTGGGAAGTTTGACATCCGGGCCAAGGTCTTCCTCCTGACGGACCCGGGAAATGGCCTCCCGGCCGCGACGACGCCATTCGCGGAAGGCCTTCTGGCGGTTGCGGGAGACTTCCTTGAACAGGCGCTGCCAGTCATGGGACTCGGCGGCATGAAGTTCGAAGAAAGCTTGTAGCGCATGGTCTTCGGCGATCCGGGTGTCTAGCCCCAGCCATGGGCACCACGGCAGACCGGGGCGGCGGGCTTGCATGAAGCGTTTTCCGTCGCAGCGGCCGGCCGCCTCGGCGCGGTCTGCGGCTACCCAGCCACCAAGGGCGGGGTCATAGCGTGCGAATTCCGGAGCCATCCGTCCATGTGCGCGGGCGGCGACGTAGCGGCGAAGCGCATGCGCCTCGCCGTCGCTTTCGTGATGTCTCGACATCAGAGCCCAAGCCTTTCCCGCTCGGCTTCCTCGGCGATCCACCGCTGCTCTTCAATGCGAGCGGCGTATTCTGGCTCCTCTGGGTCGTAGGCTTCGGGGCCATAGCTCCAATCGTCAGGCTCATCGCTGCCCAAGTCTCCCGCCCCTTCAAGCGGCGGAAGCGCCTGCTCCGCAAGCTCGTTGTTCGGGTCGAAGTCCTCGGCGTGAGTGGGGATCTGCTCGCGCTTCTTCGCCTCGTCGGCTTCGCGGGCTGCCTTGCCGAAGTTCCGGAACTCCGGAAGGGCCGCGACGACATCGGCCTCGGGTTTGCCGACCAGCCTGCCGCGCTGCTCGTCGTCAAGGTGCAGCGTAATGAAGTCGGCCAAATCGGCATCGTTGGCGCGGAGTTTCGTGACGGCGGCGACGTTGCCTCCGGCGGCTTCGAGAAGGAGCGCCGAGATGGCTTTCCTCCGCTTGATTTCCTCCATTTCGAGGTCTTCGCCACGCATGCGGCGGGCATCGGCCTCGTAGCGTTTGCGGATTTCCTCGGACGGCTCATAGAGCTCGCCCGTGGCTTGGTCGTAGACGGTCACGCCCTGGCGCTGGGCCTCCAGCCATGCGGCGTCCTTGAAGGCCTTGTCGCCGAAGATTTCGACTTCGCCGGCCCATTCGGCAGCGGCTTTTTCGACCATCGCGCGGACGGCGGCATCCGACGCGGCAGGGCCGTGGATGCGGAGCTCGTCACCGACATCCTGAATCTTGCACCTGCCGATCTCGATCCAAACGCCGTCCGTCGCCTCGGTGACCTTGTGATAGCCCCGGGAGCGCCAGCGATCGGCGAGGGATTCCACCTTGTCGGCGGGAAGCTGCGGGACTTCATCGCGCTTGCGGCGCTGGCGCATTCCGCTGCCCTTGCGTTGCATGGATTTGAGCTCTTCCAGGCGTTCGATGTCGTCGGCGTAGTCCGCGTCGTAAATGGCTTGCGCCACCTCGTCAGCGTAGCCTCGCGCGCCGTATGTTTTCAGCGCTCGGTTCCCGTGGTCGAGCTCAACCCAGCCGCCGTCGCGGGTCTGAATTTTCGTGACGCGGGGGCGCGTCATATCGATCATATGCAGCTTGTCCTGGTCGATGCCGTGAGCCTCGGGAATGCGCCGCAGCAAAAGCTTACGCTTGAAATCCTGCTGGTTCTTCGGACGGATGCCCCCACGGGCCTGTCTGCTGGGGTTCTTTGCCATGATTTCCTCCTCGGTCTGGCGTAGTAGGTTTTCCTGAATCCTTGCCGCGCGCATGCTTGAGACAAGGCGGGTGCGGCGGTCGTGTTTTCCCTGGCGGCGCATCTTCTTGATGCGCTGCTCGCCCATGTCTGGCTCGGCCACTCGGTCGATACCAAGGTCGGCCCATGACTTATGGGTGCAGCGCCGGGAAGAGCCAGCACGCCCAAGGAAACTGTTGGCGATGTTGGCGAGGCGTTCGCGCTCGGCCTTCAAAGCATCGCCGCGCTTGCCACCACCGTGACGACCGCCGGACTCGAAAATCTGGGTGAGCGCGTCGTTCTTCTTCGCGGCGAATCCATGCGGACGGGACGCGTCCAAGGCGCGCGTCGTCATCATGATGTGCAGGTGCGGGTTCGGATTCTTGTCGGCAGCGGTCGGCGAGTGAATGGCAACGTCCACGACGGCTCCGGCCTCGACGTAACGGGCACAGATCTCCTCGGCAAAGGCATGCCATTGGTCTTCGGGAATGTCGCGCGGGATGCTGATCTCAACCTCGCGACCAACAACGCCATTGGCGCGCTCGACGGCCTCGCAAGCGTTCCACAGGGACTCGCGGTCGCGGGCCCAGCCCGGAGCGTCGGCGGGTGTCAGGATGAATGCGTCAACGCAATGCTTTTTAGTGTAATCGAACGTCTCGCCGATGCGCTCATCCGTGAGCCGGGATGCGCTGCGATAGGCAGCGGCGGCGACGGACGAACGGCCCTTGGAACGCTGAAAGACCTTCGCGTCCATGTGGTAGAGAGCGACATCGGGCGGGAGGGAGCTGGTCAATGCAGCCCCCCGGGATTCAGCGATGGGGAGAAGCCCGGGCCAAAAATCTCGTCGCGATCGCGCGGCAGCGGTTGCACGGAAGACCAGACCTCCAGCGCGCGCGGTGAGAAGCGAGGAACGGGCGAAAATCCGCCACCAGGAAAGATGATCTGGTGACCGTCGTCGCGGAGGAATTGCGCGGCCTGGACGAAACAGAAATCGCGGTGACTCCAGCAGTCCATTCTTGAGCGATCGAATCCGCCGCTGGGCGGTGCATCGCCGAAAATGGCGGCGTCGCGCCACTGATGCCATTGCCCAGGACGACACCAGACGACGGTGTGGCAGCGGCCGGATTCGCGGTAGGAAAGGAAGATTCCAGGCTCCTGCCGAGGCAGGCCGCCGCACGCGTGCAGTTCCTCGTCGCTCCACAGCCATTCTGGGCGCAGAACGGTGACGCTGGACTCGTAGCAGCATGGTCTGAAATTCGGGTCGCGACGGAAGCGTGGGCGCTTGGGGTCCAGATACGGAAGCGTGAGTTCGGTCATCGTACACGGTCCCTCAGTCCAGCCAGCAAGGGCGACATTTCTTCAGCCAGTACGCTGCGATCAGGCGAAGGATTTCCTCCCGGTCGTCGTCCGGTTCGTCGTGTGAGCGGCAGGCAGCAACGTAGGCCGCGCTGGCGCGTTCGAAACGGGCGAGCGCGGAGGGGGTGAGGCCCATGAAGGGCGCACAGTCATCCAAGCGGGATGTCGAGAAGGGATCCTCTTCGATGGCGCTCAGCAGGAGGTCATGCGCGACGGCATCGGAAGGCTCGCCGGGCAGGTCGTCCCATTCGTCTATAGGGTCGATGTCAGCGAAGCGGCCATCGGCAGAGGGGCCGACGGCGAATATGTCATCGATGTCGCCGTCAAACTTGCGCCGCGCGGCTTTCGTTCTTTTTGCGCAGGTCATTTGTAGTCCTCCTGTTCTAGTCCTCTCGCCCAGCGGGGCGCGCTGCGAACGTCAGTTCGCTTAGGCGCGCCCTTCACGGCAGGGGGCCGTTATGGCCTCCCTTCACGCAATGTTTGTGGGCTCTCTTGAGATCTTCAAGGTCTCGGCAAAACATTGAATCGACGTCGTTTTTCGTGGGCGGCGGTTTCGCCCGCAGGGCCTGACGGCATCAACAGAATTGGTGTCGAGATCTTTCGGGTGAGGGTTTCAGAAATCCGCCGGCGGCGGTGAAAACAGGGAGAAATCGAGTGGTCAATCTGTCGAAAATTCGGGAACGCGAACAGGTCCTGCTCCAGCGCAAAGCGAAAGCGGAATCGGAACTGGCACGCCTTCACAAGAAACAGAAAGAGGCGGCGAGGCGCGACGACACGAGACGGAAAATCGTCCTCGGGGGCGCCTTGCTGAAGGCCATGGACGAGGGAGTTCTGTCGTCAGAAATCGGGCGGAAACTGGTTGCCCGGTTCGTGAGCGAGCGGGATCAGAAATTGTTCGAGGGGTCAGCGCTGGCAGCATCGGCGGCGAGTGCGGAAAGGGCGGCTTCGTATCCGCCAGGTGACGGTGGCGGGGAGTGAGAGGGATGACCTTTTTCGATCTCCTGAGAGAACCTGCGGCGACTGATGTTCTGTGGCAATGGGTCAATACCATCCTGCCAGAAAGCATGGACGGCCCCTACGGGCAGGCGCTCGCGATGTTCACCGCAGCACTGGTGCTTGTCGGGTCAATCCTGCTCGGATTCCACATCGTGGCTGGCATTGTCTCGTCGGCATACTCTGGGAAGGTTCTGGGAGATCGTTTTCACCAAATCTATGCACCGCTGCGGGTGGTGCTCGGTTTCGGCATGCTGATTCCTGTCGCGGGCAGTTTTTCGAGCGTCCATCATGGGCTCCGCGAGATTGTCGCACCGATCGCGATTAATCTCGGCAACGCCCCGATCGTTTCATATGTGCGCAGTGTGGCGGGCGAGGAGCGGAAGCCCATCACGCCGTACCGGACAAGTGGCGCGAGGCTGGCAGTCGATGTCCTGGAGCACGAAATCTGCCTCGCTGTTTACAATGAGCAAGCTGGCCCTTGGGTCAGCAAACATCCGCTGCCGCCCGTTGCCGGAACAGAAAAAGGCTGGGGCATCATCGGAAATCCGGTGATCCTGTGGGACTACGGGCCGAAGTGCGGCAGCTTCTCGTTTGAGAAGATCGCCGGCCGCGAAACCTTCTCAAATTCCCGCATGCTCGCTGTCTCCCGGATGATCGGTGAGATGCGGAGAGAAGCCGCCGCATACGGCGAGTTCTTTTCGGTTCACAATTACGAGATGACAACCGAACAGGCGCAGAATGCCGTTCGCGACGGCGTGCTGCCCCAACTCATAGGAAAGCTGCACGAAATAGGTGGCCAGTTCGATCAGGACGTAATTGCCGCCGCAAGATTCGAGACAAAAGACCTCGCGCGCGATGCCTCTGACAAGATGGTACAGGCCATCGAAAAGGAAGGTCTGATGCGCGCAGGCGACATGTGGCTGTCACTGGCGCAGACCTCCTACCTCTCAACCGTCCTGACGAACGAGCAGCCAAACCGGGTCACGCCGCGAATTGACGATTTGGCGAAGAATGAAGTGACCAAAAGCGCCATCCGTGCCGGGATCGATTCTCTCAAGAATCAAATCGCGGGGGAGACGCAGTGGGCAGGCCTTTCCGGCAACGATCTGGCCGCCGCTGGCGACGAAGCGAGCAATGTAGTCAGTCGCATAGTCGCCCCGATGACGCGCGGTTTTCTCGAAGGCATGAGGAGCACGGAGCCGACCGACAACGCAATGTCGGACATCGTGAACACCGGGCAGTGGCTCAAATTCTCGGCGAAATCTGCTGTCACCGCTGGCATCCTCATCAATGCCGCCACGGACAACCTCATCGGCAAATCTCTCGGCGCGGGCGGTGCAGCCGCCTACGCTTTGGAGTGGGCCGGATGGGGCATCATACTCTCATACATCCTGGGTGTGATCCGCGCGGACATCTTCCCGCTGGTGCCCGCTATTCTAGTGCTACTCATGGGCGCGAAATGGATAGGCAGTCTCCTCGAAGCGACCATCGCGACGCCCCTGTGGGCTTTCGTCTGGATCAGAATGGACGGGCAGGACCTCGTTGACCAGAAGCAGCGGGCAGGCGTGACGATGCTCCTGAACTTGTGGCTGCGCCCGGCACTGTCAATGCTGGCACTGATCGCCAGCTACCCGCTTTTCAACGCGGTCTACAGTCACCTAAATCGCACCCTGACCACGGCATACCTCGGGGTCACCGGGGGCGACGTTGCCGCCATCGACAACTACCTGATCCTGCTGGCTATCGAAACTTTCCTGACGTGGACCATAGCCACGAATCTGTTCGGCTACATCGGCTCGATGAGCGACAGAATCTTCCCGTGGATGGGTGAACAGGTGCCAGCCGGACAGGAAGGCAAGGACGTGGCGGCGATGGCGGTGGGAGCAGCGGCGCTGGCAAACCAGCGCCCCGGCCTCCGCCCGACTCCGAAGAAGGAAAAGCCCGATCCCGATGGCGAAAACGGAGGCAGAAAGCACGGCAACAACAGCGGCATGACCGCGAGGAGAAGTGCACAATGAGCAAGCTGAAAACGACTTTCAAAGCGGCCGGATACGTCTCTGGGATCACGCCTACGATTTCGCTGGTGAAGTCTACGGGCGACGCGGTAGGCAGGTCACTCGATCACATCGGCAACGCGTGGGCGACAGCTTGGAAGCTGGCAAGGAAGCCTCCGGCCAAACTCCCGGCGGTGCCCGCAAGCATGACGGCAGAGAACCAATTCTGGACGTACATGCAGCGGTTCGGGAAGGGGCAAGAGCATCTGCCGATTCTCCGCCAGCAGACGCAATCTGCGGCATATATGTCGGCGCTTGGCGCAGTCTGTTTCGTTGGGACGCTTTTACTGTTCCCGCTCGGGTCAGGGCTACTTTTCGACGCTGCCCGGTTGGTCGTGCCCGTGGCTTTGTTCGCGGTAACAGCCAAGCATGCCTACGCCAATTGGCTTTATCGGCGGGAAGCCCACGGAAGTTTCAGGGACTTCATTCACTCCGGGGACTGGATTCCCCGGAGGTAGCGAAGGCTCAGAGGCCGAGAGCCTGAAGGCCGTTCCAAGCGACGATAAGCGCGGTGCCGATGACATTGGCGAAGGTGATAGCACCAAGAAAAACTGCGAACTTCATCTTTGCCTCCTGCGGTTCGTTAAAATCTGCCTCGTTCAGCCTGTCAGAAGCGTTGCTTGCAAGGGGCTGGCGCGGGTGCAGGCGCAGCCGAACCACGGGCCCCTTGCGGGCAAGACGCGCCGGACGGGCATCTTCGGCACGATTTTACGAGCGTACGAGGAAAGAGCCCAGGGAAAGTTCAGCGGGAGCTCAGGTTTCGGAATTCGGGTTTGTTGGATTCAGCCGGCGGGGCGAGAATCTAAGGTGAGCAAACAAACAGGTGGGGGCACCTCATGAAATTCGACAAGGCAATTTCCGACGCGGCACAGGCAGCGGGCATCAAGCTCACGTTCGAGAATGGGTATCATCTCTCATTCATCGATCGTGGCGGCCGGACGCGCGGCTTCTACAAGAGCGCGTTCGGCTGGGTGGAAGCCGAGAAGACCGGGCAAGGCTGGCGTGTGACCGTGCGTAGGGGCTCGGGGCCACTGCTTGAGCGACCTGTGTCCGGCATGTCGCGAGGGGTCAAGCTGGACGAGGCTGCGGCGGGTGCCGCCGATGTCTTCCCGTCCGTCGTTGCCGTCATTCGCGCGACCATGCCTGCCGCTGATGTCCGGAAGCCGAGCCGTCTCGCGCGGTGGTTCGGGCTGTCGGCTGCACAGGCGGCATGACAATGAAGGGGGGTTCCATGTCCAGAAAGATGCTGCTCGCCTTCGTGGCGGGCATCGCCATCGCCGCCGGCGCGGTCTACTCCGGTGGGCAGGCTGCGCGCGCTGCTGATGAAGATTCCCGATTCCTGTTCCGGTATCGCCCAGGAGTGCTGCATGTCGCCGCCGTCGATGACGGGGGCGAACCGGGTGAGCCGGGAGACGGCGGCAGTGAGCCTGGCGATGGCGGCGGTGGAGAGCCCTCAGACCCCGGTGATGGAGGCAGCGAATACCCGCCCGCACTGCCGACAGATATCGAGCTTTCACAGCCTGTTTTGACCCTGCTCGATCATGGCTTCGACGGCTACGCGCACCCTGGCGACATTCTCGCGATGCGCGCCGTCGTGCGGAACGGGAGTCCGTCCCCCGCGAAGGATATGGTGTTTCAGTTCTCCTTCCCGATCGCCGATGAGATTCGCACGATCACATGCGACCTTTCAGGCCTCGCGTCGAACGCATCAAAGCAGTGCTACGAGCACTATTATCTGACGGCTGAAGATATAGCCGCGCTTGGAGAGCCAGACTCGATTGTAGAGTACAAGGCATCGGCATCGCTCGTCGGCATGGGCGGAGAAACCTTCCCCGAAAATGCCTATCGAGTGGAGTCGAACCGGATCTCGTTTATGCTGCCCGGGCTGGTGACGGCGGAGAATGTCGTCGTGTCGTCGCCGACCCTTTCCTTGCTCGACGCGAACGACGACGGGAACGGCAATGCAGGGGAAACCGTCCGGATGACGTTTACGGCAACGAATGTCGGAAGCGATCCGGCAGACCTCGGGTTTGTAACCCGTTTCCCAGCCTCTGCATCCGGAACTCAGGCATGCGACTTCACGGCCGTGGCCGCATCGTCGTCGTCCGGGTGTCAGGTGGATTTCGTTCTGTCGGCAGACCTGCTTGAAAGCTTGGGCGAGCCAGGAGACGCCGTATCCGTCGACGCGGTGGCATCGCTAGTTTCCGTCAATGGACTCGTATACGGCGAAGGCGAGTACCCCCTGACATTCGCCCCCGTGACATTCGGTCTGCCGCTGCCAGAACTGGCGGCTTACCTGCGGATGACACTCTCCGGAGGCTGGGAGCTTGAATGCCAGACGGATTGGGATGCCGACTTCGTGTCAGAGCGACAGGATATGTTTTATCGCTACTGGTCGGGTAGCAGACGTGAATTCCAGCCCGTCGCCATGGCATTCAAACCTGGTTTTACCTCGCTTGTGTCCCTGGGCAGCTATTTCCGCATAAACGCGACACCTATGGGTCTCGCCAGGGGCGAGATGGGCATAGGCGCAATCGTGCCACACAAAACCGATCCTCGGCTTCCCGCAATGGCTTTTGACTGGAAAGTGGACGGCAGGGCATGCGGCGAAGCGGCCATCGCCCGCATCGTGACGATGGGCGACATGGAGAGCAGCTACACGATGACGCTCGAAACCGTCGAATACTTCGAGCGGATCGAGTGAGGGACTGCCCCTCATAGGAACCCGGTGGGTGATGTGCCCCCTGTTGCCCCCGGTGTGACGGAAGGGCGGTCCTGGTGGCCGCCCTTGCTTCATGTCCGGAGTTGGGAGAGATCCTAACGAAGATCTTCGTCAGTTTTTTTCGGCGAGGAGTCAGGCGACCTGTCCGCCGACGACGAGGGCTACGGCGAGGAAGACGACGGCGCGGCCGCAGCACATGACAGCGAAAGCAGCATCGTTGGTCCAGTGGTCCGGAGTGTCGAAAACCGGGCGGTCGCGGTATTCCGTGCCGAGTGCCGCGAGAGCGACACCGACAGCAAAAAGGACGGTCCAGGCGGTGGCATCGATCGGTAGCGGAATCATGTCAGCCCAGCCCCTCTTTCTTTGCGATGCTGATTTCAAGGCAACCGTCCACGCGCTCGCACAGGACGGAATCGCCGCATGGACCGCATGCAAACTCCACCATGTCCTCGATCTCCCTCGGCAAATCCTTGGGGAGGATGTCGATTTCTGCGAGCGCAGCCGCACCGTCAAGCACCCGCTGAGGGGTCGGGCATCCGGCGCAACCGGGGGTGATGCCGATGATGTAAATTTGCTCTTTAGCATTCGCATTGCTCATGTCGTCGTCTCCCTTGTTAGCTGGCCCCGGAGGGCATGAAAATTCGGTCTACACCCCGCTGTGGAACCGGATTTTGAAGGCGTAGCATGCCGAGAGACGAGATCCCGGCATACAATTTCGCAACGTCACGGAAAGCCTATGCGGCGTCCTCCCAAGGTTCCGCTTCCGCCGCGCACTGGCGCAGGTGCCAGCGGGCTTCCATCTCGGCTACCTCAGCCTCGATTTCATCGCGTATGGCTGCCTCTTCCAATGTCTGGCGGGCACGGCGGACGAGCTCGGCCCGCATTTTCGCGAGGGTGGTATCCGTAGGCGCGGTCTTCGGCAGGGTCCACCCGGGGTAGAGATTCAAGGTGTTGGCCGACAGGCCGACGACCTTCGCGAGCTCTGTCCGCGACAGGCCCAGCCGTTTCCGGAGTTCCACGTATTCATGGCGGCGGCGGTCGCGGTCGGCGGCTGCGGCTTCGGCATCGTGGCGAGGCACGGGCGGCGGGATGCCTTCGCGATTTCGGCGGACGAGTTCCTGGCGCATGCGCTCCAGAACCCTCGGTGACGGGACGCGGCCGGCAGGCTCGTACGGCATCTGGTTCAACGTCGAGACGGCGAGGCCTGTAAGCTGGGACAGGTCCGCGCGGGACATGCCCAGCGCTGTGCGGAGACGGCGGTACTCGTCTGCGCGGTGCCGGATTTCCTCGACCGTCAGGGATTTGCTACCGCCATGTTTCGGGCGCGGGAGATTGGGATTCCCTTTGTAAGCGTAGGCCATCACGCCACCTCGCTTTCCGTCGCGCGGAAGGCGAGCGGGTCGGCGAGGTAGCGCGCTCGCGCCTTGCCTGCGGGGGAAGCACGGAAGGTTTTCGATGCTTTCACCCATGCCACGTAGGCATCGTCTCGATCCTCCCTGGTCCGCTCAACCCAGTACGGGTCCTCCGCCTCATCAAGCATTCGCTCGGCCAGCTGCAGCGCCTCGCGGGTCTCCTGCAGGCATTGCCATTCCGGCGACCATATCCAAAATTCATTCATTGCAGTTCCCCTTCTTTCTCGGCGCTCTGTGGCCAGGCTAAACAGCCTCCACAGCTTCGCAGATGATGCGGAGCTGATGCCCCAGATCGCGCGCAGTCTTCTCCGTGCGGTTCCGCTCATACCGATATCGGTCATCGTACGGTTTCAGGCGCGCCAGAAGCCGCTCCGGCTCCATGAACGGCTCAAAGCCGTCCCGTTTCACGATGCCGTCTACAAGATCCCAGAAATCGTCTTCATTCATGGTCGTTCTCCTCTCCTGTGTTTCGGGCTTTCGGCCCTCTCCGGAACCCTCCGCGAAGGGTTCGGGGGAAGGCCAGGGCGTAGTGCCCCGGTTCCGTGTTTAAGCTGCCGTTTTCCAGGCGAGATAAGCGACCGGAGCAGACCCGCCCGTGTTCCTATAGGTCCCGCCGAGGAAAGCCGCGCCGCTGGCAAACGCTTCGAAGGGAATCGGGTAAACTTCGATAGTCGCGTGACTGTCCGCGACGGCATCGAAAGCCGCGTTGTCGTCTCCGTCATCGCCGCTGGTGAACCAGCTCTTGCGCTCTGCAATGGCGACGATTTCGGAAGTGCCCCTGGTCACTGCTACAAACATGATCGATGCTCCTATGGTGTTGTCGAGGATGGCCCTCACCTGAACCGTCCGCGCGGGGCGGTTCGGGGGAAGGCCGGGGCGGATGCCCCGGTTCCGTGGTTAGGCTGCGGCGGCTTCCTCGGCCGCATACCTCACTGCGTCTTCTACGTGGTCGAGCGCGATAGAGTCGGGATGTTCACGGGCGAACGCCTCGGCGATCGCGTTCCGCTCGGGATCGGCGTCGAATTCGACTTCGTGGTCGCCGCCGGCGGTCCAGTCCCAGGCGGCGAGGTAGGCTGCGCCGCTGCGGCCGAACTCGATCGACACCGCCTCAGTGCCAAGCTCCTGCGCGGCTTCTGGCCTCAGCCAGATAACCGCCACGGTTGCGTTTTCACCGCTTTCAACGTGCTCGTCGCCGTCGAAAAATTCGACCGCTTCAACCCTCTCGTCGTATGCGCATTCATGTTCCATGTCGTCGCTCCTTGTTTGTGCGGGCGGGATGCCCAACCCCTTCACGGGAAACATCACTGGAGGATTTCGGCCCTCTCCAGAGCTCTCGGCGGAGAGCTCGGGGGAAGGCCGGGACTGTGATCCCGGTTTCCCTATCAGGCGACTGCGGCTTCAGGATTGTCCGCGAAGAAGTCACCGATGTTGAAACCGTCAAGGTTGTCGGTGTCCTCACCGTCCACGCGGAACACGAGAATCCAGTCCTCGTCGTCCGGGCTGCGGCCGCGATTTTCGACGGCCAGATAGCGCTCTGCCTCGGCGCGGGAGCTGCGTTCCACGGGTGGCATGCCGCCGTGGCAATGGGCTTATGGCCTGACGCAGACCTCGATCCGCGAGAACTGGCATGGCTGAACGATGCCGTCGCAGAGTGGAATCAGGGGCGTTGGGCACTGCCAGACGGTAGGCAGCGCGACGCCGAACCGCTCCCTCCCGTTCCGCTCCGCGAGGAACGGGAGTCCGTCTATGGGGTGCGGCGGAACGAGATCCGCGGCGCGGTCGGCGTTGCTCGGCGCTTCACGCTGTCGGGCCGGCGGGCGAAACGGGCGGAGCTTTTCGAGACGGCTGCCGATGCAGGTTTCCTGGAAGGCTTCGAAGCGAAGATTCAGGAGAAACAGGGCGAGACGGGGAAGAAGGTACCCCCGCTTTTCGTGTGACACGAAATACGGAAGTGGGCGCGCCTCCGTCAAGGGCGGAAGATGGGGCCAGCCCCGTCGCGCTTCGCGCGCCTCCCCGGAGTATTTGGCGGAAAGAGGAAGGAGGGGCGCCGCCCATGATTTCCTGCTTGACCCATGCGGCCGACTGGAAGACCATGAGAGCACGGTACAGCCGGGAGCGGCGATGATCGTGAAAGAGGAAGGCCCGCCCGAGTGGCGGGTTTTCTTTTGCCCGCTGGCAGGCATCTGCCCGCCCCCACAAGAGAGCAGCGCATAAAGCGGAGGCATCGGAACGTCCAGCAGAGGCAACATTGCCGGGACGGTGCCGGAGGCCAATTCGCGGCCGTGAGATCGGTTCACCATGGCGACCATAGGAGCGTCAGCATGGCGCCGCGCTAGCGGGACGCGGGACTGATCGCCTCGGACGAAGGGTCCTTTGATAGGAAGGGTGGGCATGCCGAAAACGGCCGATTCAGGCCTGGATCGGTCTTCGCGCAATAATCTGTCGCGCTCAAAGGGGGCATAGAGCGCGATTCTCGGGTCGCCGTGGGTCTTAGGTCACGGGGAATCGGCAGCATTTCCTGCTGCGCCAGGTAGTCCAAGGAATTCCCGTAACCTTCTTACGATGGCTTCTCGATCCTTGATTTCGCCCTCCCACAGCGTCAGCACCCGCCAGCCGGCTGCTTCCAGTGCGGCCACATTGGCGGCATCCCTTTCCTTGTTGCGGGCCAGCTTCGGCCCCCAATATTCGAGCCGGGACTTCGGCGGTACGGCCTCTCGGCATGCCGGGTCAGGATGGCCGTGCCAGAAACAGCCATGCACGAAGATCACGGCACGCCGCCCCGGGAACACGAGGTCAGGCTTCCCTGGGAGGTCTTTCCGATGAAGGCGGAAGCGATATCCAAGGCCATGGGCCATGCGCCGGACGATCAATTCGGGCTTGGTGTTCTTCGAACGAATGCGCGCCATGTTCGCGCTGCGGCGCTCGGGCGAAAGCTTATCGACCATCGCTAGTCGATGTGCCCGATCCGCCGCAGATAGCTAACCTCGTCGGTGCTTTTCGGCGTGTACGAGATGAACTCTTCTCTGGTCACCAGTCCAAGGCCGAGATGCTTGATGGGCTCCTGGTCATAGACACCAGAGAAAATGGCTATGCCCTTGGGTGCGAGAATGTCTCGTGCACCTCCATTGCGGCGGATCCGTTTCATGTAATCAAGCTGCCGCGCCAGTCCTTGAATCTGTACGCGCGAGATGGGTCGGCCCTGCACCATCTCGAACAATGCAGCTATCCTCGCCGAACCTCCGCCGGCATTGATGAGCGCCTTTCTCTGGCTATCGCTCAGAAGTTGCCAGAAGTTCACCGGATACGGGTGCTGCCTAAGCATCCACCAGATGTTGGCTGCTCCCGCAGCCGATACCCCACGCTTGGCATCCTGGTTCTGACCAGGATTCAGGTAACCGTCGTGCAGCACTGCCACGCCGATGTCACAGAGCGACTTTGCTTCACTGGACCGGATCAGCAGAGCCGGCCTACCGACATTCTCCCGAGGAATGGACCAGTTTGTCCCCATGGTGTTTTTGATATCGACCTCAGCGCCTTTCACGTTCATGTCGAGAACGCTGCCCTTGCTGAATTTCAGGAAGGCCCGAACAAGGATCTCGACCTTCGTTCCGAGATAGGTCTTCTCCGTCTTCTCCGTTTGCTCCAGAAGAAAACGCCCCGTGCGAGGGGTGTCGATCACTTCATCGATCGCAGTCCGGAGGATAATCGGGATATTGACTTCAAACTCATCCCGGCCCCCTGCCGCCTCATAGATCGCCTTAACGATAGGGTGGACAGAAGCATAATCCGGATGGGTAGAATCGAGCGGTAGGGTTGCCATGTCCGCGAGATCTTACGGACATGGCGGGAAGAGATCCAGTCTAAGCTGGGATGGCGACGGGGAATACTGTCCGCCTTTCCATTGCTTCGCGCAGCTTCCCAGCAACCGCCTTGGCGACGGGCGGCGGGAAGGCGTTTCCTACTTGTCGATAAGCAGCGGTTTTACGGCCATGAAACTGCCACGCGTCATCGAAACCTTGGATACGCGCAGCCATCCGGACGGTTAGGCGAGGCATGCCCACGAAATCACGCTCGGGCGCTTCCTCAGCAAGGCTCTTGCCATTTACGCCCAGCGTTGCCCACGCTGCGCGGGCTCGCGTAGGGCCAAGGTCCGGACCTCCGTGCTTCTTTGAACCGCCGACTAGGGTCGGCGCGATCTCGTCGGCGCGTTTCGCCCACTTCTTCGCACCTCTCCAGCCATTCGCAGCCATGAGGTCGTGCAACCTTTCGCCGACCGTGGGCGCGTCATGGGGACTCGGGGTCGGCCATTCGAAATTGTCCTTGATGTCGTCACGAAGCGCAACAATGACGACGCGAGGGCGAAGCTGTGGAACGCCGTAGTCGGAAGCGTTCAGGAGCCGCCAGTGCGCGTCATAGCCGAGTTTCTTGAGCTCGCCCTTGATGAAGCCGCGATAGTCCTCGAAAACGGCATCGAGAAATCCCCTAACGTTTTCGATCATGACCGCCTTCGGGCGTGTCTCGTCCACAAGGCGGATTGCAGCAGGGAATAGATTGCGCTCGTCGTCTTTGCCGAGTTGCTTGCCCGCGACGGAAAAGGGAGGGCATGGCAGCCCTCCGGCCAGAAGATCGACACCCTTGTACTGTTTGCCATCGAAGGGATTCAGGTCTTCCTCATGGACGGTCCATTCAGGGCGGTTCAGCCGCAGTGTTTTGCAACAGTCGGGATCGATCTCCACAAGCCCCGCATGGCCGAATCCTGCTTGCTCAAGGCCGCTCGCTTGCCCGCCAGCGCCGGCGCACAGTTCCAATGATGTCAACTGCGATTCCATGCAGTCCCTCCCTGCCGAATCGTTGGCACAAAACAAGAACACGAAATGATTAGCACTCAGTTAAGTCCAAGTAAAACGAGTGCGGCCCCTGTGAGTCACTCTGTCGCATCAGCATCCGACAGGCCAGTGACGGGACGACGCTTCCACAGATCAATCGTCGCTCCGCCTCAATGACACCTATCGGTGTCATTCTCAATTTGAGGCGAAGTACCGGGAAGTTGGATCGTCGCTAGGCGACGATCCTGCCACGCTGCCGGGCTTCCTCGGCGTATGCCGAAAGCGGTCGGTCGGCTCGGAAATGCCTGTCGCGTTCGACCAAGAGGCGGAGGGGGCCGCGCAATGCCTGGATTTCGGAAAGGCTCGCGTAGCCGAGTTCCGGAGTGCCGTGGCCGAGGTCACAAAGCCCGAAAAGGGTGTCCTGATCGGGCGCGAGCTCCGTGAAAAGCCATGTGGCGCTAGCGTCCGGGGTGAAGAATTTGACCACTGGCTTGTGATCCCGTTCGCGCTGCGCGGTCAGGTCCGCGTTGCGGCGTAGATGAGTACGGAGTTCGTTCGTGAGTAGCATCGCCTTAGCCTCCAAATCAGCCGCCCCATGCGGCCGTTCTGGAAGCCGGAGACATCGGGGCTTAGGACTGCCTAGCTGGGTGACCGCAGGGAACGCTTGCGCCTGCCCATTGGCGGGCAGTCCGACCGATGCAGAGGGAAGTCACAGGAACGGCGCGGGAGCGGCTGAACCGGAGGCTATGGCAGGACAGGAAGGGCGGCGAGGACGGCAGAAGGCAATGCGGATGAACCACGTTGGACGGTGGAGGGCCTGCAACATCCCCGTGAGAACTTGGTTCAGGCTTGGTTCAGACGGCAAAATCGGGCGAAAGACCGTTGTCGCGGACGCTGCGCCAAGGCCAATTTATCCAGTGCTTTCAAAGGATTGAATGGCGCGCCCGAAAGGATTCGAACCTCTGACCCCCAGATTCGTAGTCTGGTGCTCTATCCAGCTGAGCTACGGGCGCGTCGTCGCCTGAGCGACGGTCGAAGCAGACATCGCTGCCGCCGACCGCGGTTACCTAACGAGTGCGGCGCAGAATTGCAAGCGCTATCGACGGAATTTTCTCGATAACTGCACAGCCCGCCGACACACGATGCGGGCAGGTCAGGCGGTAAGCGTTCCATCGGGAATGCTGATGGCAAAAAGCGTATGTCCGCCAACGCTTTCCACCAACTCCAGCGCGCCGCCATGGGCGCGCACCAGCTCCTGGGCGATGGCGAGGCCAAGACCCGTGCCGCCGCTCTTGGCGGAGCCGCGGAAGGGGGCGAAGAGGTTTTCGCGCGCCTTCTGGGGCAGGCCGGGACCCGTATCGCTCACAAAGATGCGGGCGGTGTGATCCGTGTGCTCGGCCGAGACGGTCAGGCGTTTGATGACAGAGGGATCGCTGTCGCCCGTCATCGCCTGGACGGCGTTGCGGCAGAGATTCGCGAGCACCCGGAAGAGATGTTCGGAATCGGCACTGATCTCGAAATCCTCGCTCACCGCATTGGCGAATTCGATCCGGTTGTCCGCGTCGAGCGGCAGAACGCTGCGCACCTCCTCGATCAGCGCGTGAAGGCGCAGCCGGCGGCGGCTGGGCGGGGCTTCCTGGGTGCGCCCGTAATTGAGCACACCTTCGGAATAGGTCACGGCGCGGTCGAGCGTGCGCAACAGGCGCGGGGTGAGCGTCTTGACCGCCGGGTCATCGATCGTGCTCAACCGGTCGGAGATGAGATGCGCGGAAGCCAGCATGTTGCGCATGTCGTGGTTGATCTTGGAGACGGCCAGTCCGAGGTCGGCCAGGCGTTTCTGTTCGCCCAGCGTCTTCTGCAGGGCCGACTGCATGCGCGCGAGTTCGCGTTCCGCCACGCCGATTTCGTCGCCCCGGTTCTCCGGCGCGATGACGCGGCGCGGGTCTTCCGGCGCGGCTGCGAAAGACAGCATGGACTGTGTCATATCGCGGATCGGGCGGATCATGATCCGGTTGATCGCGTAAAAAACCAGCGTTGCGGTGAAGAGCGAGATGATCAGCGACAGAAACGCGACATTGCGGGCATAGGTGAGCATGGCGTCCCGGAGGCCGGTGTCGGGGATCAGAATCTCGAAGATCTTGCCCGTGTCGCCCACGGTGCCGAAGATGCGGAACACCCGGTCGCCGCCGAAGAAGAGCGTGGCGAAGGTGCGGGCGATGGCGGCGGGTGGCGTGATCGCGTCGAGGTCTATGTGCTCGTCCACTTCCGGCGGCATGTCGGAGACGACGAGAATGCGCGACACATCCGCGTCGCGCACGGCGATCGCCTTCACGCCGGTTGCCATCAGAAGTTCGTCGCGGATCGGCGGTGCGAGTTTTTCGTCCTCACCCTCCATCAGGATGATGCTGACGGCAGCCGCATTGTCGAGGCGCTGTTGCATCCACTGCATGCCGAAATTGGCAACCGAGGGAATGAAGATCAGCACCTCGGCGATCATCACGAAGAGCACGGTCAGAACGAGAAGCTTGGTCGACAGGCCGCGCGTAAGGGGAACCGAGCCTGTCTCACGCGGCTGTTCTCTGGTGTCGCCCGCCATTCTGTCTGCCATCGCTCAGCGTTTTCCGGGGCCGCTTGCGGCTCTTGTGTTGTCCACACGCCTCGATGCGCCTCAGCCGAAACGGCGCAGGAACCGCACGAGCGCGCGCACCAGAGGTTTGCGTGTCGTCTCCGTGAAATACGTGATCGCCGCCCGTTTGCCAATCTCGGTCATGGTCGGATAGGGAGCGACATAGCCGGCGACATCGCGCACGCCGAGCTTCTGAGAAAGGGCGAGCGCCCAGAAATTGATCATTTCGCCCGCATTGGCACCGGCGATGGAGGCGCCGAGAATGCGCCCCTTGCGGTCGGTGACGAGCTTGATCAGTCCCTCGGTTTTGCGCTCGGCCTGGGCGCGGTCGTTTTCCGCATATGGCCAGCGCAGAATGTTGATCTTGCGATGGCGTTTGCGCGCTTCCTCCTCGGTGAGCCCCACATGGGCGATTTCAGGGTCCGTATAGGTCGCCCAAGGGATGATAGCGCGGTTCTCGCGGGCGGGAAGGCGAAAAAGCAGGGCACGCACCACCAGTCCGGCATGATAGCCGGCCACATGGGTGAACTGCAGGCCGCCCGCCACATCGCCGATGGCGTAGACCCGGCGATTGCTTGTGCGCAGTTTGTCGGAAACCGTGACGCCGCTTGCGCTGTGTTTTATCCCGGCCTTGTCGAGATTCAGTGCGGCGATGTTGGGCGTGCGTCCGACGGCGACGAGGAGATGCGAACCGTCCAGGCTGCGTTCGCCGTCTGCATCCTCGACATGAACGCGCACGCCTGAACGGCCGCGCCGTTCCACCCGGGTGACCCTGGTGTGCTCGAGCAGGTGGACGCCCTCGCTGCGGATGTTTCGCAGCGCAAAGGCGGTCAGCTCCGGATCGTCCTTGCCGAGTGCGGTCAGGGCTTCAACCACGGTGACCTCACAGCCCAGACGGCGGTGCGCCTGCGCCAGTTCCATGCCGATGGGGCCGCCGCCGATCACGATCAGATGCGCGGGCCTGCGCGTCTGCGCGAAGATTGTCTCGTTGGTGAGAAACGGGATCGTCTCGAGGCCCGGAATGGGCGGAACCAGCGGTGAGGATCCGGTGGCGATGACGAAACGGCGCGCGCGGATCTCGTGGTCACCAGCGATCACCGTGCGGCTATCCTTGAAGCGCGCTTCCTCCTGTATAACCTGCACGCCGAGCGCAGTGAAACGCTCGACGGAATCGTTGGGTGCTATGGCGGCGATGGTTTCCTCCACATGCTTCATCACCCGGCGAAAATTAATCTCCGCCTCTGCGGGCGCGATGCCGAAGGCCGCGCCGCTCTGCATGAGATGAGCCTGTTTGCCAGCGGCGATCAGAGCCTTGGAGGGCACGCAGCCATAATTGAGGCAGTCGCCGCCCATCTTGCCGCGCTCGACAAGAACGACCGGCACGCCGAAAGCGGCCGCCGCCGCCGCTACGGTGAGGCCGCCGGAGCCGGCGCCGATAACGCAAATATCGGGAGTGAGGAGGTTCATGAACGCGGTCTCTCAGTTGTTCGGCAGTCAGGCGTCGGGCGAGCGGCGCAGCTTCTTCACCACGACCGGGATCGCGGCAGTCAGCGCCAGAGCCGCGAAAGCGAGGGTGAGTTGCGGCGTCACCAAATCGCCGAGCGTCACCGCGCGCCCGGCTTCGGCCGCGGCGACCAGAACGCTGTCCAGACCGTGGCCCAGATAGGCATAGGCGAAGGTGCCCGGCAGAATGCCCAGAAATGTCGCCGTTGCATAGGTGCGCAGCCGGACGTTGAACAGCGCCGGTGCAATGTTGACGACCCAGAAAGGAAAAACGGGCGCAAGCCGCAGCACCAGAAGATAGTTGAAGGCATCTTCCTCGAAGCCCTTGGCCATACGCGAGACGCGGCCGCCGATCTTCCGCGTCAAAGCGCCCGAAAGCGCCCCGCGCGCGGCGAGAAACACGGCAGAGGCGCCGGCGGTGGCCGCCACCGCCACCAGCGCGCCGCCGAGCAGCCAGCCGAACAGAAAGCCGGCAAATAGAGTGAGGATGGAAGC
This sequence comes from uncultured Nitratireductor sp., assembly GCF_913053745.1. Lineage (GTDB taxonomy): Bacteria > Pseudomonadota > Alphaproteobacteria > Rhizobiales > Rhizobiaceae > Nitratireductor. The sequence goes on from NZ_CAJXGF010000032.1 coordinate 25,415, forward strand.
GGCAGGAAAGGAGAAAGCGACCGCCAGCGCGTAAAGCAGGGCAAAGCCGAGCGGAGCGAGGATCGGATTTTCCGCCACGTAACCGCGCAGCATCTCCCGGCTTTCCGAGAGAAAATCGAGCGACAGATACTGATGCAGTCCCAGTGCGTAGCCGCCGGCGAGACCTGCCAGAACAACGAGCAGCGGCACGAAGCGCCTCACGGTAGAGTGCCTTGCATTGTCGTGCTTGTCGTTCTCGGTCGTCTGCATCACTGTCATCTTTCGGATCTCCGCCGCCTGCCGTCCGGTGTCTGCGGCCACTGGCCGTACATGCGTGCTGAGACCGGTCTGTGCAACGAAAGATACACGGTCTCACTGCCTTTTGAGAGGCGGCCGCGCCGGCCTCACCGATCCGTGAAGGTGCGAAAACGTGTCCGAAGACGAAAAAAGCCCGCTCGAAAGCGGGCTTTCCAACCGATGTCTTTTCTTCGGGTCAGGCTTTTGCTCGTTCCAGGGAGAGTGCGCCGGGACCGAAGGCGGCCAGCACGAGAAGGCCGCCGGCCATGGAGAGGTTCTTCATGAACATGATGCTCTGCATCTGATCTGCGAAATCGAAATGTGCAATCACGCCGGAAGCGACACAGAACAGCGCCAGAAGCAGGGCGGCGATGCGCGTCTGAAAGCCGACCAGGATGGCGATCCCGCCGAGAAGTTCGAGCAAGGCGACGACCCATGCCGTGACGACCGGCAGGGGCAGGCCGATGTTGCCGAAGTAACCGGCTGTGCCGCCGATGCCGGTGATCTTGCCATAACCGGAGACGATGAAGATGACCGATATCAGGATCCGGCCAATGAGAACGAGAGCGTTTTGAGACATTGCTGGGTTTCCACTTAAGATAAATCGAATGCGTTGATCGCGGATATACTCGAGACCATTGTGTAAGAAAACTGCCCCAGTGTTTACGGTGTGTTATCGGAAACGATGACAATCCGCATTGCCTTCCACCCGGAAGGATCACCACCGGCCTGAAACGGTTCGTCAGGCCAGTGGTCGTTTGCAGGAAGAGAAAATGAGCGGGCCTCAGGCCGGCGCGATCATCTTCTCAGGCCGCACGAGCCGGTCGTAATCCTCTTCGGAGACGAGCCCGCTCTTGAGGGCTTCCTCGCGCAGCGTGGTGCCGTTCTTGTGCGCGGCCTTGGCGATGGCGGCCGCGTTGTCGTAGCCGATGGCCGGCGCGAGCGCGGTGACCAGCATGAGCGAGCGCTGCATCAGGTCGCCAATGCGGGTCTCGTCTGCCTCGATGCCCTTTACGCAATTGTCCGCAAACGAACGCATCGCGTCGGTCAGGATGCGGATCGACTGCAGTACGGCGTTGGCAACGACCGGTTTGAACACGTTGAGCTCGAAGTGCCCCTGGCTGGCGGCAATGCTGACGGTGGTCTGGTTGCCCATCACCTGGGTGGCGACCATGGTCAGTGCCTCGGCCTGGGTGGGGTTCACCTTGCCGGGCATGATGGACGAGCCGGGTTCGTTTTCCGGAAGTTTCAATTCACCGAGGCCCGAGCGCGGGCCGGAGCCCAGGAAGCGGATGTCGTTGGCGATCTTGAAGAGATCTGCGGCAAGCGCGTTCAGCATGCCGTGGAAGGCGTTCAGCGCTCCATGGCTCGCCAGCGCCTCGAACTTGTTCCCGGCGGTCCGGAAGGGCAGGCCGGTAATGGTGGCGACCTTCGCGGCGAACGCCTTGTCGAAACCGATGGGCGCGTTGAGGCCGGTGCCGACGGCGGTGCCGCCCTGCGCCAGCGCGTAGACATCGTTCAGGCTTTCTTCAATGCGCTTCGCGCCCAGCTTGAGGGCTGCCACATAGCCGGAAAACTCCTGGCCGAGCGTGAGCGGGGTGGCATCCTGCGTATGCGTGCGGCCGATCTTCACGATGCCGTCGAACGCGCTGGCCTTCTCTTCGAGCGCCTCGGTCAGATACTGGAGCGCCGGCAGCAGCTCTTCGGCGGCCTCGCGGCCGGCAGCGATGTGCATGGCGGTGGGGAAGGTGTCGTTTGAAGACTGGCCCATATTGACGTGATCGTTGGGGTGGACGGGCTGCTTGGACCCCATCTCGCCGCCCAGTATCTCGATGGCCCGGTTGGAGATCACCTCATTGGTGTTCATGTTCGACTGGGTGCCGGAGCCGGTCTGCCAGACAGAAAGCGGAAAATGATCGTCGAGCTTGCCGGCAACCACTTCCCGGGCAGCCTCGATCATGGCTTTGCCGCGCTCGCTGTCGAGCTTGCCGTTCTCGAGATTGGCTTCGGCCGCGGCCTGTTTGACGATGCCGAGGGCACGAACCAGCGGAACAGGCATTTTTTCGGTGCCGATCTTGAAATTGCCCAGCGACCGTTGCGTTTGCGCGCCCCAATAGCGGTCGGCGGCAACCTCCAACGGGCCGAATGTGTCTGTCTCGGTGCGGGTCTTGGACATGCGATCGTGCTCCATTGTCATTTCGCGTCGGGAGGGCCGGTGCAGCCTCAACCGCGCTGCCGTCTCTACCCGAAAAGTGCTGCCGTTTAATGGCGCGGGCGAGGGAATTTGGCAATAGCTCCCACCGCAAGCCGGTGGATCGCATTTCTTGTTGCCGGCAAACTGTTCATTGCGCTCTTTTCCAGCATTGGATTATCACAAGCGATATATTGCGCCGGCGGCGCTCCTATTCGTTCATGCCTATCCGTTGGGGGAATCGTGTTCAGACATTTTGCGAATGCACAAGCCGTTCGGACCTCCGGCCCTCCGTTTGCCGCTGCGCTTCTGGCCGTGGGAATGCACGCGGGTTTGCTCGAGGAAACCAACATCGTCTTTCTCCTGCTGGCTGGGCCGTTGCTGGTCGCCACCGTGTTTTCGTCGGTGCACTTTGCCGAAATTGTCTCCTTGCGTATCGGCCAGCCCTTCGGGTCGGTGCTGCTGGCGGTCGCCGTGACCGTTATCGAAGCGTCCCTGATCATTTCCATGATGCTATCTCCATCGGAAGGAGACCCGACAGTGGCGCGCGACACGGTGTTCTCGACCGTCATGCTGGTTTTGAACGGGGTGATCGGCCTCTGCCTGCTCACAGGCGGTTTGCGCCATCGTCAGCAATCGTTCCAGAGCCAGGGCGCGGTGGCGGCGTTCAGCGTGCTCGGCACTCTGGCGACGCTGACACTGATCCTGCCCAATTTCACGCTTGCGGTGAAGGGGCCTTACTATTCGACGGTGCAACTGGTTTTCGTCACCGTCGTTTCGCTTCTTCTCTACGGCATTTTTCTGTTCGTCCAGACGGTGCGTCACCGCGGTGACTTTCTCGACATTGCCGTCGAGGATACCAACCTTCATGAGAGGCCGAGCCTGAAAGACGCAGTCTGGAGCGGCGGCATGCTGGCGGTGTCGCTTCTCATGGTCATCGTTCTGGCCGAGGCGCTGGCGCCGGTGATCGAGGAAGGCGTTTTCGCGCTGGGGCTGGCGGAATCCTTCGTCGGTCTGGTCATCGCCGCCGTGGTGCTGCTGCCAGAAGGCGTGACAGCCGTTCGCGCAGCGGCCAACAATCGGTTGCAGACCAGCATGAACGTGGCGACCGGCTCGGCGCTCGCCAGCGTTGGCCTGTCGATCCCGACGATTGCCGTGGCGTCGCTGATTTTCGGCGAGCCGATCACATTGGGCCTCGACCCGGAGCATACCGTGCTTCTGGTGTTGTCGCTGTTCGTGGGAATGCTCACGCTGGCGGTCGGCCGCACCACGATCATGCAGGGGGCGGTGCATCTGGTGGTGTTCTTCTGTTTTCTTCTCCTGGCGGCCGTTCCCTGAAGAACGCATTTTTTGACAACGAAAAAGGTTTTGACAAAGAAAAAGGGCGCCCCGAAAGGAGCGCCCTCTTTTTTCATGCGATGTGCGACCGGCTTAGAAGCCCATGCCGCCCATGCCGCCCATACCGCCCATGTCGCCGCCGGGCATAGCCGGAGCCGCTTCCTTCTTGGGCAGCTCGGCAACCATGGCCTCGGTGGTGACGAGCAGGCCGGCGACCGAAGCGGCGTCCTGCAGCGCGGTGCGGACGACCTTCATCGGGTCGACGATGCCCATGGCGATCATGTCGCCATACTCACCGGTCTGAGCGTTGTAGCCGAAGGTGACCTCGGTGTTCTCGAGGATTTTGCCGGCAACGATGGAAGCCTCGGCGCCGGCGTTCGCGGCGATCTGGCGTGCCGGAGCCTGAACGGCGCGGCGCACGATGTTGATGCCGGCGTCCTGGTCTGCGTTGTCGCCCTTCGCCTTGATCTGGGCGGATGCACGCAGAAGCGCGGTGCCGCCACCGGGGACGATGCCTTCCTCGACTGCAGCGCGGGTCGCGTTGAGCGCGTCGTCGACGCGGTCCTTGCGTTCCTTCACCTCGACCTCGGTCGAACCGCCGACGCGGATCACGGCAACGCCGCCAGCGAGCTTGGCAAGACGCTCCTGCAGCTTTTCGCGGTCGTAGTCGGAAGACGTATCTTCGATCTGCTGCTTGATCTGGGCAACGCGGCCCTCGATCTCGGACTTCTGACCGGCGCCATCGACGATGGTCGTGTTCTCCTTGGAGATCGAGACCTTCTTGGCGCGGCCGAGCATGTCGAGGGTGACGTTCTCGAGCTTGATGCCGAGATCTTCGGAAATGACCTGGCCGCCGGTGAGGATCGCGATGTCCTCGAGCATGGCCTTGCGGCGGTCGCCGAAGCCCGGAGCCTTCACGGCAGCGATCTTCAGGCCGCCACGCAGCTTGTTGACGACGAGCGTGGCCAGAGCCTCGCCTTCCACGTCCTCAGCAATGATGATGAGCGGCTTGGACGACTGAACGACCGATTCCAGAACCGGCAGCATGGCCTGCAGGTTGGAAAGCTTCTTCTCGTGGAGCAGGATGTACGCGTCGTCGAGCTCGGCGATCATCTTCTCCGGGTTGGTCACGAAGTAAGGGGAGAGGTAGCCGCGGTCGAACTGCATGCCCTCGACCACTTCGAGCTCGGTCTCGGCGGTCTTGGCTTCCTCGACGGTGATGACACCCTCGTTGCCGACCTTCTGCATGGCCTCGGAGATCATGTCGCCGATCTCTGCCTCACCGTTCGCGGAAATGGTGCCGACCTGGGCAACTTCACCGGAGGTGTTGATCTTCTTCGCGGCCGAGCCGAGATACGCGACGACGTCGGCAACAGCCTTGTCGATGCCGCGCTTCAGGTCCATCGGGTTCATGCCGGCGGCAACGGCCTTGGCACCTTCCTGAACGATCGACTGAGCGAGAACCGTGGCGGTCGTCGTGCCGTCGCCGGCGGTGTCGTTGGTCTTGGAAGCGACCTCGCGCACCATCTGTGCGCCCATGTTCTCGAACTTGTCCTCAAGCTCGATTTCCTTGGCAACCGTCACACCGTCCTTGGTGATGCGCGGCGCGCCGAAGGACTTGTCGATGACGACGTTGCGGCCTTTCGGGCCGAGGGTCACCTTCACCGCATCGGCGAGGATGTTCACGCCCTTGAGCATGCGCTCGCGCGCGTCGCGGGCAAATTTTACGTCTTTTGCAGCCATATTTCTCTAGCTCCTGAGCTTCTCGAGAAACTCTGTTACCGTTGTGATGTGGTGGCGTGAATTAACCGATGACGCCCATGATGTCGGATTCCTTCATGATCAGGAGATCCTCGCCATTGAGCTTGACTTCGGTGCCGGACCACTTGCCGAAGAGCACGCGGTCGCCAGACTTCACGTCCAGCGGAACCACCTTGCCGGCCTCGTCACGCGCGCCGGAACCGACAGCGACGATCTCGCCTTCCTGCGGCTTTTCCTTGGCGGTGTCCGGGATGATGATCCCACCTGCCGTCTTCTCTTCGGATTCGACCCGGCGGACGACCACACGGTCATGAAGCGGGCGAAAATTCGTGTTGGCCATGTTCTCTGAACCCTTGATTCGGATGATGAATTAGGCTTTTCCTCCGTCCGGCGGATGCCGAACCTGTCGTTAGCACTCCCTTGTAAAGAGTGCTAACGCGGCTTTGAGATAGTGAGCGGCTCTTTCCGAGTCAAGATTTTCATGCGTGGGTCGCGGCACATTTTTTACCGCAGCCGTTCTGCGACGGCTGCCCCGGCTCCCTGTCTCCCCGAGACGAATGCGTCCGGCTTCAAATCGGCCTGCTGAAAGCCGCCCGCTTCTGCTCCACCGCCGCACGGCAAGAGCAACCCTCGATATGATCGTTGACGAGCCCCATCGCCTGCATGAAGGCGTAGACCGTGGTGGGGCCGACGAAAGACCAGCCGCGTTTCTTCAAGTCCTTGGAAAGGCGCGTCGAGATTTCGGTTGTCGGATTGGCAATCAGCGTTTTGTAATCGACGGGGTCGGGGCGTTCGTGCGGTTGCGGTTCATGGCTCCAGAAATATCGGGCGAGCGAGCCTTCCTTCTTGCACAGTTCGATGGCGCGCTGCGCGTTGTTGATGGTGGAGCGGATTTTGCCGCCGTGGCGCACAATGCCCGCATTGCCGAGCAGGCGTTCGACATCCTTTTCGGTAAAGCGGGCCACCCGCTCGAAGTCGAAACCGTCGAAGGCCTCACGAAAATTCTCGCGCTTGCGCAGGATCGTCAGCCAGGAAAGACCGGACTGGAAACCCTCCAGGCAGATCTTCTCGAACAATCGGTGATCGTCGGTGACCGGGTGACCCCATTCATTGTCGTGATACTCCAGATAGTCGGGCAGCTCGCCCGGCCAGAAGCATCGGGTTTTGCCGTCAGCACCCAGGATCAGCCCGGTTTTTTCTTCGCTCATGTGCCCAAAGTTCCTTGGTTAATGTGAAATCAGCCCGTTTTAGCGATATGTTCACCAGCTTTTTGAACATCCCGGTAACCACGCCAAACGGTTTTCCTGAAACATGGCATTTTACGAAAATCGATTCACCATTCGGTTGCAGCTTCGAGTCAGCATCCTGACACGGACAGGCGCATAAATTGCGTCTGGCCGCCGCCGCCACCCGTTTCCCGCAAAAGCGCGTGGCCAGTTTGGTCTATCACGAATGGTAGAGAGAAGTTTGTCATGAAGTCGATGATGTCCGCGGCCGGCCTTGTTGCCGCGCTGCTGTTTTCCTGGGGGGCGCAGGCCCAGGATCGATATGTGGAGCCGCCGCCGGTTCTCGTCAGTCCTGATCTTTCGGCACCCTGGGTGATGCAGTTGCGCCGTACGCCGGTTCAGGCGCAACATCGCAATCATCAGGCCGGTGAGTATCGCAACTACCAGCGTGCCCGCAATGCACGCCAGCGCCACACGGCGCGCCGCGATTATCAGGCGAGCCGTCAGCAGGCGATCCGCAATGCTGTGCAGGCGCAGCGCTCCCAGGCGCAGCCTTCGCAGCAGGTGGCTTATGTCCCCCGGGTCAGCGAGCGCTCCTGGCGCATGAACGATCCCAAATGGCTGCCACAGGTGGTCGAATATCCGAGCAGGCATGCGCCCGGCACCATTGTCGTCGACACCGGACAGCGCTTTCTGTTTCTTGTCCTAAAGGGCGGCAAGGCGAAGCGCTATGGCGTCGGCGTCGGCAAGGAGGGGTTCGGCTGGACGGGAACGGAAAAGGTTTCCCGCAAGCGCGAATGGCCGGACTGGCGTCCGCCGGCTGAGATGATCGCGCGTGAAAAGGAAAAGGGCCGCATCCTGCCCGCGCATATGAAAGGCGGTCCGGCCAATCCGCTTGGCGCGCGTGCACTCTATCTGGGCTCGACCCTTTATCGCATCCACGGCACAAATGCGCCGTGGACCATCGGTCGCGCCGTTTCGTCCGGCTGCATCCGCATGCGCAATGAGGATGTGATGGACTTGTACAACCGCATTCCGGTCGGAACCAAGGTGGTGGTGATCTGACCGGTTGAGCGGGGGATGCCCGGCACGGGGACTGCCGGGCGACTGGAAAGGGCGATGCTTGGGGGAGCATCGCCCTTTTTCCTATTCGGCGGCCGTCATTGCCGGCGCTTCTCTTTCGACAGTCGTGACCGCATCGGGAATGGAAGCCGGTCTCGGCCCGCCATAGGCCCAGTCCAAAAGCTCTACCGTGTGCACGATGGGTGTGTCGGTGGCCGAACCGATCTGTGTCATGCAGCCGATGTTGCCGGTGGCGATGAGGGTGGCGCCCGTCGCTTCGATGTTCTTTACCTTGCGTTCGCGCAATCGCGCGGCGATCTCCGGCTGGAGAATGTTGTAGGTGCCGGCCGAGCCGCAGCACAGATGTCCCTCGCGCGGCTCGCGCACGGCAAACCCCGCGCTGCGCAGAAGCGTGCGGGGCGCGCGGCTTATCTTCTGGCCATGCTGCATCGAACAGGCCGAATGATAGGCGATCGCCAAGCCCGGCTCGATGGCCGGCTCCGGGAGTTTCTGCGTTTCGAGATACTCGGTAATGTCCTTGGTCAGCGCCGAGACACGGGCCGCCTTTTCGGCATATGCGGTATCGAGCCGCAGCATATGGCCATAATCCTTGACCGTTGTGCCGCAGCCGGACGCGGTGATGATGATCGCATCAAGCCCGCCTGCCTCGATCTCACGCGTCCAGGCGTCGACATTGCGCCGTGCCGCCGCCAGCGCGTCGTCTTCGCGGCCCATATGATGCACCAGCGCACCGCAGCAGCCTTCCCCTTCCGGATTCTGTACCGTCTCGATGCCGAGGCGTGCAAGCAGCCGGACCGTCGCAGCGTTGATGGCGGGATCGAGGACGGACTGGGCGCAGCCCGTCAAAAGCGCAACGCGTCCGCGCGGCGCGCCTGAGACCGTCGGGGTGTCGCTCGCGGATCGCGGAAGGCTGTGCGGAGCGAGATCGAGCATCGCCGCCACCGGGCGCAGGCCCGGCAACAAGCGAAACAGCCCGGCGAACGGGCGCCCGAAACGCGCAAGCTTCAAAGCCGCACGGAAGCGGGACGGGTAGGGCAGGATCTGCGCCAGAACCGAGCGTGTCAGTCGGTCGAGCAGGGGGCGTCGATAAGTCTTCTCGATATGCGCTCGCGCGTGGTCCACCAGATGCATATAGTTCACGCCCGAAGGGCAGGTGGTCATACAGGCCAGGCAGGAGAGACAGCGATCGATGTGGGTGACGGTCTCCCTGTCTGCCGCCCTGTCGTTCTCCAGCATGTCCTTGATCAGGTAGATGCGCCCGCGCGGGCTGTCGAGCTCGTTGCCAAGCGTGACATAGGTCGGGCAGGTTGCAGTGCAGAAGCCGCAATGCACGCATTTGCGCAAGATCTTTTCCGACTCCGCGACATCCGGGTCGGCAAGCTGCTCCGGGGTGAAATTGGTCTGCACGGGGCCTCTTCTAGATCAGCCAGCTCTGCGGATTCTTGATCGGCTCCCTGCGCCCCCCC
>NZ_CAJXGF010000033.1 GCF_913053745.1 uncultured Nitratireductor sp.
CGAAAAGGCCATTGAAATGACGCCGATCCTCGGCGAACTGGGGTGGGAAGAGAAACACTCGTTCAATGGCCTGCTGTCAGTGACGCCAGATGGCGGTTCACTCATGGGCGAATCCCCGGAAGTCCGCAATCTGTGGTTCTGCGAGGCGGTCTGGGTGAAGGACGGCCCGGGGGCGGGCAAGGTACTGGCAGACTGGATGACCCACGGCTCCCCTGAAATGGACCCCCACAGTATTGATATCGCACGTCATTATCCGCTGCAGAAAACACCGGACTACGTGTATAACCGCTGCTACGAAACAGCCAAAAAAATCTACACCCCGGCCGTTCACCCCCGTGAGCCCTACCTTACCGGTCGCAAGATGAGAACCAGCCCTTTCTACCTGCGGGAAGTCGGTCTGGGTGCTTACTTCATGGAGGCCGCGGGCTGGGAGCGCGCCCACGGTTATGCGGTCAACGAGTCCACCCTGCTGGCGAAATATCGCGACCGGATCCCGGTGCGGGAACACGAATGGGATGCCCGGCACTTCTGGGAGGTTTCCAACGCCGAGCAGCTTGAGATGAGCGAATCCGTGGGTATGATCAACCTCTCCCATTTCGCCATCTTTGACATCTCCGGCGCCGACGCAGAAGCCCTGCTGGAATATCTGTCCGTTGCCAAAGTCGGCGGTACCACGCCCCACGGCAAAGGTGTCTACACCCATTTCCTCGACGAGCGCGGGGGCGTACGTTCCGACCTGACCATCATTCGTCGGGGCGCCCAGGACTATCGGGTCGTCTGCGGCGGTGACACCGGCCACCGCGACTACTGCTGGATCACCCGTATGGCCCGAGAGAAGGGGCTGGACAACATCCAGGTGCATGACCGCACGGACGAACTGGCGACCCTCGGCCTCTGGGGTCCCAAGGCCCGGGAGACACTGGCCCAGTTCGTTACCGACCCGGACCAGTTGTCCGCGGACAATTTCCCGTTTGCCACCGCCCGGGAACTGAACATTCAAGGGGTCCCGATCTGGGCCTTCCGGATTTCCTACGTTGGCGAGCAGGGCTGGGAGCTCTATTTCCCCTTCAGCTATGGCCTGAGAATCTGGGACCTTCTCTACGATGCGGGCGTTACGCCGGTGGGCATAGAAACCTACGCCAATACCCGTCGCCTGGAGAAAAGCCTGCGACTGCAGAACGTGGATCTGGAAACGGAATACAATCTCTACGAAGCGGGCCTGCAGAGACCCAAGGTCAAGGAAGCTGATTTCCACGGCAAGGCCGCGTATCTGGAACAGCGGGAGTGGCCCCGGCAAGCCGCTTACCTGTGCACCATGACCATGACCGAGCACCGGGATGCCAACGGCATTCTGCGCTACCCGGTAGGCCAATGGCCGATTCTGGACCCGCAAACCGGTGAAGTCCTGGTAGATAGTCTCGGCCGCCGTTCCTACAACACCAGTGTGGCGTGGGGGCCCTCGGTGGGGAAAATCATCCTGCTCGGTTACATCCCCGCCGAGTACGCCCAGGAAGGCCGTGAACTGACCCTGGAATACTTTCAGGAGCACTACCCTGTCCGAATCGAAGCGGTGGGTTACCGGGCACTGTTTGATCCGGACAACGAGCGGGTCAAATCCTGACCGTGTTCAGATCGGAGGCGCGGCGGTCAGCATTCAATGATGTTAACCGCCAGCCCTCCCCTGGCAGTTTCCTTGTATTTATCCAGCATATCGCGACCGGTTTCCCGCATGGTGTGCAGCACCTTGTCCAGGGAAACGTAATGTTTGCCGTCACCCCTCAGGGCCATGATGGCAGCATCAATCGCTTTCACCGAGGCCATGGCATTGCGCTCGATGCAGGGAATCTGCACCAGCCCACCAATGGGGTCGCAGGTCATGCCCAGATGATGCTCGAGCGCAATCTCGGCAGCATTCTCCACCTGCTCGGGCGTGCCGCCCATGACAGCGGCAAGGCCTGCGGCAGCCATGGCCGAGGCGGAACCCACCTCGCCTTGACATCCGACTTCGGCGCCGGAGATCGAGGCATTGTGTTTGACGATCCCGCCGATGGCCGCCGCCGTCAAAAGGAAATCGCGAACGCCCTTGGCATCCGCATCCACATGGAACTTCCGCCAGTAGCGCATGACTGCCGGCACCACGCCCGCCGCGCCATTGGTCGGCGCGGTGACCACACGCCCGCCACCGGCGTTCTCTTCGTTCACCGCCATGGCGAACACAGCAAGCCAATCGTTTGCCGCTAGCGGATTGGGCTTGTTCTGGCGCCAGTCTTCATCGAGCCTTTGGTGCAATTGCCGTGCCCGGCGGCGCACATTGAGCCCACCGGGCATAACGCCCTCCTGAGAAAGCCCGCGTTCGACGCATGCTTCCATCGCCTGCCAGATACGATCGAGGCCCGCATCGAGTTCGGTCCGCTCCATCCGTGTTTCTTCGTTCGCGCGTTTCATTTCGGCAATCGAAAGACCGGTCTCGGCGGCCATGGCCAGCATTTCGCGGGCATTGGCAAAGGGGAACGGAACATCGTTGCGATCCGGCTTCTTCGTCTCCGCCTTAAGCGCCTGAAGCTCCTCTTCCGAAACGACAAAACCGCCGCCGACCGAATAATAGATTCGGCGCAGGAGCAATCGTTCGTCGGCGTCATAGGCATTAAAGGCCATGCCGTTGGCATGGCCCGGCAAAGCCTGCTTCTTGTCGAGAACGAGATCGGCTGCAGGGTCGAACCGATAGGGCGGATGCCCCTGCGGCCGCACCGTCTTTTCTGCTTCGATCGTGGCGAGTTGCTCATCCATGCGATCGGGATCGACGGTGAGCGGGTTATAACCGGCGAGGCCGAGGATCACAGCCCGATCCGTCCCGTGCCCGATACCGGTGAAGGCGAGCGAACCGTGCAGGCTAACCGAAAGCCTGTGCACCGCACTGCCGGACGGGCGCGGCCAGTCGTCGCCAGCAATCTCCGCCAAAAAGCGCTCCGCCGCCGTCATCGGCCCCATTGTGTGAGAACTAGACGGTCCGATGCCGATCTTGAAGAGGTCGAAAACGGAAAGAAACATGGGCGAATGCTCCGGGATTTAACCGCAACGAGGATTCCAGCGGTCCACGGCCGTGGGCGGCTGTCGCGCGGCACGCTCTGACGTGTTCGCGACAGGCCAAGATGTAGGTCATTTCCCCAAACAAGCAAAGGGCGCAGCGATTGCGCTGCGCCCTTCAACTTTCAAGAACCGATATTTTGCGGTTTTGCTGGTTGTTCAGCCTGCCGTGGCCACGACCGCTGCCGTTTCGGCGCCAACCAAGAGCCATGCCAGAAAGATGATTCCCGCAAGCCCGATCACTGCTTTGACGGTGACGCCCCAGCAGGATCTCTCAACGCTATCGTCCATGCATATCCCGTTTTGTTATTCGATCTCCGGGCGGGATGATCCCGACCGCCGATCTGTGACGGCGGGAGATACTCCTATGGACGCGCTTCCGCAAGACCAAAAACGGCAAAATGACGGCCCGATAACAGTTCCGATTCCCTTAAAAACGGGGCTTTCACTGCGTAATCAGTCACTTGCGCATATAAAGGAATTTTCAACAGATGTGGCTAAATACGGACATTTTTGCTGCATTGCACCATCAGACATGGAAAAGGATACTGCGATTCAGTTATCGCTTGCGTCGGGAGCCGGGAAAAACACCTCGGTTCTGCCGGCGATGCGATAGGCTGCGAGGCCGATCCACTCACGTATTCCGACCGTCACGTTGCGCAGGGAATCGAGCGCATTGTCTTCCGCGAACCCGAATTTCTCGTTGCCCACCGTCTTATAGTCCACCGGCCAGGGTGTAACCGCGAAACCTGCCCTGCGAAAGACACCCACGGCGCGGGGCATGTGGAAAGCGGAAGTGACGAGCAGCCATGTTTCACCCGCCTTAGGCTCAATGAGCCGCCTGGAGAAAACGGCGTTCTCGTGCGTGTCGCGCGCACGGTTTTCGAGGATGAGGCGCTCCGGCTCGATGCCAAGCGCCTTCATGAGCCGTGGCGCTGTTTCTGCATCGCCCTCACCGGTGAGGAAAACGGCGCCCTGCCCGCCGGAGATCAGTATTCTGGCCTGCGGGAACCGGCGCGCCAGAATGGCTGCTTCCACGAAACGATCGCCGCTGGAATTGAGCTCGTGACCGCCGCGCGCCAGATTGATGGAGCCTTCCAGTCCCCCGCCCAGCACAACAATGCCTTCAACCGCCTCGGGCAAGGAGTTGGGCTTTGAGAAACGATCTTCGAGCGGCCCGAGAATAAGTGCGCCAAGTGTCGTCCACGCGGACACAAAAAGCACAAGAAAGGAAAGAGCGCCCGCCGTCATGAACAGGCGGCGACGGCCGAAGAAGGCCAAAAGAAGCGAAACCGCGATCAAGATTGCGGCAAGGCTGAGCGGCTGTAGAAACAACCAGCCAACTGCGGAAACGATATGGAACATGCCGCAGCCCTTCGTTCACGAAACGAGCCGCTCCATGGGCGTTACCACCATTGCGCCGGCGCAAAGCGCCCCGCAGACTGTTCGATCACATGCGCGGTTCGGAAAAGCGTTTCTTCGTCGAACGGCTTGCCGATGAGTTGCAGTCCGAGCGGCAGCCCCTTCGCGTCGAGACCGGCCGGTACGGCAATGCCCGGTAGGCCGGCCATGTTCACCGTCACGGTAAAAATGTCGTTCAGGTACATCTTGACCGGATCCGACGCCATGTCCTGATCGGCGACGCCGAAGGCGGCCGACGGGGTCGCCGGCGTCAGGATCGTATCCACGCCCTGATCGAAGACCTGCTCGAAATCGCGCTTGATGAGCGTGCGCACCTTCTGTGCCTTCAGATAATAAGCGTCGTAATAGCCGGCCGAGAGCACATAAGTGCCGATCATGATGCGGCGCTTGACCTCGCGGCCGAAACCGGCGGCGCGGGTTTGCTCATACATATCGGCAATGTCCTTGCCAGGTACGCGCAAGCCATAGCGCACCCCGTCATAGCGCGCGAGGTTCGACGACGCCTCGGCGGGGGCGACGATGTAGTATGCCGGCAGCGCGTATTTGGTATGCGGCAGCGAGATGTCGACGATCTCCGCGCCCGCTTCGCGCATCCATTCGATGCCCTTTGCCCATAGCGCCTCGATTTCTTCCGGCATGCCTTCCATGCGGTATTCACGCGGTATGCCGATCTTCATTCCTTTGACGGACTGACCGATGGTCGCTTCGTAATCCGGCACTGGCAAATCGACGGACGTCGTGTCCTTGCTGTCGACCGAGGCCATGGATTTCAGAAGGATCGCGGCATCGCGCACGTCGCGGGCAATGGGTCCTGCCTGATCAAGCGAGGAGGCGAAGGCCACCGTGCCCCAGCGCGAGCAACGGCCATAAGTCGGCTTGATGCCGACTGTGCCTGTGAAGGCGGCAGGTTGACGGATCGAGCCGCCGGTGTCGGTGGCTGTGGCCCCGGCGCACAGGAGTGCGGCGACTGCGGCGGCCGATCCGCCCGAGGAGCCGCCCGGCACCAGATCGGCGTTGGAGCCTTCGGCGCGCCACGGATTGATGACCGGTCCGTAATAGGAGGTCTCGTTGGACGAACCCATTGCGAACTCGTCCATGTTGAGCTTACCGAGCATCACCGCGCCGTCGGTCCAGAGATTGGCCGTGACGGTAGACTCGTATTTCGGCTCGAAGCCGTCGAGAATATGGCTCGCAGCCTGGGTGTGAACGTCTTCGGTTGCGAACAGGTCCTTGATGCCCAGCGGTATGCCTTCGAGCGGCCCCGCCTCACCCTTGGCGATCCTCTCGTCGCTCGCCCTGGCCATGGCGCGGGCCTTGTCATGCGTGACGGCGACATAGGCGTTGAGCTTGTCGTTGGCCGTGTCGATGGCCGAAAGATAGGCCTCCGTCAGTTCGCTGGCGGTAAAAGCCTTGGCGGTCAACTTCTCGCGCGCTTCTGCAATGGTGAGTTTGGTGAGCTCTGTCATGGAAAGTCCGTGAAAATCCGTCGGCCTCTCGGGGCAAATGGGTTTGAAAGCGGATGAAGGCTTCTATTCGACCACCTTCGGAACGACGAAGAAATTGTCTTCCGAAGCCGGCGCATTGGCAACGATGTCGTCGGCCTTGTCGCCGTCGGTAACCGCGTCCTCCCGCTTTTTCATCGCCATCGGGATAACGGACGTCATAGGCTCGATGCCCTCGACATCCACTTCGTTCAATTGCTCGACGAAACCGAGAATGGCGTTCAGTTCGCCGGTCATGCGCTCGGCATCCGCATCGTCAACGGCGATGCGGGAAAGGCGCGCAACACGCTTCACGGTATCGATGTCCACGGACATGGTTTTCTCCAGGCGCTTATTGGCTGCGCCACGGCTATAATCGGCGCGCGAGCGGCGTGCAACCGCCAACGCACTGACACGCACCGGATTTGCTATAACGAAATGGTCTCGCCGACCTTTAGCACAGGCACATTAACGCCCGAACCCTCCATCCCGTCGACGAATTTTTGAGCGGTCTGGTCGATGATGGGAAAGGTGCCGAAATGGCAGGGCAACACGGTTTCGAACTTGAAGTAGCGCCGGCAAGCGAGTGCCGCGACCGCGCCGCCCATGGTGAACCGGTCGCCGACGGGCACGAGACCGATGTCAGGCTGGTGCAGTTCCTGGATCAGCGCCATGTCGCCGAAAATATCCGTATCGCCCATATGATAGAGTGTCTTGTCGCCGGGAAAGTGAAGCACGAGACCGGCGGGGTTCCCCAGATAGGTGTTCGCGCCACCCTTGCCTGCAGTCGACGAGGAATGCAGCGCGTTGACAAATGTGGTGGTGAAACCGCCACAATCGACCGTGCCACCGTGATTGCCTGGGTTGATGCAGTTCTCATCGACGCCCTTGCCGACAAGGAATTGACATATCTCGAAATTGGCGACCAGCATGGCACCGGTTTTCTTCAGAATCTCGGCGCTATCACCGATATGATCGTCGTGGCCGTGGGTGAGCAACACATGTGTCACCTTCTCCGCCGGTCCTTCCCATCCCTCGCTCCAGGAGGGATTCCCGCTCAGAAACGGATCGATCAGGATATGCGCATCACCTGCATCCACGCGAAACGTTGAATGGCCGTACCAGGTCAGGTCCATGGAATTGTCCTCCTTGCTTGTGTGACGCCGTCAGCTCCGCGCGTTTGCTGTTCTCGCGTGTCGGCTGCTTTTCGTGTAATCGCTGCGACGCTAAAATGATCCATAGTCGTAATCGGAGTGTACAGTTTTGTCAGTGGTCGACCTGCCGCAACTCCCCGCTTTTCTCGTTGCCGGCCAGACGCTGGCCGGGATC
Organism: uncultured Nitratireductor sp.; assembly: GCF_913053745.1. Taxonomy (GTDB): domain Bacteria; phylum Pseudomonadota; class Alphaproteobacteria; order Rhizobiales; family Rhizobiaceae; genus Nitratireductor. The sequence goes on from NZ_CAJXGF010000033.1 coordinate 7,317, forward strand.
GATCTGGGGACCAAGACGATCGGCCTTTCGGTTTCCGACCGGGGCCTGTCGCTGGCGACACCCCGACCCGTCATACACCGCAGAAAATTCACGCAGGACGCCGAGGCATTGATCGCAGCCTGCGCTAGAGACAATGTCGGCGGCATTGTCATCGGGCTGCCGGTCAATATGGATGGCAGCGAAGGTCCCCGCGCGCAGTCGACACGCGCCTTCATTCGTAATCTGGAGCGGCTCACCCGGTTGCCCGTTGCCTTCTGGGACGAACGCATGTCGACGGTCGCCGCCGAGCGGGCACTGCTGGAAATGGATGTATCGCGAAGGAAACGGGCGGAGCGCATCGATTCGGCCGCCGCCGCCTTCATTCTTCAGGGAGCGCTGGACAGATTGCGCGCTTCGGCAACGGCCTCGCCGGAGCGATAGGCGGCGCGTTTCTCCTTGAACCAGGCCCAAAGGGCACGGCGTCGCCGAAAGGCGATTATTCCCAGAAGAATGAAACTATCGAGCACGCAGGCCCGTGCGACCATGCCGGGAATGATGGTTGGATCGATCCCGAGAATGTTGCCGTAAATCCGGAACAGCAGATCGTTCATATCTCGGCTCAGAAAGGCAAAGCCGAAATTGATGTCGTTGTAGGATAGGCCGTACCAACCCCAGAACAGCCCCAGGGGTAACGCCCAGAAGATCAGCAAGTAACGCATTATGGGCTCCTGTCGTCATTGGCGGGCGGCGCAATTTGTAAACGATGCGGACGTGCAAGGCGCGCCACCAGCGAATCGTGCGCCTGATCTGCAACGGTAAGGGTAGCAAGCGAGCCGGACTGTGCATGTGCGTCGTGGGGAGGCTCTGCCGCCATGGCGCCGCGTTCGCCCCGCAGGACCAGATGCGTTGCCAGCACAGCCAGAAATTTCATTGTGGTCGCCACAGACGGCGCGACGATGGCGCCATTCCCCGCCATGCCCGTGCGAAGCACCTCGACAAGCAGCATGGCAACGGCTCCCGAACAGGCGAGCTGTGCCACATTCTCGGTTTCCGTGCGGTTGCCCGCCTCCAGAAGCGAGACAAGCAGCATCCAGGCAAAAAGGACCGCCACGAGCGCATTGCCGAGCACGAGGCCGAGATGCCCCAGCAGACGGAGGATTTCCGGGTCGCCAGCGGTCGAACCGGTCGGCACCGCCACGCCGCCAGAAATTGCAACCGACCATGCTGCGGCGGCGAAGGCAACGGTCCAGTAGACGGACAAAAGGCTGATGAAGTTGCGGTTCATGACACTCGATCTCGGATACGAGTCACACTGGCCTTCTCGAATTGAAGCCGCAACGCTTACCAACCGTTAAGGTTAATCTTCACAGCCCTGCCGGGGACAAAGCTTTACAGGCAACCGATCCGCCACTAGCAAGAAACGCCCTTGCCCGCCGGATTTTCCATGTTCGTGATCTTTGAAAGCATTTTGCCGATCTTCCTGCTCATCGTCGCCGGCAATGTCCTGCGCCGGACGCCACTGATCAGGGAGGAAACGTGGCCCGGGCTGGAACAATTATGCTACTGGTTTCTCTACCCCGCACTGCTCTTCATATCGATCGCCAATGCGGACTTTTCGAAACTCAGGATCGACGCCCTGCTTGGCGCTCTGATGATTTCTGTTTTTGCGATGATCGTCCTCGTTCTGGCGCTGTGGCCCGTCTTCAAGGCCAGTGGGCTGGTCAGGCACGGTCAATATTCGTCCGTCTTTCAAACTGCGGTGCGCTGGAACGGCTTCATGGCACTGGCGGTGGCGCAGAAACTCTTCCCGCCAGAAGGGGCTGCAGTGGTCGCATTGGTGATGGCAACGATCATCATTCCCATCAACATCGCCTCGGTGTTTGTCGTAACACGGTTTGCCGACAGCGAAGCAGCCTGGTCCAAAGTCTTCTTTGACGTCGCGCGCAACCCGATGATCCTGGCAGCAACCGCAGCGGTTGTCCTGCGCGTCATGCCGATCGATCTATACCCGCCTCTCAACCAGACGCTCGACCTGGTTGGTCGCGCCGCGCTTGGAATGGGTCTTTTGACCATCGGTGCAAGCTTGCGCCCCGGCGATTTCATGGCTGCCAGGGCGGCGCTCTGGACATCCACGTTCCTGAAACTGATACTTTTCCCGGTGCTGATGATCTCGACCGCGCTCGTCTTCGGCGTGTCCGGCCCGGCACTCGATTATCTGGCACTGTGCGCTGCGGTTCCCACCGCCATGAACGGCTATCTTTTGGCGCGCCAGCTCGGTGGAGATGCGCCTCTTTATGCCAGCATCACCACACTGCAGACCGTGCTCGCCTTCTTTACGATTCCATTGGTTCTGACGATCGTCGCTCAGTTCGCCTCGGGGTAAAGCACGTCGAGAATGGACGCCGCATCATGGCGGGCATCGAGCATGCCGTAAGTGCTGCGCCATTGGCCGGCAAGCCGCGTCTCGATGAAGGCATCTGCGACCCTGCCCGCCCCCATGCGCTTCAGCTCGGCCGCTGCAGCGGCGAGCGCAAGCTGTTCTGTCAGGATTCGGGCCGAGCCCTCGTCCGTCTGGCAAACCCGGGCGGCGGCGGCAAGAACCTCGAGCGTCGCCCCGCCCTTCTCGCCCAGATCGTTGCCGATCGCCCCCAGAACGTCGTCGAAGAGACCGGCATTGCGATCCAGAACCCGCAGGATATCGAGCCCCATCACATTGCCAGAACCTTCCCAGATCGCGTTGACCGGGGCTTCACGATAGTGACGGGCGAGCGGCGCTTCCTCAACGTAACCGTTGCCGCCCAGGCATTCCATTGCCTCGTAAGTCACTGCAGGCGCCAGCTTGCATACCCAGTATTTCACAACCGGCGTCATGACGCGCGCGAAGGCTGCATCGCTACGGCTGTCCGCGGCTTCGTCGAAAGAACGCGCCAGCCGCATGGAGAGCGCCGTTGCCGCTGCGACGTCGAGCGCCATGTCGGCCAGCACCCGCAGCATCAGCGGCTGCTCGAACAGAGGCGCTCCAAAAACCTGTCGGTGCCGCGTGTGATGCACGGCTTCGGCCAATGCCGCGCGCATCATGCCGGCAGAACCGAGCGCACAATCGAGCCGTGTAAGCGTCACCATGTCCATAATGGTGCGGATCCCGCTACCCGGTTCGCTCACCAGCTCTCCCATCGTGCCATTAAACTCGACTTCCGAGGAGGCATTGGAGCGATTGCCGAGCTTATCTTTCAGGCGCTGGAAGCGAAGGCCATTGCCGGCGCCGTCCTCGAGCACCCTGGGAACGAGGAAACACGACAATCCCTGTTCCGCCTGTGCCAGAACCAGAAACGCATCCGACATCGGCGCCGACAAGAACCATTTATGGCCGGTCAACCGATAGATCTTGCCTTCGAGGCGTTCCGCACGCGTGGTGTTGGCGCGCACATCCGTTCCACCCTGTTTCTCCGTCATTCCCATACCGATGGTAATGCCGGTCTTCTGCGCCACGGGCTTGTTCGAATGGTCGTATTTGCGCACCGCCACACGCGGCGCCCAACGGCGGAAAAGCGTCGTGTCCGCCATCAAAGCTGCAAGCGATGCGTTCGTCATGGTAAGCGGGCAAAGGTGTCCGCATTCGAGTTGCGCGGTCAGATAAAAGCGTGCCGCCCTTACCTGATGGCGCATGCCGGCCTCGGCGTCCGTCGTTTCCCAAATCGAGGAATGCAGCCCGTTGCCAGCCGAACGGCGCATCAAAGCATGGTAGGCTGGATGATACTCAACCAGGTCGAGCCGGTTTCCGTATCGATCGTGGGTCCTCAGTTCGGGAACCTCGGAATTCGCAAGGCGCGCGAGGTCGAGCGCTTCCTGATTGCGCACGAAACGCCCAAGCGTATCGAGTTCTTTGCGCACCGGCTCGGTAAACCGCTCCCCCGCCTGCATAAGCAAAGGATCGCCCCGCCAGGCGTTTGACCCGGCGATTGGAGGCGACTGGTTGGTTACTTGGTGCGTCACGGCTTCACTCTATCACAACAACAGCGGTGCGTCGGGAATCAACGCCCTCTTAGCGTTCGATAGTTGCAAGCACACCTTGCCAATCGATGAAAGTCACCGACGCATCAAATCTGCACAGGTCGCATAAACACAAAACCTGTTATTTGTGCCGCCTTAATGGCGTTCATGCGCGATGCGCGCTTGCAGCGATTCGGACACGGGCCTATAGCAAGCTCTTGAGATGACAAACGCCTCTTTCCCTCTCTACCCTCACCGCCACCTGCTTGGCATCAAGGGGCTTTCGCCCCTCGACATCGAAACCCTTCTCGACAGAGCCGATGCGGCCGTTGCCATTTCCCGGCAACGGGAGAAAAAAACCGCAGCACTGCGCGGCCGCACACACATCAATCTCTTCTACGAAGCCTCGACACGCACGCAATCCTCGTTCGAGCTCGCCGGCAAACGCCTTGGCGCGGATGTGATGAATATGTCGGTCGCCAGCTCTTCGACCAAGAAGGGAGAGACGCTGCTCGACACCGCCATCACGCTGAACGCTATGCGCCCCGACATTCTCGTGATTCGGCACGCGGCAGCGGGTGCGGCGGCCCTGCTCGCGCAAAAGGTTTCCTGCTCCGTCGTCAATGCCGGCGATGGCGCTCACGAGCATCCCACCCAAGCCCTGCTCGACGCGCTGACCATCCGCAGAGCCAAGGGCCGGATCGGCGGGCTGACAGTGGCGATTTGCGGCGACGTTCTTCATTCGCGCGTGGCACGTTCGAACATCGTCCTGCTGAATGCTATGGGCGCGCGGGTGCGGGTCGTCGCCCCATCGACCCTGCTTCCCTCCGGGATCGAACAGATGGGCGTCGAAGCGTTTACGCGTATGGACGAGGGTCTTAAAGGAGCGGACATCGTCATGATGCTGCGCCTGCAGCGCGAGCGCATGGCGGGGTCGCTCATTCCCTCGGTGCGCGAGTATTTCCGCCATTTCGGCCTCGACTCCGAAAAACTGAAAGTTGCGAAGGACGACGTTCTCGTGATGCATCCTGGCCCCATGAACCGGGGAGTAGAGATCGCTTCGGAGATCGCCGACGGTCCTCGAAGCCTCATTCACGAGCAGGTGGAGATGGGCGTTGCGGTTCGTATGGCCGTCATGGAAGCGCTGCTCGATCCCAGGCGCAACGCCGAAGGAGGCGAGGCATGAGCGCGACGGTCTTTCAGAATGCCCGCATCGTCGACCCGGCACGCGGCATCGATGAACGGGGTTCCGTAATCGTTTCGGAAGGCGTCATCCTCGCTGCCGGCGCCGGAGCCCACAACCAGGGCCTCCCAGAAAACGCGACGATCGTCGACTGCCAGGGGCACGCCGTTCTGCCGGGGCTTGTGGATTCCCGCGTCTTCATAGGGGAACCGGGCGCAGAACACCGCGAAACCATAGCCTCGGCGAGCCGTGCCGCGGCAGCCGGCGGGGTTACCTCCGTTATCATGATGCCCGACACCACACCCGTTATAGACGACGTGGCTTTGGTGGAATTCGTCAAACGCACCGCGCACGAAACCGCGATCGTAAACGTGTTTCCCGCCGCATCGGTCACCAAAGGCTTTGCCGGAACGGAGCTCTCGGAATTCGGGCTTTTGCACGAGGCGGGCGCTGTAATGCTGACCGAAGGCCGTTCCACGATCGCCAATGCTTTGGTGATGCGCCGAGCCCTTACCTACGCTCGCGATCATGACATCACCATCGCGCATGAGACACAGGACCCGAATCTTGCCTCTTCTGGCGTCATGAACGAGGGGCTGTTTGCAAGCTGGCTGGGATTGCCGGGCATTCCACGCGAAGCCGAGAGCATTCCGCTCACCCGCGATCTGATGCTGGCCGGATTGACAGGTGGCCGCTATCACGCAGCGAAGATTTCCACCGCTCTGTCGGCAGAGGCGATCACCCGCGCCAAGAACGCCGGCGCGGATGTCAGCGCCGGCGTGTCGATCAACCATCTTACGCTAAACGAAAACGACATCGGCGATTACCGCACCTTCTTCCGGCTTTCGCCACCACTGCGCACCGAGGATGACCGGCTCGCCATGGTGGAAGCGCTGAAAACGGGAGCGATCGACGTCGTCGTTTCCTCGCACGATCCGCAAGATGTGGACACGAAACGCCTTCCCTTCGCCGAAGCCGAAGCTGGAGCCATCGGGCTCGAAACGCTTCTCGCGGCGGCCTTGCGTCTCCACCACAATGGTGATCTGCCGCTGATGCGCCTTGTCGAATGCCTTTCCACTGCGCCGGCGCGCCTTTTTGGCCTACCTGGCGGCTCCTTGAAGTCGGGCGCGCCGGCCGACCTTGTGCTGGTCGATCTTGACGCACCCTGGATCGTGCGCGAGGCGGAAATCCGTTCGCTTTCGAAGAACACCTGTTTCGAGGGTGCGCGAATGCAGGGGCGGGTCTTGCAAACAATGGTTGCAGGCCGCACAGTATACACGGCCTAGGATCGGCAGATAACCGGTCGAAGACTTGGGGGAAAGAGCCGAATGCCGGATCCCATCAGTTGGCAGCTAGCCCTGCCCTATCTCATTGCCGCGCTGGTCTTCGGATATCTGCTGGGCTCGATTCCTTTCGGTCTCGTCGTCACGCGGTTGGCCGGTCTCGGCGATGTGCGCAAGATCGGCTCAGGCAATATCGGCGCGACCAATGTGCTGCGTACCGGCAACAAAAAGCTCGCCGCCCTGACACTTCTGGGCGATGCGCTAAAGGGCACCGTTGCCGTTCTTCTGGCCGGCCTCTACGGTCCCGACCAAGCCCTTGCGGCCGGTCTGGGGGCGTTTCTGGGACACCTGTTTCCAGTCTGGCTCGGTTTTCGCGGGGGCAAGGGTGTGGCGACCTATATCGGCGCCATGCTGGCGATCAACTGGCCGGTGGGTGTGATCTTTTGCGCCGTCTGGCTGTTCATCACCCGTTACTCTTCGCTCTCCGCTCTGGTCGCGGCTGTCGCAGTGCCGACAGGCCTCTATCTGCTCGGCCATATTCAGGCAGCCGAACTCTTCGTGCTCATGAGCCTGATTGTCTTCATCAAACACCGCACCAACATCTCTCGACTGATCGCCGGTACGGAAACACGCATCGGGGGAAAAGGGTGATGAACGCGCCCGGGGCCGGGGTCGAGCTGAGCGATCGGCAACGTCTCGCCTGGCTCCAGCTTCTGCGCAGCGAGAATGTGGGACCGGCGACATTCCGTCATCTCGTCAATCACTACGGTTCCGCCGAAGCCGCTCTGCAAATGGTGCCCGAACTCGCCGAGCGCGGCGGTGCAAGGCGGCGGATCGTCATCGCCTCGCCGCTGGATGCGGAACGTGAAATGGAGACAGCACGTCGACTGGGTGCCCGTTTCGTTGCCGTTGGAGAACCCGACTATCCGCCGCTCATGCGGCGCATGGATCAGCCGCCGCCTCTTCTGGCAATGAAGGGCGATCTGTCTGTCGCACGGAAACCGACAATAGCACTTGTGGGTGCACGCAATGCCTCGCTCACAGGCATGAAGATGGGCAGACAACTGGCGGCTGCGCTCGGCAATGCCGGGTTTTCGGTTGCTTCAGGGCTGGCGCGTGGCATTGACGCGGCCGCGCATCAGGGCAGCCTCGACACGGGCACGATCGCCGCGCTCGCCGGTGGGCTGGATAAGCCTTACCCGCCTGAAAACATCGCCCTTCTGGAACAAATCGTGGAACGTGGCGCCGTCATCAGCGAGATGCCTTTCGGATGGACACCGCGAGCGCGCGACTTTCCGCGCCGCAATCGCCTTGTCGCCGGCATTGCGTTCGGTCTCGTAGTGGTTGAGGCCGCCAAGCGCTCCGGCTCGCTGATAAGTGCCAGGTTGGCTGGTGAGATGGGGCGGCTGGTTTTCGCCGTGCCGGGATCGCCATACGACCCACGCGCTGGCGGCACGAACGCACTGCTGAAAGACGGCGCGATTCTCGTTACCGAAGCTGACGATATCATCTCCCAGATCGCACCATTGCTGGACAATCCGTTACAGAAACCGGAAAGTTTCGAAGAACCGCCATCTTTCTCCGATGCGCAGCCTCCGAGCGACAGCGACCGAGATCGGATTGTACAAGCCCTGGGGCCGAGCCCCGTGCTGATCGACGATATTATACGCCATACCGGACTTCACCCGTCGCAGGTATTGACGGTGCTTCTCGAACTCGACCTGGCGGGCCGTCTGGAAAGGCATTCAGGAAGCGCGGTTTCCCTTCTTCCCGTCGACCTCTAGGCTGAGCACGTTTCTCTGCAGACGGTGCGGACGATCGCCGCGAATAATGTCGCTCGCTTCCAGATAGGCCATCTCGATCATGTAGGCGAGCATGTCGTAACGCTCCGCGAGCGCCATGGTCCGCAGTTGCCCGAGCAGTGCCTGCATATAGTCGAGCGACTCGGTTCGCCCTCCGACGGCTCTTCCCCCCGTAGAATATTCGCCCATCCGCAGACACTCCCTTTCAGCGTGCGGCACCCCTTTTTGCGTTGCCCGAACTTTGCCTGCTTCCCCGGTATTTCTCCATTAAGGACCCAAATGAACTATACACACCCTTATAAACAAATAAACGATAAATTTACGATAAACGAAAACCTGTCCACAGAGACGTCATAGCGGACGAAATTCCCATTTGCCCTTGACCGGACGATAAAGCACGGCCATTTGACGAGGCTGGATTCGTTCAAAATGCGAGGCGCCGCGACAAGCCGGATGCCTGCGGGGAAATCTAGAAGCTTATGGATCTCGTTATCGTCGAGTCGCCGGCCAAGGCGAAAACCATCAACAAATATCTGGGCTCGAACTACAAGGTTCTGGCCTCGTTCGGGCATGTGCGCGACCTTCCCCCAAAGGACGGCTCCGTGCGTCCCGACGAAGACTTCGCCATGTCTTGGAGCGTGGACAGCCCTTCTTCAAAACGGTTGAGCGACATCGCCAAGGCCGTGAAAGAGGCCGATAGCCTCATCCTTGCCACCGACCCCGACCGCGAGGGCGAGGCCATTTCCTGGCACGTTCTGGAGGTCCTCAAACAGAAGAAAGCGTTGAAGGACAAGCCGGTTCGCCGCGTTGTCTTCAATGCCATTACCAAGAAAGCGGTCCTCGATGCGCTGGCCCATCCGCGCGAGGTCGATGCACCGCTGGTGAATGCTTACCTCGCCCGCCGCGCGCTCGACTACCTGGTCGGCTTCACGCTGTCGCCGGTTCTGTGGCGCAAACTGCCCGGCGCCCGCTCGGCAGGCCGTGTTCAATCGGTTGCGCTTCGGCTCGTTTGCGACCGCGAGGCGGAGATCGAGCGGTTTATTCGCGAGGACTATTGGCAGATCGCCGCCAGGCTGGCGACCCCCCGCGACGAAAACTTCGAAGCCCGCTTGACGGCTGTCGACGGCAAGAAGCTGCAGAAGCTCGATATCAAGAGCCAGGAGCAGGCCGACGACATCAAGGCGATGCTTGAAGGTGCCTCCTTCAAGGCGATCTCCGTGGAGGCAAAGCCCACGCGGCGCAATCCCGCACCGCCCTTTACCACCTCCACCCTGCAGCAAGCCGCGTCTTCGCGCCTCGGTTTCGGGGCGTCGCGCACGATGCAGGTGGCGCAGCGTCTTTACGAAGGCATTGATATCGGCGGTGAAACCACCGGTCTCATCACCTATATGCGTACCGATGGCGTGCAAATGGCGCCCGAGGCACTCGACCAGGCTCGCAAGGCGATCGGCGCTGAATTCGGCGAGCGCTATCTGCCCGAAAAGCCGCGCTTTTATTCTGTCAAAGCCAAGAATGCGCAGGAAGCCCACGAGGCAATTCGCCCCACCGATTTCGCGCGCACGCCCGATCAGGTGCGCCGTTATCTCGATGCGGATCAGGCCCGTCTCTACGAGATCATCTGGAAGCGCGCCATTGCCAGCCAGATGCAGCCGGCGGAGATCGAGCGGACGACGGTCGAGATCGTGGCCGAGAATGGCGGCCGCAATGCAGCGCTGCGCGCCGTTGGCTCCGTGATCCGTTTCGACGGTTTCCTTGCTGCATACGCAATCGACAAGGACGAGAACGCCGAGGACGAGGAAAGCCGCCGCCTGCCCGAGATTCACGAAGGCGAAGCGCAAACGCGCGAAGCCATCGACGTCACCAAACACACCACAGAGCCACCGCCGCGCTATTCCGAAGCCTCGCTCATCAAGAAGATGGAAGAACTTGGCATTGGCCGCCCCTCCACCTATGCGGCGACGCTAAAGACACTCGAAGATCGCGACTATGTGACGATCGAGAAGCGCAAGCTCATGCCCCAGGCGAAGGGACGTCTGGTAACGGCATTCCTTGAAAACTTCTTCGAGCGCTATGTCGAATACGACTTTACCGCCAGCCTTGAAGAGAAGCTCGACAAGATCTCCGACGGCCAGCTTTCCTGGAAAGACGTGCTGCGCGATTTCTGGCAGGATTTCTCCGGCCATGTCGACGAGATCAAGGAATTGCGCGTCACCAACGTTCTCGATGCACTGAATGAGGAACTCGCCCCGCTTGCCTTCCCGGCCAAGGACGACGGAACCGATCCCCGCGCCTGCCCGCGCTGCGGGACCGGCCAGCTTTCCTTGAAGCTCGGCCGTCACGGCGCATTTGTCGGCTGTTCCAATTATCCCGAATGTGGCTTTACGCGGCAATTCGGCGAAGCCGGTAATGGCGAGAATGGCGAGAATGGCCTCGATGGTGACAAGGCGCTCGGCAAGGACCCGCACACCGAAGAAGAGATCGCCTTGCGCTCCGGCCGTTTTGGCCCCTATGTGCAGCGTGGCGAGGGCAAGGAAGCCAAGCGCGCCGGCCTGCCGAAGGGCTGGGCGCCCGATTCCATGGATATCGAGAAAGCCCTGGCCCTTCTATCGCTGCCGCGCGATGTCGGTCAGCATCCCGAATCCGGCAAGATGATCTCCGCAGGCATCGGCCGCTACGGCCCTTTTTTGCTGCACGACGGTGCTTACGCTAATCTGGAGAGCGTCGAGGACGTTTTCTCCATTGGCCTTAATCGCGCTGTCACTGTCATAGCCGAGAAGAAGGCGAAGGGCGGGCGAGGACGTTCCACCCCCGCTGCGCTGAAGGAACTTGGCGATCATCCTGACGAGGGCGGCAAGATCACCGTTCGCGACGGGCGTTACGGGCCCTACGTCAACCATGGCAAGATCAACGCCACACTTCCCAAGGGCAAGGAGCCGATGGATGTGACGCTTGATGAAGCGGTGCAATTGATCGCCGCCAAAGCCGCCAAGGGTGGTAAGAAGAAGGCGCCTGCCAAGAAAAAGCCGGCGACGAAGAAGACGACGGCTGCGGCCAAAAAGAAAACCGCGGCCAAGAAAGAGGAATAACGCCTTGGCGCGCAGCATTTCCGGCAAGTCCAGGTCCAAGCCTCGTGCCGCCGGTGCCGAAGGCAAGGTCGGCGCAAAGCTTCCAACCCGGGACGAAGTGCTGCGCTTCATCACCGACAATCCCGACCGGACGTCGAAGCGCGACATTGCCAAGGCATTCGGTCTCAAGGGCGGTGACCGTATCTGGCTGAAAGACATCCTGCGCGAACTGCAGGACGAGGGCCTGCTGAGGAAGTCCCGCAAGCGGCTTCTGCGCCCCGGCGCGCTTCCGCATGTGGTCGTGCTCGATATCTTTTCGCGCGATGCTTCCGGTGCGTTGCTCGCCCGCCCAGCCGAAAAAGCCGAGCGGGACGAAGGCGAAGGTCCCCTGCCCGTGGTGGAAATCCGCACACAGAAGAGCGGCAAGACCGCCGGCATCGGCGACCGCGTCCTAACGCGTGTCTTCCCGACGGAAAGCAAAGACGGTCCGGCTTATACCGGCCGCGTCATGAAGGTCTTCGAAAAACGCCGGCAAAGCGTGCTCGGCGTGATCCGCAGATCGAAGGACGACGGTTTCCGAATTGAACCCGTGGAGCGCACCCAGCGTGAGCTCTTTATCGATCCTGACGATCTGAATGACGCCCAGGACGGCGATCTGGTGGAGATTGAGCCCGCTTCGGGAGGGCGATACGGACCCTCGCGCGGCAAAGTGATTTCCGTCATCGGTTCGCTTTCCAGCGAAAAGGCGGTTTCCATGATCGCCATTCACGCCCACGAGATCCCGCATATCTTCCCTGACGGGGTAATCGCCGAGGCCGAAGCCGCAAAATCCGCCACGCTTTCGGGCCGCGAAGACTGGCGCGACATGCCTCTTATCACCATAGACCCGGCGGATGCGAAAGATCATGACGACGCGGTCATGGCCGAACCCGATCGCGACGAGAAGAATCCAGGCGGCTACATAGCCACCGTCGCCATCGCCGACGTGGCGCATTATGTTCGGCACGGGTCGGCTCTCGACCGCGAGGCCGTGAAACGCGGCAATTCGGTTTACTTCCCGGACCGCGTGGTCCCGATGCTGCCTGAACGCATCTCCAACAATCTGTGTTCGCTGCGCGAGGGTGAAGCCCGCCCTGCGCTGGCGGTGCGAATGCGTTTTTCAGCCTCCGGCCGCAAGATCGCTCACAGCTTCCACCGGGTCATCATGCGCTCGGCTGCAAAACTGTCCTATCAACAAGCCCAGAGCGCAATCGACGGCAAACCGGACGACAAGAGCGAGCCGCTGCTTGAACCCGTGCTAAGACCGCTTTGGGAGGCCTATGCCGTTCTGAAGCGAGGTCGTGACGAACGCCAGCCGCTGGAACTCGACCTGCCGGAGCGCAAAATTCTTCTGAAGGAGGACGGCACCGTCAATCGCGTCGTCGTTCCGCCTCGCCTCGACGCGCACAAGCTCATCGAGGAGTTCATGGTGCAGGCCAATGTGGCGGCGGCCGAAACGCTGGAGGCCAAGCGGCAGGCACTGGTTTACCGCGTACACGACGCTCCCTCGCTCGCCAAGCAGGAAGCGTTGCGCGAGTTCTTGCGCACGTTCGAGATTTCTCTGGCGCGCGGTGCCCAGCTCAAGCCCGCACAGTTCAATGCCATTCTCGCCCGCGTGCGTGATACCGAACACGAACAACTCGTCAATGAGGTTGTTCTGCGCTCGCAAAGCCAGGCTGTCTATGCGCCCGAAAATCTCGGCCATTTCGGCCTGAACTTGCGACGCTATGCCCATTTCACATCGCCGATCCGCCGCTATGCGGACTTGATCGTCCACCGCGCCTTGATTGCGGCTCTCGGGCTCGGCAAGGACGGCCTCACGCAGGATGAGGAAGCCCGGCTTGAAGAAACCGCGGCAATGATCTCGGCCACCGAACGACGCGCTATGGCCGCCGAGCGCGACACGGTGGATCGGCTTGTTGCCGAACACCTTTCCGGTCGCCTTGGCGAAGAATTCGATGCGCGGATTTCCGGTGTTGCCAAGGCGGGGCTTTTTGTTCAGTTGCCGGATTACGGCGCAGATGGCTTCGTGCCCGTGTCCACACTGGGAGACGAATATTATATCTATGACGAAGCACGGCACGCCATGGTCGGCGAACGCAGCGGACGCGGCTTCCAGCTCGGCGACAGCGTGTCCGTCAGGCTCGTTGAAATCGCGCCGCTGGCCGGTGCAATGCGGTTCGAGATGCTGAGCAAACCCGATAAGCTGCCCGGATCGATGAAATCGCTCCATAAGGCCAAGGGCCGGCGTGGGCGCGCCACCGGCAAAAGCCGCCGCGCTACGCAAAGCAGGAGACGGTGATGGAAAAGAAGGTTTATGGCGGAGCTGCGGTCATTCCCAGGCCCGAGCGCCCTTTGATCAGCGCCATGAAGCGCGGCTTCATGGGACGCTGCCCCAATTGCGGCCAGGGCAAGCTCTTCCGCGCCTATTTGAAGACCGCCGATCATTGTTCCGAGTGCGGTGAGCATTTCCATCACCATCGCGCGGACGACCTGCCGGCCTATTTGGTAATCTTCATTGTCGGTCACGTCGTTGTCGGAGCGTTCATGGGAATGGAAGCGCTTACCGACTGGCCGGGCTGGCTGCACCTTTCAATCTGGGTGCCGATCACGCTCATCATGTCCCTTGCGCTGATCGGACCGATTAAGGGCGCGATCGTCGGGCTGCAGTGGGCCTATTACATGCACGGTTTCGGCGGCGAGGAGGATACGATGGAGTCACACCCCGAGCTACAGGAACGCCCCTAGGAGAAAGCCATGAACGAGCGGCCCAACCGCATGGACGGCCTTGACAAGGCGGCGGTCGACCGCGCCGAGGCGAAGGATTTCGCGCTTGGTGGCAGGCCGATGCGCCCACGCGATGCGGCAACGCTCATTCTGCTCGACCGCAGCGGCGACCGGGTACGGGTTCTCATGGGGCGCCGCCATCGCAAGCACGCCTTCATGCCCGGCCGCTTCGTCTTTCCCGGCGGGCGCACGGATCCGGCCGACGGCCGCATTCCGGTCGCCTCGGGCCTTCACCCGGACGAAGAGCGCCGTCTGATCGGCACCGGCGCGCGCGCAACCGCGGCGCGTGCCCGCGCTGTCGCCATGTCGGCAATCCGGGAAACCTATGAGGAAGCGGGGCTTTTGATCGGGGAAAAAGGCGCTTTCAGCACCACGGCGAAAGACTGGCAGGGTTTTGCCGCAAATGGCGTCTGTCCATCGCTCTCCGGCCTGCGATACATTGCCCGCGCGATCACTCCTCCAGGTCGCGTGCGCCGTTTCGACACCCGGTTTCTCGCCGCATGGCGAGACGATGTGGCCGTGGAACTGCCCGATGGTGGTCCCACGCATGAACTGGAAGAGCTCGTCTGGCTGCCCATTGCGGAAGCCAGGCAAACCGAGGTTCCGCTCATCACCTGCACAATCCTCGACGATCTGGAACAGCGGCTCAAAACCGACCCGGAACTGACACCCGGTGCACCGGTTCCGTTCTACGCGATGCGCTACAATCGTTTCGAGCGCAAACTGATCTGAGCCCCGGCTTCAAACAAAACTCCAGCCGAAGCGGGCGGCAACGGCGATCATGAAGATGCCGAAAGCCGTTTCGAGCTTGCGCTTGTCGAGCGCATGGGCGATCCGCACCCCTAGCGGCGCCACGAGAAGCGTTATCGGGATGATGAGCAGAACCGCGATCCAGTTCACATAGCCCGTCGAGGCAATGGGCAGGAGCGGTTCGCCCCACCCCGCCCACACATAGCCGAACAAGCCCGGTATCGAGATCAGCACGCCCACGCCCGACGATGTCGCCACGGCCTGGTGCATCGGACGATTGAAAAGCGTCATGAAGGTGTTGTTCATCACGCCGCCACCGATTCCCATCAAGGTCGAGAGGAAACCGATCAGCGTCCCGACAAGCGCGCGCACCGGATTGCCGGGTATCTGTGAACCGAGACGCCAGCGTTCGCGATTTAGAAGCAACCTGATCCCGACCAGAAAGGCAATAACGGCGAAGATGGCCCTCAATCCGCCACTTGACACATGGGCGGCCACCAAGGTTGCCAGCACGACGCCGACCGGAACGGCGACAACGAAATTTTTCAGCAGTTCCATATCCACCGCGCCATGCAGATAGTGCGACCGGAAGGAGCGCAATGATGTCGGCACGATGATGGCGAGTGAGGTCCCGACCGAGAGGTGCATGCGCACCGCCTCGTCGATCCCGACGAGGCCGAACACCTGGTAGAAGACCGGAACGAGAATCGCACCGCCGCCAATGCCGAAAAGGCCGGCCAGAACGCCCGCCACGACACCAGCCGCTGCAAGCGCGCCTGCGAACACGGCGATGTCGCCCATCGGTAGATCCATGCTGTTTTCCCCTCGCACTCGTCTCACCGTGGCTATCGTCCGCCCGGCGCAAATGCAATTCGCAAATCACTGTAAATGAGGGTGTTCAGGCTGCATCGCGCCGTGTGTTCAAATCCACCGCGGCAAAGGCCGCACGAAGAACATCCGGCTCGGCTCCGGCTCGGGGCGCCTTGCTGGACAGGATCTGGCGATAACGACGCGCACCGTCGAACCCGTGAAAAAGGCCGATCATGTGGCGGGTGACATGCGACAAACGCCCTCCGCTCTCGATATGCCGACCAGCATAGTCGGCCATCGCATCCATCAATGCGGCAAAATCCACCCGCTCCGGCTCGTCGCCGGAAAGGAACGCATCGACTCCGGCCAGAATAACCGGATTCTGATACGCCGCGCGTCCCAGCATGACACCATCGACATGTTCGAGGTGGCGCTCGGCCTCAATAAGGTTGGAAATCCCGCCATTGATGCCGATAAAGCGATCGGGATGCGCGGCCTTCAGGCGGTAGACGCGTTCATAGTCAAGCGGCGGAACCTCGCGGTTCTCCTTCGGGCTCAACCCCTGAAGCCAGGCCTTGCGCGCATGCACCCAAAGTGCGTCGGCACCGGCAGACCAAGCAGCGTCCGCCAAGGCGTCTAGCGCGATCTCGGGATCCTGTTCGTCCACTCCGATCCGGCATTTCACCGTCACCGGTAACGCCACCCGCGCCTTCATCGCCGCAACCCCGGCAGAAACCACTTCCGGCGTCTTCATAAGGCACGCACCGAACGTTCCCGACTGGACGCGGTCGGAGGGACACCCGACATTGAGGTTGATTTCGTCATAGCCGAATTCCGCCCCGATCGCCGCGGCCTCTGCAAGCTTTATCGGATCGGAGCCGCCGAGCTGCAACGCCACAGGATGCTCGCATTCATCGAAGCCAAGCAGCCGCTGGCGATCCCCATGAATCGCAGCATCCGCCACGATCATCTCCGTGTAGAGGAGCGCTCGGCGCGTCAGTCGACGATGGAAGAACCGGCAATGCCGATCCGTCCAGTCGATCATAGGGGCAACGGCAAATTTGTTTTTGTATCCAGTCATTTGCTTTGACTTATGAAACGATAACTTCATTCAGATGCACATAGCCGCAGAATGCATACTCCGCCCCATTTTAGCGCTGTTCTTCGCGAGGGCTGAATTCAACCGGCCGTTCCCATGAAGGCCGCCTTCACGGCTGCGGGGCCTTCGGAAATTTGCGCCGCGGTAGGTGAGAAGCCCGCCGCCAGCATCCGCCGCCCCAACATATGCTCTCCGGGGCGGTTGATTGTTTCTATAGCCACAAGACGTTCGCCAGAGAACATATAGACGCAAAACGCTCCGCTGTCGGCATCACCGGTTACGATCTCGCGATCCACATCGAAGGGCAACCCAACCATCTGCAGCTTGCGCTCCCCCTGGTCGGACCAGAACCAGGCAACCGCGTCGAATGCAGCCTTTTGGCCAAGCATCGCCTTGGCGACGCTGCGTGCCTGATCCGTCGCGTTCTGTACAGATTCAAGCCTGAGCCGGCGTCCCGAGGTGGCGTGCGGAAAGGAGACGCAATCGCCGATAGCATAGACGTCCGGTGCACTGCTGCGCCCTTGCGCATCGACACGGATACCGTTCTCGCAGACGAGGCCTGCAGCTTGTGCAAGCGCCGTGTTCGGCGCGGCGCCGATTCCGACGAGAACAAGGTCGGCAGGCAATTCACGACCATCGGTCGTCACAACTGCGCGCACCTTACCCGCCTCCCCGACAATCCGGCTGACACCGGTACCGGTCGCGATCACCACGCCGAGGCTTTCGTGATAGGCATGCAGATGCTCGGCAATGCGCATGCTCACAGCCCGACCAAGAAGGCGCTCTGCTACCTCCACCACTTGCACCTGCTTGCCGGCCATGGCCGCGGTCGCCGCCACCTCAAGCCCGATGAAGCCTCCGCCGATCACGACGATGTCCCCGGCGCGCTGCAATTCGCTTCGCAACGAACGGGCATCGGCGCAATCGCGCAAATGGCAAACGCCGGCCAGATCGGCACCGACAATCTCCAGCCGGCGCGGACGCGCGCCGGTGGCGAGAAGAAGCTTGGTCCAGCGCAGTTGTCTGCCGTCCGAAAGCGCCAATGTATGTCCGGCAGGGCTGAACCCGGTGGCCTTTGTCCCCGCGAGCAAATCGATGTCCTGTGCCTCGTAGAATGCCTTTGCCCGCAAGATCTGCGGTTCGGCATTCGGCGACTTCAAAAACGTCTTCGAAAGCGGTGGTTTGTGATACGGCAATTCGGGGTCGGCCGAAACCAGCGTGAGACGTCCCGTATACCCTTCCTCGCGCAGACTGGCTGCCGCTTGCACGCCACCGTGCCCCGCACCGACTATGATAATGTGCTCGTCCAGCGTTCCGCTCCGGTCTCTCAACGTCCCGACACTACGGGGTCCCGACATAGAGAGCGCCGAGCGCTTGGGCAAGTCCGGTAATTCGCGGCGGCCGGAACCGAATGTGATTTCGACACCTTGACGAGGGAAAGATTCTGCCCTCCGGCGGGCTCCAGCCGGAGGGCAGTGCTGCAACAACCCCGTTTAGAACAGGGCCGCGGTCTTCTGCAGCGTTATCCATACGCCCCACAAGATGGGAATGCCGACGATAGCCCAGGCCAGAAGCGCCTTACCGTCGAATCCGCCTTTGCCGATTCCGAAGGAACCGGTCGGGCCGGAATCGGCGGCTGCCGACTTTGCTTGAAGTTTGGCGACCTCCTCGTCCGACATGTACCACTTGTCCGAAAGCGGCTTGACCAGCATGTTGCAGATCAGGCCGAGCAACAGCATGCCGGCGAGGATGTACATGGTGAAGTCGTAGACCTGCTCGCGCGGAATGCCCGCATTGAGCTGAGCTTCGCGAATGTAATTCACCACGACCGGTCCGATGATACCTGCCGTGGCCCAGGCCGTCAGCAGCCGGCCGTGAATGGCGCCGACAAACTGCGTGCCGAAGATATCGGCAAGATAGGCCGGCACTGTGGCAAAGCCGCCGCCATACATGGACAGAATGATGCCGAACATCAGGACGAAGAGCACCTGGCTTCCGATATGCGCGGCCGAGGGCGCGAGCGCGTAGAGGACAATGCCGATGAGGAAGAAGGCGTAGTAGGTGTTCTTGCGGCCGATCCTGTCTGACAGGGACGCCCAGAAGAACCGACCGCCGATGTTGAACAATGACAACAGACCGGCAAAGCCCGCCGCAATCGCCGCAATGGCCGATTTCTGCGAGGCATCAAGCTGGTTGAAGGTCAATTCCGGCATTCCGAGCAACCGTCCGCCGAAGATCTCCTGCAACATGGGTGAAGCCATGCCGATCACGCCGATCCCGGCAGACACATTGAGGGTCAGAACGGCCCAGATCAGCCAGAATTGCTTGGTTTTGTGGGCGTCGCGCAGGTGGACATGGCGCGAGGTAATCATCGACTTCGCGCTCTTTTCCGGTGGCGTCCAGCCTTCCGGACGCCAGCCCGACGGTGGGATACGGTAGCCGAAGGCGCCCCCCATCATGAATACGAAATAGATTGCGGCCATAACCAGAAATGTCTGCCAGACGCCAACAGAATCGGCGGTCTTGAACGTGTTCATCAGCATGTCGGCCAGCGGCGCTCCTATCATCGCACCACCCCCAAAGCCCATAATGGCCATGCCGGTTGCCATGCCGCGGCGGTCCGGGAACCATTTGATGAGCGTGGAGACCGGCGAGATATAGCCGAGCCCGAGGCCGATACCACCAATCACGCCGGCACCGAGCCACATCAACCAAAGTTGGTGGAGCATCACGCCCAACGCGGCGACGGCGATGCCACCGCACCAGCAAAAGGCGGCTACGACACCTGCCTTACGTGGACCGGCCCGCTCCAGCCAACCGCCCCAGATTGCCGCCGCCGATCCGAGTAACACGAAAAACAGCGTGTAAATCCAGCCGAGATCGGACACGCGCCAGTCGCAATTGGTGGTGAACAACGCACCGACCAGCGTCATATCCTCGCAAACCACCCTTTGCGAAATGCCGATCGCCTGGGTCAGCGGCAACCAGAAGACGCTGAAGCCGTAGGCCATGCCGATGCAAAGATGGATCGCCAGAGCCGCCGGCGGAACAAGCCACCGATTGAAGCCCGGCCGGGCGATTATTCTTTCCCTGTCAAGAATTCCCCCGGCGGGCGCGCCGGATAATGTTTCACTCGCTGCGGACATAAGTCTCCTCCTCCCGCCGGATTTCCGGCAGCCGTCCTGCTGGTTACTTCTGTGAAAATTCCCGAACGATGCGATCCGCCGCCCTCCGCGCCGGATACAGCCGGGTCGGGTCCCGGCGATCGAAAGTGTCCTCCTCTTGCTCGATCAAGAGGTAAGCAATGGCTATGCCAAACAGCAGGCAGCAACGATTTCAATGGTTTGCTGATCGATAAACTGGCTCGATGGACATTTTGTCCAAGGCGATCGGACATTTTGTCCGAAGCTTAGCGCGCCTCGGGCAGCCAGATCGTGAAGCACGTGCCTCTACCTGGTTCGCTCTCCGCCGAGATCTTGCCGCCTTGCCGGCTGACCAATGTCTGGCTGATCGAAAGGCCGAGACCGGTCCCTTCCTGGCGCTTTGTCGTGAAGAAGGGATCGAACACTTTGTCGAGCATTTCATGTGTCATACCGATGCCGGTGTCCGAGATCTCGATCACCAATCCGGTATCGCCATCGACATCCTGATCGCGGCTGGAAAGGGACAACGTGCCCCCGTCCGGCATCGCATGAATCGCATTCACGATCAGGTTTACGAGAACCTGCTGCAACTCCGTTCTGTTCATCAGCACGAGACGGGTCGCACAGTCATCACGCCGAACTTCGATCTCCGCCTTGTTGAGGAGATGCTGGACGAGCGGTAGCGTGTCTGAGATCACATCGGCCGGCGTGTGGCGCTCCAGAAAGCCCGCATATTCCTCCGGCTTGGCGAACTGAAGCAGCTTGGTGACGATCTGACTGATGCGGTGAATCTGCTCGTCCAGCAGCCGAAACTCCGTTCGCGCCTCACGCGCGTGTTCGCCCATTATCTGGCGCACCACTTCGAGATTGCCCTGCATTACGGCAATCGGATTGTTGATCTCGTGCGCCACGCCGGCAGTGATTTCGCCGATGGCAGCAAGCTTTTCGGACATGATCAATTGCCGGGTGGTGGCTTCCAGTTGCCGGTTGGCAAGCCGCAATTCGCGTGTGCGCTCTTCTACCCGCGCATTCAAGGCTTCGTTCCACGCACGCAACTGTTTGTCGCGCTCCTGCAACTGCTCGAGAAGCAGATCCAGATGCTGGGCCACGCGGCCGATCTCGTCGTCGACACCGCGAATGCCGGTCCGCGCGCCCAGATCGCCGCCCTCCACCTTTGAGATCGTGCCGGCCATGCGCTCCAGCGGCTTGAAGATTGATCGGGCCCAGCGCAGAAACAACGGTACGCTCAAGGCAGTGATTGCGAGAAACGCGACCGCGATCATCGCCAGCGTCGTGTATTTCGCTTCGGTGAACGGCGCTTCAAGGAAGCCGACATAAAGCATGCCGACGCGCTTGCCGTAACTGTCGGTGATCGGCTCGTAGGCGGAGATGTACCAGTCGTTGACGACGAAAGCGCTATCGAGCCACACACGCCCTTCGCCGAGAACTGCGGAACGCACGATGCTCGAAACCCTTGTGCCGAGTGCCCTGCGCCCCTCGAAAAGCCGCACATTGGTGCTGATACGTACATCGTCGAGAAAGAGCGTCGCGGTTCCCTGGCTACCTTCCGGCAGGCTCGCCTCGCGATAAACCAGATCGTTGATCGTATCGATGAAAACGAGATTTCGGTTGAGAAGATTGCCGCCGACAAGCGCGGCCGCGCGACCGTCGGCCAGACGAACCGGCGTTGCCGAATGCACGACCATGCCGCGTGTTTCAGCGGCGCGCTTGGTGGGCACCGCGTTGGCCGTCGGCACCAGATCGAGCCGCGCCCGATCGGCGAGAGCCGGTGCAATCGCAGCAAGTTCCTGATCGGAGAAAATGTCGATGCCCGTGGCCGCCTCTCCAGAAAACGCGGTATCGATGATGGGCCAATCGAACCTTGGAGCGCCGGCAAGCCGCGGGGCGGACGTCACGACCGTCCCGCCCTGGGGAACCAGATAAAGAAAATCGAGATCGAGTGCGCGGCGCTTCTCCTCCAGAAGCGTTCCGAGACCCTCGCCTCCGGCTTCGACCGTATCGCGAAAACGGGCCGACCCTCCCAGAGCCGTCACGCGTTCACCGGTGTTCTCGAGCAACCGCGTAAAATATTGATGCGCGATTGTCAGGTCGCCATTGACCTTGGAGATAAGCGCGGCATCGAATTTCGCGTTCCACCGATAAACGGCCATACCCAGCAGCAGCGGCAAGATAACCAGCGTCGGCAGAAGCGCGATCACCAGTAGGCGGAAGCGAACCGAGCGCCCCTGGCTCTTGCGCTGCCCGGGCTCTAATCGATCAGACATTCCAGGCCGCGCATTTGCGGTCGATGGTCTTGCGGGAGATTCCGAGCTGGCGCGCGGCGGCCTCGCGGTCGCCGCCCACGCGGCCAAGCACAGCGAGGATGTGCCGGCGTTCGATGTCGGCAAGGCTTTCGCCCCCAACACCGGTTTCGGCCATCAAAGGGCCTCCACCGCCGAAATCGTCGGGAAAACGACCGAGAATGAGGGTGCGTTCGATCAGATTGCGCAATTCCCGTACGTTTCCCGGCCAGGAATAAGTAGCCAGCGCGGCGCGCGCATCCGTGCCGATGCGCACATCGGGTGTGCCCAACTGCTGCGACAGCTTCGTCATGAACAGATCGGCAAGCTCCTGAACGTCATCGCCACGATCCTTCAGCGGCGGCAGGTGAATCTGCATCACATTGATGCGGAAGAAGAGATCGGCGCGAAAATGTCCGGCCTCCACCAGTTTCTCAAGTTCCGCATTGGTGGCGAACACGAAGCGCAGATCGACCGGAATTTCGCGCTCCGAACCCACAGGCCTGATCCGGCGGTCCTCGAGCACCCGCAAGAGCTTGCTTTGCGTCGCGAGCGGCAACTCCCCGATCTCGTCCAAAAACAACGTGCCGCCCTGCGCGTGCATGAAGAGACCCTCACGGCCCGCTTCCGCGCCGGTAAAGGCACCCTTGAGATGACCGAACAGCTCCGTTTCGATCATGTCCGGCGGGATGGCTGCGCAATTGACGGGGACAAACGGTTTGTCCGAACGGTCCGAAAGCGAGTGAAGCGAACGCGCGGCCACCTCCTTCCCGGTTCCCGATTGGCCAGTCAGCAGAACGGAAGTCGGCAGCGGCGCAACACGCGCAATGGCATCGCGCACGTCGCTGATGGCCCTGGAACGGCCGATCAGTTTGTCGCGCAGAAGCACATGGTCCGAGGTCGATTTGAGTTCATAGCGCAGAACGTAGTTTTCGCGCTGGAGGCGCATCTGATCGAGGCACCGCGCCACGGCATTGAGAAGCTGGTTGGAGCGGAACGGCTTGAGGATGAAATCCACCGCACCGGCGCGCAGCGCCTGTATAGCGGTTTCAAGGTCCGCATAGGCGGTCATCAGGATTGCATTGGAGAAAAATCCGATGGCGCGTTGCTGGGCGAGCCAGTCGACGCCATTCCTGCCCGGCATGATGTTGTCGAGAATCACCACATCATAATGGTTGGCGTCGAGCTTCCGTGAAGCTTCTTCCGTATCGGCGGCTTCATCGAGACGCTTGCAACGCGGACCAAGCGTGCGCAAAAGAAAGTTTCGCATGCCCGGCTCGTCGTCGATCACGAGTATGGAGGCCTGGGCCAGCCACGGACCGAATTCGGGGTCGGCAGCCATGTTCCGCTGCGCCTTCGCTGCCTGTCCGTTTGCCATGTCCTCCCGTTCTCCTCCCATGCTTTGCGGCATGATTAGCCAAGCCCCGCAGGAAAGCAAATATGCACCTGCTACTCTCCGCCGCCCGCCTGGAAGGATTTGCGCCATTGATCCAGGAAGGCCTTACGTTTGGCTTGATCCAGTCCGACCAGCAGCGCGGGAGAAAGGGCGATGGGACGGAAGGCGGCCTCCTCGGCGGACGGGCCGGCGCCGGTATCGATGCGGTTCAGCATTTCCGGGCCGTTGAGCGATGAAAACAGGCGCGACGGCCCCGACAACAACCGCTGTCCGGTATCGCTCAGAGCCAAAGCGATCAGGGCGTTTGCCGCCCGTTTGTTGCGCGCGTGACGCGAAACCAGGGCGGCCCGCGAAAGAGCGAGCGTGTAATCGGACGGAAAAATGATGCCGATACGCGGATCCTCTTCCTGCCGCGCAAGCGCATAAGAACCCAGAACGTTGTAGCCCAGGACCAGTCGGCCGGTGCGGACGCCCTCGATCACATCGGAACTGCAGCAGAACAGTTGCGCCCGGTTCTGCCCCAGGCTTTCCAGCAGCCGGCCCCAGGTGGAAGCCTGCGCCGCGTCCTCGAAGGCGAAGATATAGCCGACGCCCGAGCTTTCGATATCATATGTTCCGATGCGGCCGCGAAAGCGTTCGGTCTGACGCAGAAGGTCGACCAGTTCGAAACGGTTGCGTGGCACTTCCTCGGGTTTCAAGCCCTCCCGATCATAAACGATAACGGCCGGCTCGAAGGTGAGTCCGACCAGTTCATTGCGCCAGGCCGCCCAGTCCGGCAAATCCGCTGGCAGGTTGAAGCGAAACGGTTCCGAGCAGCCGTCATTAACGAGGCGAACCTGTTCTGGAATTGCGGATGAAATCACAGCGTCCGCGAAAAAATCTCCGGCCTCGCAGGCTTCCGCCACCGCCGCATAGAGATCCAGGCTGGTCATCTGGCGATAAACGACCGCAGTGGTGGGATTGGCATGCTGAAACTCACGGATGAGCGGCTCGATGAAGATGAGATCGGTCACACTGCCGATAACGAGTGTTTCGGACTTGTCGCCGAGTGCCTCGAACATCGTATCTTCCGCCATGGGGCGCCCTGGCAATAAAAGCGTTATGATTACCGAAAGGCCTATGGCTAAGCGTCTCATAAGTATGCGTTTCCCTCTGTCGCGAGCGGCAGGTCCAGGCTGATGGTGAACGTGCCTTTTTGAGGTTCGAGCACAATCCGGCCATTGTGAAACTCCGCAACCTCTCGCACGATCGCCAATCCCAACCCCGCGCTTTCCGGTTTGTTGGGATTGATTGCAAAACGTTTTCCGACCTCGGCAGGGTCGCTGGCCGGCAATCCGTCGCCGCGATCGGTGACGGCGATGCGCGCTCGCCCTCCCGTCGAGGAGATGGTGACTGCCACGGGCGGTTTTCCGTGCGCGTGGGCATTGTTCAGCAGATTCTTCACCGCCTCTCCCAGGCTGAACGCATCACCCTGCACCATGACCGGCTCCTCTGGCAGATCGAGCTGGATGCGCAGTTTTCGCCCGCCGGAAAGTTGAACGAAATCACGCTCCGCGCCGACGGCGATGCGCCGCAGATCCAACGGCTCGAGCGGCGCGGTATCGGCACGATGCGTGACCAGCGCGTGGCTCAGAAGCTGGTCCGTCAGGCGGTTCAGACCGATGGCGCGACTACGAATGCGCCGATGGAGCGCTTTCAATCGTTGCGGGTCGTCTTCATCCAGCGCCAATTCACTATGCGCTCTGAGCGCTGTGATAGAGGTTCGTATCTGATGTGCCGAATCGGCAACGTAGTCCTGCATTGCGCGCACACGCCGATCGAGCCGGCCCATGAAACGGTTGATGGAGGCCACCAGTGCCGATACTTCGTCCGGCGCATGCATGGAAAAGGGGGATAGGTCGAGCGGGTCGCGCTCCAGGATTGCCGTCTGAATGCGTTCCAATGGGCGCATGGCGTAGCGCATCGCCAGAAGCGCCAGAACGAGGATGGCAAATCCCGCGCCCGCGATCACGGCAACCGACTGCGTGGCCATGCTGCGGGCCAACTGCTCCCGGCTGCCGGTGGTATGCGCCACGACAATATAGATGTCGCCGCTCACCGCGCGCTCGGCGAGACGCCTCAGCATGGCGTGGGCACGCACCCTTTCACCGCCGAAATCGACCTCGTAGGTGAAACCGCCCTCTGGAATATCATCGGCCTTGGGCAGCGGAAAATCATCATCGCCCGTCAGCGTCGTCCCGTCGGGCTGGGTCACGCGATAAAAGATACGTTCGTCCTTGGCGAGCGATAAGAGCTCGAACGCCGAAACGGGAATGTCGACGCGCACATCGCCCTCGATGACGAATATGCGTTCCGCGATCTGCAGAGCCGCCCCCTGCAGCAAACGGTCGAAGGCCTCGTTTGCCGCCTGCCGGCCATAACCGTAGGCAGCATAGATGGTGGCGGCTACCGCAAGCCCCAGTACAAGCGTCAGCGAAATGGTCAGGCGATAGGCGATCGACAGACTGCGGCCGGGCGTAGCCTCCCGTCTCGGATTCGTCATCGACCTCCCGTCTCCATCGTTACCGCCTGATAGCCGAGGCCGCGCAACGTGCGGATTTCCAGGCCCGATCCCTCGATTTTGCGGCGCAGACGACCGACATAGAGTTCGACCGCATTCGGGTTGCGCTCCTCGTCATGTCCGAAGAGACGGACAAGCAGGTCCTCCTTTTCAAGCACCCGGTCCCGATTGGTCAGAAAAATCTCCAAAAGCGTCTGCTCGCGCCGTGTCAGGTCGCACGGTTTCCCATTGATCAGAACTCGGCGCGCTGCCATGTCGAAGGTGAGTTTCCCCACCGACAGCGTGCGGTCTGCCTCGCCGCTGCGTCGACGTATGATTGCGCGGATGCGCGCTTCCAGTTCACCGAGATCGAACGGTTTGATCATGTAATCGTCGGCACCCAGATCGAGTGCGTCGATCTTTTCGTTAACGGCCAATCGCGCCGTCAAAACCAGGACGGGAACTCTATTTCCCCCGGACCTGAGTTTCTTGAGGAAGGCCATGCCCGACCCATCCGGCAAGTTGATGTCCAGAACGACCAGGTCGTGATGTGCCATTGCCACGAAGTGCTCGGCGTCTTCCAGAGTTTCTGCACGATCGCTGACATGGCCGGCCTTCTCGAGCCGTCTTTCGATTGCCTCTGCGACGTCGCGCGTGTCTTCAACGATCAAGAAATGCATCTTCCCCGACAATGACAGCTTTTTGACAGGCTAACTCTATAGGGTCCGTTCCGCCATGAGAACAATCTCCTTGGCATACCGCTCCGGACATTGGGAGGACAGCGGTATCGAAAAGTTTGAGGAGAGGTCTGCCAATTCCCGGCGGAACCACTCGAGAGGAGGAATTTCGATGAAAAAGCTAATCGGCC
>NZ_CAJXGF010000034.1 GCF_913053745.1 uncultured Nitratireductor sp.
CCGGCACTGCGTCTTCTCGTCTTGTGACGATTAGGCGAAGCGCCGAACCGTTGTGCGATTCCGTCCCGCGTAGATCAGAGCCACGTCGTGACGAAATCCGGATTGGCGTGGATGTCGATCATCTCCAACCGGTCGGGGCCGAGGTTTTCGAAACGATGCGGAGCGTTCGGCGGAGCAACCAGGATATCGCCGGCCGTCGCGATGATCTCCAGGCCATCGACCTCGAAACGCACGCAACCGCTGCGGACGATAAAGGTTTCGGCATATGGATGGCTGTGCAGCGCCGGGCCGAACCCCAACTTATCGGTTTCGTTGAAAATGATCGATACGCCACTGCCAGTTTCAGGGTGGGCCCATTCTCCGTGCCAGCGTGCCGGGTCGGCGCGCCAGTCGGCTTCTATCGGATTGCTACCCATTCAACACCTCCCTTGTGACAATGTTTCAGATGCGCCGCCTGTGATATGTCAAAGCCAACGCAATACAATGGCTTAGAGCACGTTCCGGAATCTCCTCATCAGCCTTGAATAGAAGCGCGCGTGCTTCTTCAAACGTGAAGTGCCCCGGATAATGTGTGCGAAATTGCTGCACGAGATCGGTTTGGCAATGGACGAAAAGAGCCCAGCCGTCGGGCTGCGATCTGGGCACGCCCAGACGAATCGTGCTGCCGCTCTTCGTATCTGGCGTGAGATAGGCAGGTTGCCCCCATTTCAGCGTTTCCTCGACATGGCCGACGCCCTCGGTGCGGTATGCAGTTTCCAGGATCAACGTACGGGCGCGAAGGAGCCGGGGGCGAACGGTTGCGGGAAAAGCAGCAAAAGCGTCGGCGATCTCAGGAGCAGGGAAGGCGTAATCCATCGCAGGCTCCAAAACGGTCAACTCCGGCGTTCGCCGGGCGAAACGATCGCCAGATCGCGGCGTTCGTCTTCGACGTCGGAAAAGACGGCAACGCCGTCCGACATGCGCACCCGGCCTTCCACGACAAGTCGCAGGGCGAGCGGGTAGAGACGGTGTTCGATCTTGAGGACGCGCTCGCCAAGCGTTTCCTCTGTATCGTCGGTGAGAACGGGGACGGCGGCCTGGGCGATGATTGGACCCTCGTCCATCTCCGGCGTGACGAAATGGACGGTGCAACCGTGAATGCGAACGCCGGAGGCTAGCGCGCGGGCGTGGGTGTCCAGTCCCCGGAAGCTGGGCAGAAGCGCTGGGTGGATGTTTATCATCCGACCCTTCCATTTCTTAACGAAATCGGGCGTCAGCAGCCGCATATAGCCGGCGAGGCAGACGATCTCGGCCTTGAATCCCGTGATCGCCTCGTGAATGGCGGCGTCGTGCGCCTCGCGGCCGTCATAGTCGCGCGACGAAATCACCTTGATGGGAATGTTGTGGGTTTTGGCGATCTCGAGACCGCGCGCATCGGCGCGGTTGGAGACGACGCCGACGATCTCGGCGGGAAAGGCGGGGTCAATGGCGGCCGCGATCAACGCCGCCATGTTCGATCCGCGGCCTGAAATGAGGATCGCGATCCGCTTGCGCGTGCGCCGGGTCATAGGCGTAGTTCACCACGATAGGTGACGCCGGCAGCCTGGCGCGGGATCACCTGGCCGAATATCGCGACACTCTCGCCCGCCTTTTGGAGAAGGGCGGCGATCTGGGCGGCTTCATCGGCGGCGACTGCCACCACCATGCCGATCCCGCAATTGAAGGTAGACAGCATTTCAGTTTCGGCGACGCCGCCGGTTTTGGAAAGCCAGGAGAAAACCGGTGGCACGTCGATGGCGTCGAGGTTTATCTCAGCAGCCAGATGCTCGGGCAGGACGCGTGGCAGGTTTTCAGGGAAGCCACCTCCCGTTATGTGGGCAAGCGCCTTGATGCCCCAGGCGGCCTTCAGGGTGGTGAGGAGCGGCTTCACATAGATGCGTGTCGGCTCCAGCAGTGCCTCGCCGAGCCGTCGTTGCGGGGCGAAGGGAGCCTTGTTCTCCCAGCCGAGCCCCGCATCGGAGATAATTCGACGCACCAGCGAAAACCCGTTGGAATGAACACCGGAAGAGGCGAGACCGAGCAACACGTCGCCCTCGGCAATATCGCCGCTGGGCAGAAGCTTGTCCCGTTCGGCCGCACCGACGGCAAAGCCTGCAAGGTCGTAATCGTTGCCATGATACATGCCTGGCATTTCCGCCGTCTCGCCACCGATGAGCGCGCAGCCGGCCTGTTTGCAGCCCTCGGCGATGCCCGAAACGATGGCCGCGCCCTGGTCGGGATCAAGCTTACCGGTTGCGAAATAATCGAGAAAGAAGAGAGGTTCCGCACCTTGAACCACCAGGTCGTTGACGCACATGGCGACAAGGTCGATGCCCACCGTATCGTGCAGTCCCGCTTCGATTGCGATCTTGAGTTTCGTGCCGACGCCGTCATTGGCAGCCACCAACACCGGATCGGAAAAGCCCGCTGCCTTCAAGTCGAACAGACCGCCGAAACCGCCGATCTCGCCATCGGCGCCCGGTCGACGCGTTGCGCGCACCAAGGGCTTGATCTTGTCCACGAGCCGGCTGCCCGCGTCGATGTCGACGCCCGCATCCGCATAGGTAAGGCCGTTTTTGCGTTCCTGAGCCATCTCGTTCTCGCCGCCGCTTTTTCCCGGCTTCTGACACGAAGGGGGCGCTTCCGCAAGGCGGTAGATATCAACAAGCTGGCCTATTGAAAGCGTGACGGTCTCCCACAATCTGTGAAAGCCTGCGATAAGTGTGCGCCGAAAAACCGTCGGACCGCAACGGGGCGAGATGGAGAGCAGACCGGTGACGATACCCAACGCCATAACATTGATGCGCTTCTTTCTTGTTCCGGGCGTCGTGTTCGCTCTGCTCACGGGCGAATATGGCTGGGCGTTCGCCGGATTCTTGGCCGCCGGCATTTCCGACGGCGTCGACGGTTTCATCGCGCGCCATTTCGACCAGCGCACGGAACTGGGCGCCTATCTCGACCCGATTGCCGACAAATTGCTATTGGTGAGCGTCTTCGTGGTGCTCGGTTATATGATGGAACTGCCGTTGTGGCTGGTGATTGCCGTGGTGTCGCGCGACGCGCTCATTATCGGCGGAGTTCTGCTCGCCAATGTGATGGGGCATCCCGTGGCCATGAAGCCGCTGTTCGTGTCCAAGGCCAATACATTGGTGCAGATTCTGCTGGCGCTGCTGGTTCTGGCGGAATTGGCCTTCGCATACGGCTCGGGCGCGGTGCGGCTCGGCCTGATCGTTGCCACCGGGCTCTTGACCGTGGCTTCCGGAGCGGCCTATCTCGTCGCCTGGATCAAGCATATGGGTGGTTATGCCGAAAGTGACGCGGAAGGACACTGAAAAGGACAGCGGGCCGGCCATCGCAGGCCCGCCGCTGGCACGCCACATCGCCTTCTGGGGGATGGCGGGGCTGGGCTTCATCCTGTTCCTCTATGTCTTCAGTTCCATCCTGCTGCCGTTCCTGGCAGGGATGGTGCTCGCCTATTTTCTGGATCCGGTGGCCGACCGTCTGGAGGGGGTGGGACTTTCACGTGTATCGGCAACGGTGGTAATCCTGATCGGCTTCGTGGTTGCTCTGTTGCTCGGTCTGATGATCGTGGTGCCTGTTCTCGGCACGCAGCTGGCCGATTTCGCAAGCCGATTGCCGGAGTATCTGACGCGGCTTCAGGAGCTTGTGAATCGGCTCGAACCGGCGTGGGTCGACAATTTTCTCAACAGCGAAACTGATGCCGTGCGCGACAATCTGAGTTCGATCCTGGCACAAGGGACGAGCTTTCTGGGAACGCTGTTCAAATCGGTCTGGAGTTCGGGCGTGGCGATCGTCAATGTGGCGAGCCTGTTCGTGGTGACGCCGGTCGTCGCCTTCTACATGCTCCTCGATTGGGATCATATGATCGAGAAAGTCGATAACTGGGTGCCGCGCAACCATGTGGAGACGGTGCGTCAGATCGCCCGCGACATCAATGTGGCCACGGCTGGCTTCGTGCGCGGACAGGGCACGTTGTGTATCATTCTCGGCATCTTCTACGCCATTGGCTTGTCGCTGGTCGGGCTAAATTTCGGTCTTTTGATCGGCCTGTTCGCCGGTCTGATCAGTTTCATACCCTATGTCGGATCGCTGGTCGGTTTCAGTCTGTCCATCGGTATCGCCGTGGTGCAATTCTGGCCCGAATGGTGGTGGGTTCTGGCAGTGGCGGCGATCTTTTTTTCCGGCCAGTTCCTGGAAGGCAATATCTTGCAGCCCAAATTGGTAGGCAAGAGCGTGGGCCTGCATCCGGTCTGGCTGATGTTCGCGTTGTTCGCCTTCGGTTATCTGTTCGGTTTCGCGGGCCTTTTGATTGCCGTGCCGGCGGCGGCGGCCATTGCCGTGCTTGTGCGCTTCGCCATCGGTCAGTATCTCGCCTCGCCGCTATACAGCGGGCAAGGGGAAGCCGCGGATCGGCCGGCCAGAACGCGCAAACCCTAGGACGACAGCCATGCCATCCCGCCAGCTTCCGCTCGATTTGGCTCCCGGAGAAGCGTTGACCCGCGACGACCTTGTGGTAACGCCCGCCAATGCGCGCGCCGCAGCATTGATCGAGAACTGGCCTTCCTGGCCAGCGCCGGTTGTCATTCTGGCGGGCCCTTCAGGCAGCGGCAAGTCGCATCTCGCGGCGATCTGGCTGGAAGAGGCGGGGGCGGTCGCAATTGCTCCTGACGAAATAGACGCGGATGCCGTGGAACAGGCGACTTTGCGGCCGATCCTGATCGACAATGCAGACAATGGCATGGTGGATGAGAGTGGCCTCTTTCATCTTATCAATGCCGCCCGGGCCGGTGGCCAGCCCATGCTTCTGACCGCACGCAGTTTCCCAGGCGCCTGGGGTGTGACCTTGCCGGACCTCCTGTCCAGGCTCAAGGCTGCTGCAACGGTGGAGATCGACGAACCCGACGACCTTCTGCTTGCCGGCGTCATTACCAAACTTTTCGCCGACCGGCAGGTGGACGTAGAACCGCATGTGGTGCAGTTTCTCGTGCGCCGGATCGAGCGATCGCTTTCGAGTGCGATCCAGGTGGTGCATGCGATCGACCGCGCTGCGCTCGAGCGCAAGACACGCATAACCCGGCCGCTTGCCGCCGAGATCGTGAGTGCGATCGAGGCGGGTGAGGGCGCTCCGGCATCTTAGCCGACATATCGCCGCATTGCTGCCCAAGAAACGCCCTGGAACCATTTGCGCCCGTTTCTGTTTGTTCTCCCGAAGCGATGCAAGAGGAAAGGAGCGCAAAATGAACGATGAGCGCAAAGAACGAACAACCGTCGTGACCACCGGCGGCGGCGGGGGTGCCGGCTGGTTTGTCGCCGGCGGTCTTGTCGTCGCGTTGATCCTCGGCGGGTTCCTTTTTTTCGGCGGCTTTCTCGGGGGCGGCGATAGCGGCGGCATCAATATCGATGTGCCCGACAAAGTGACCATCGAGACGCCGAACCCGCCCGAATAACGACCGTCCTGCGGGAATTTCTCGAGCGATCCGCCACCGGAACGTCCGGGCGTTTTGCTGTTGGGCGATTGACACCGGAACCGACGGTTTTGATGCAAGATTACCAGCGCCGGGGACGTTTACATGATCGGCGAATGTCGCACGCGAGACGTATCGATGAGAGGATCGGCGCAGATTTCCCGATGGTTCGACCCGATACGTCATCAGATCTCGCGGGATCGCGGCGCACCACCAACGTCGTTTCGTGGTAAGGTCATCCGCCTTGTGACGGGTGCCCGCCACTGTGACACAGACATGGCACAGCGACGCGCCATATGTCCGTGCGAGGTCGGACAAGGCGTCGAGGATCTTGCTCAATTTTCCGCGTTGGGGCCAGTTCGATCAAGCCATGATTGTCCTGGGCGTCGCATTACTTCCTGGACACGAGAGAAGGGAACAGATCTATCGGGCTTTTTGCGCGTCAAATCTGACGGCTTGCCTGCGAGACGCATCGAGCTGAGGCAAATTGCCGATTTTGCGTTTCGCCCTCTTGCTTTCGATTTTTACAACTCCTATGGAAATCGGACGATCGGAGCGTAGCGCAGCCTGGTAGCGCATCTGGTTTGGGACCAGAGGGTCGCAGGTTCGAATCCTGCCGCTCCGACCATCTTTCCGCATGCCGCTCATTTATGGCATGCTGCTTGTTTCGGCGTTTCGGACGTCTGCAGGGAACGAGGTTTACAACGTGTCTGCACGCATATTCAGCCCGGCCAAAACGGCCATGCAGTCCGGCAAGGCCAAGACCGGCCTCTGGGTTTTCGAATTCGATCCCGAGGTGCCGCGCAAGATCGACCCGCTGATGGGGTACACGTCTTCCTCGGACATGAACAGCCAGGTGCGCTTGACCTTCGAAACAAAGGAAGAGGCGATCGCCTACGCCGAGCGCAGCGGCATACCGTTCCGGGTGGAAGAACCGCACCGGCCCAAGCGCCGCAAGGTTTCCTACGCGGACAATTTCCGTTATGACCGCAAGACCCCGTGGACGCACTAGCACGCGTTTCACATCGTGGTCCCGTAGCTCAGTTGGATAGAGCACCGGCCTTCTAAGCCGATGGTCGCAGGTTCGAATCCTGCCGGGATCGCCACCCCTAGTTTTCGGCCTTTGTTTTCATTGGCTTTTCTGCGCTGTTTCTTCGCAATCTCTTATCGGTCGCGATCGCACCATGAACCTGGTCGGGCGGGGCTTTACCTGTCGGGCGAACAGTTTTCTCATTGAAGTGAATGTTGGGGCGTGGCCCAGAGGGAACATTTCCTTGCGCTGAGATCGCGACCTCGATCGGCAACGGCGTCCTGCTTGTCGATGTTCAGCATGTATGATTACTTCATCTCTCGTTACTGTATTGGGCCGCGCGCCCTCTGGAGTATGATAATGCGGTACGCTCTCGCCCCCATGATCCTATCGTTCGCGCTGGCTACAGGCTGTGCAACCATGACACCGGAAGAGCAACGTGCGGCCGACGAGGAAACCTGTCGTTCCTACGGCTTTACCCGCAAGAACGACGCCTTTGCGGAATGCCTGCAACGCATCGAATTGGACCGTAGGGCGGAAAGGCGCGCGAATGCCGAATCTCTGGATCGCCGCTGGGTCTATTCGCGTCCACCTGTCGTGATTGTCACAGACAGGAGTAAATAAGTCCGACACGCGGCATAGTTCGCTTTATCCGGCAAAGAAGTACTGGGCATGTGGCTGAAGGCGAGGTTCGGACCAAGGCAAACAATGACCAGCATGCCGGCTTTTGCCATGGCCCGATCTCTTCCATAGCGTTGTCGCAAAAACGAAAGATCCCGGCGTGCCGCGGGAGATCTTGAGATATGTGTTCGGGCTCCCGGTCTTGGCTCAACCTACAGTCAACGTTTGGCCCGCTCGACTGCATGGATTGGCGCAGAATTCCAAATTGTCATGCCGGCGTTGACAAGGTCACGACCTGCGATCGTCGGCACCCAGTACCGCCGCGAGGCCTTCCCGCAGATCCTTGACAAAGTATTCGGGGACTTCCAGCGACGGGAAATGTCCGCCAGTTTCGGGCGTTCGCCATCGAACGATTTGTCGATATCGCGCCTGCGCCCAGGCGCGCGGACACTTCTCAATGTCGCGGGGATAGATACTGATAGCCGAAGGAACGTCGACCAGAAGTTCGGGGTCGAGCGCGTTAACGCCGCCATGGCTCTCGTGATAGATGCGGGCCGCCGAAGCGCCGGTTCGCGTCAACCAATAGAAGGTGACGTTGTCGAGAAAGCGATCTCTGGAAATCGTCTCGAACGGGCTGTCTTCGGTATCCGTCCACTCGGCGAACTTGTCGAAAATCCAGGCAAGAAGTCCCACCGGCGAATCGACAAGCGCGTATCCGATGGTCTGCGGTCGCGTTGCTTGCTGCTTCGCATAAGCCGCGCGGTGGCGCCAGAAGTCGCGGGTTTCCTCGGTCCACTGGAGCTCGGTTGGCGTCAGCCCGTCCGTCGTCAATCCCGATGGCGCCTGCGCGAGCACCGTGTGAATGCCGAGAACGCGGTCAGGAAACCGGCCGCCAAGGAGTGTCGTGATGACGCCGCCCCAATCGCCGCCATGGGCCAGGAACCTGCGGTAGCCGAGCCTTTCCATCAGTTCCACCCATGCAGCGGCGATTTTTCCGACGCCCCACCCGGTGGCGACCGGTCGGTCGCTGTAGCCGAAGCCCGGCAGCGACGGGGCCACGACGTGAAACGCAGGTGCCTGCGGATCGTTTGGGTCAGCCAATTGGTCCATGACATGGGCGAATTCGGCGACGCTGCCCGGCCAGCCATGCGTCATAATCAGGGGGGTGGCGTCGGCGCGGGCGGATCGACGGTGCAGGAAATGAATTCCCAAATCGTCGATGGTCGTGCGGAATTGGCCGATCCGTTCGAGGCGCGCCTCGAACGATCGCCAGTCGTATCCTTTGCGCCAGTAATTTACGACCTCGATGAGGTCGGCGAGAGGGACGCCCTGTTCCCAGCGGCGCGGTCCGGGCGCCGAGCGATAGACCGTTTCGGTTTCGGGCAGACGTGCCGCGGCCAGTCGCGCACGAAGATCATCGAGGTCGGTGTCCGTCGCGCGAGCCGTGAAGGCGTGCACCTCGTCGGTTGCGCGGCTCATGAGAAACCTCCGCCATGAGGAGTTCCCGTGGCAAGGTGCCTGAGTGTTGCAAAGCACCGACGAACAATTTTCGCCCGTTCGAACCGTCCCCGTTGGCGAATTCGGTGAACTGCTTCTTGATCGATGCCGGATGCACGATGCTGACAGGTGGAGACGTTTCTGGCATAAGAATTAGAAAAACTGTTTTCCATATCGATTCCATCTCCTTTGATTTGTTATTGAAATCTAGCATTCTTGGCCTTTTGAGGCTTGTTAGGAAAACTGTGTCTTTGTTAGTTTTTCTACTATGAAGAAACCTGTCGATATCGCCTGGTTGCCGCTAAATTCGCTTCGTGCTTTCGTGGCGGTTCATGAAACCGGATCCGTCGGCGCCGCCGCGGTTGCGCTCAACGTAACGCATGGGGCGGTCAGCCAACATCTGCGCGGGCTGGAAGAGCGCTTGCAGCGCAAATTGTTCACCCGATCCGGCAATCGCCTGGTTATGCTGCCGGAAGCTGCGGACCTGGCCGACAGTCTGCTGGGGAACTTCAGGGCGATCGCCAGCGATATCGACCGGTTTCGACGCGACGACAATATCCTCAACATCACCGTGACGCCGCATTTCGCCCAACATTGGCTCATGCCGCGCCTGGGTGGTTTTCTGCAGCGTCATCCCGAAATCGATCTGCGTATTAATACCGACGCGACGGTGCACGATCTCGAACAAGGCGATTTCGATGCCGCCGTCCGGCACGGGGACGGCAATTGGCCGGGGGTGAACTGCGAAAGGCTTCTCGAAGGGCGGGATGTCGTCGTGGCAGCACCTTCGGTTCTTGAGAGCGTCTCCGTTCAGGCGCCGCAGGATCTGACCAAGCTGCCATGGATACTGGATGAAGACCGAGACACGGAAATGTCCAACTGGTTTGCCGATCATGGTGTGGCTCATCAGGGCCATACGCGAATTACCCGATTGCCCAGCGCTCTCACGTTGGTCGCGGCCCTAGACGGGCATGGCGTGGCTTGGTTGCCGCTTGTTTATGCGGCGCCTTACTTGACCAATGGGCGCCTCGTGCAGTTGTTCGGTGGTGATGACTGGCCAGCGCGCAGTACGCGTCACTACTATCTGTGCTGGGCAGACAGCAAAAATCGTCCGGCTTTCAGGACCTTCCGGCAATGGATAAGACGGCAACTTGCAGGATAGCGCGTAAGGGCCAACTTCATAGCGATGTGCGCACAGATTTTTGCAACAAACAAAATGCGGCGAAGGCATTGAATTTTCATCCTAATATTGCCGCAGAGGAGAATTTCGCAACCCTTGGGTCGTGAGCCCAGGATTCAAATATCTTGCAGCTCTCATGCTCCCCTATGGATTGGCGGCCGGTTCAGCGGATTGCCTGCGAGATCGTGCGCTGGATCGCGGGGGCAGGCGATGATGAAAACCATGTCTGCTCCAATCTCTCCAATATGGATTGGAGGACGGGCACCAACGCATCGGATAAAAGTCAGAAGCCACGCATGGTCACGTTTCGCGGTTCTACACCGTTGAGCGTCGATCTGGAGCCGCGATCGGCCCGTCAGGTTTTGGCTGAAACGTCAGATCCGCCGTCCCATCCCAGGCATGCAGGCTCCACACGACAAATGTCTTTTCCGGGCCAGTGCGGTCCTTGGACATGCATTTGCCCGAACCTGTTACAGTGGGATTGCTGTTTCGTCTTTGGCGGTACGGATCACGATCATTGTCCAGTACCGTGCAACATTGGTCCGGTCTTGGAACAACCGACCGCAGAGTGCATCGTATTCTTCCATATCGCGCAGCCGTAGCGTCAGGACAGCATCAACTTCTCCTGTAACCGCATGAGCCTGGGCCACCGCTTCCTCTTTGGCCGCTAAATCGAGAAACTGCCGCGTATTCGGCTCTCCATGACGTTTTAGTTCGACTGTCACCACCGCTCTCAACGTGCGGCCAGCCTTGGCGGGGTTCAAAATCGCGACGATCCGATCAATGACGCCCGCCTGTCCAAGGCGCCGAATCCGTCGCAGGCAGCTCGAAGGAGACAGGCCGACCTCGTCGGCCATATAGGCGTTCGTTCGCGACGCGTCGCGTTGCATCAAGTTCAGCAGTTTCCGGTCGATCCGGTCCATCCGCACCTCCAAAAGTCTCATTTTCAATATGCAATAAAATTGCAAAAGCATGCAAAGTTTGACCATAAATGCGAATGGGACTGGGCTAGAAGATCGCGGCAACCGTTTGGGAGACCGAGATGTCAGCGCTCAGATATGCCGCCCACAAAACCCTGGAAACATTGCAGATTTACTGGGAACTCGTGCGCATCATGGTTCCGGTCACAATCGTGACCGAGGTGATGTCCCGAACCGGGTTGATCGAACTGGCCGCCCCAGCGCTGGCACCGATCATGGGACTTTTCGGGTTGCCACCGGAATTGGGACTCGCCTGGCTGACCGGAATGCTTGTGGGAATATGGGGCGCAATCGCGACGATCTTTACCTTGGTTCCCGTCACATCGATGAGCGTTGCCGACATTACGGTATTTTCGTCGCTTGTGCTGATCGCGCATGGCCTGCCGATCGAACAGAAGATCATCCAGAAGGCCGGGCCGGGTTTTGCAATCACCACGATGATCCGAATTGCCGGTGCCATCGCCTATGCAATGATCCTTCACCACGTGTATGCCGCCACCGGCTGGTTATCCGAACCAGTCGATCCGGCTTGGGCACCGACTGTTGTCTCTAACGATTGGTTTGGTTTTTTCGCCGGGCTCGGGGAAGCATTATTCTACATGCTCGCCATTCTACTGAGCCTTGCCTGGGGGTTGGAGGCATTGAAGGTGACAGGCATCATGACGCTTTTGATGAGATTCCTCGCTCCGGCACTGCGGCTGGCCGGAATAAGGGGCGAAGCAGGGCAGTTTACTGCCGTCGGTTTGTTTCTCGGCATATCTTATGGTGGCGGATTGTTGATCCGCGAGGCGCGATCGGGCCGCCTTTCATCTCGCCAAGTCTTTATTTCATGTGTCTTCATGGGATTTGCGCACAGCATTATCGAGGACACGATAATCGTGGTGGCTTTGGGCGCGGATGTTCTCGGTGTGCTCGCCGGGCGGCTTATGTTCGCTGTCGCTGCAACGGCTCTGATAGCGCACTTTTTGCGGTCAGTTCCGGACGAGGCTCTTTTGCATGGGTGCTTTGGCAAACGAACTGCCAACAGCGATAGGCCGGCAGATTGACCGTCTGAGACATTGCGCGGCGCATTCGCGCTGGATGCGGCGCTCATCGTGCCGCAAACCTCTGCAACATGCATCGGCAGTTACAGCGTATTAACGAGGGTAATTGGCGGAATTTGGCGCACCCGACAGGATTCGAACCTGTGACCTCTGCCTTCGGAGGATTAGATGGTACGAAGACCATATCCAAAAATGCGATCTGATACGAAAATTCACTACTACTACAATTACTTAGCAGTATTTCCCTACTAATATTGCTCGGAATTGTCTGAGCGCTCACTTCATCGTGGTGAGAATGTGGTGAGTTATAGGTGGGCGGCCCGACAACGGGCTTTGTCTCTGCGCCATTGTACAATGCGTACAAATTCGCCGATTTTCGGGTGTTTATGGATGTATTTTTGGGTGTAGTTCCTTGACCCTTGCTCTTACGGGTATTTTTGGGTATTTTTCTGGGTATGGGCCTGAAAACTGATTCCCTTGAGATCACCCCTGAAGTCCTCGCCCTTATCGCAGGGATCGACGAGTTCAAGGGAGCCTGGCGCGCGCTTGGCACATTGGCGCCGGAGCGACTGTCGGCACTGCGCCGCGTTGCCACGATTGAAAGCATCGGTTCGTCAACGCGCATCGAAGGTGCAAAGCTGTCCGACCGAGACGTCGAACGGTTGCTCACCAATATCGAGATTAGGAAATTCGATACGCGCGATGAGCAAGAAGTCGCTGGTTACGCGGAAGTCATGGAGATGGTGTTTTCGCGTTTCGAGGCGATCGATCTCACCGAGAATCACATAAAACAGTTGCACCGCGACCTACTGGCACACAGCGCCAAGGACGAACGCCACCGAGGCAACTACAAAACAAACACAAATCATGTCAGCGCGTTCGATGAGAACGGAAACGAAATTGGCATCGTGTTCGAAACTGCCACACCTTTCGATACCCCACGCCTGATGGAAGAACTCGTTGAATGGACCCGCGATGCATTCAGCGATAAAGCACTTCATCCGCTTCTGGTCATCGGCGTTTTCACGGTCGTCTTTCTCGAAATCCACCCGCTCCAGGACGGCAACGGGCGGCTCTCGCGTATCCTGACTACGCTGCTGTTACTGCGCGCCGGATATGCCTACGTTCCCTATTCCTCACTCGAAAGCATCGTCGAAAACAGCAAGGAAGGATACTATCGCGCTCTGCGCCAAACCCAGCGCACGATCCGCAACCCGAAGCCGAACTGGCAACCTTGGACGGTCTACTTCCTGCGCACGTTGCAACAGCAGAAACAGCGGCTGGAGAAGAAAATCGAGCGCGAGCGCATTGTCATGGATAAGCTGCCGGAGCTCGCACTTGAGATCATCGGAACCATAAAAGAACGCGGCCGCATCACCATCAGCGAGATTGTTAAACTCACCGGCGCCAACCGCAACACAGTCAAGAAGCATCTCGCATCACTCGTCGCCGCCAACCACATTACCCAACACGGGACCGGTAAAGGAACATGGTATGGCGCCGCGTGAGAATGATGGCCAGGACGAAAACGACGTACCTGATAGCCTGAACTTACAAGCAATATTTGGCGCCGCCTCAATTGCTTCGGCTTTGGAAAAGCAACAGGAGACACTGTCGCGAATCGAGGGTTATGATCCTCTGCATCTGGCTTCTTGTTTTGTGGGTTACTAGCCGATCCGTCGCTGCAGGCAAATTGCCTGAGATTGGAAATCCTGAGGCTTCCCAAACCAACCGACATTGGCAACTTAAGCCGATGTTCTTACCCGCGCACGATGTCGCGACAGCCTCGATCGGTGATCGTCGGTAAGCGGGATTGGGGAACTCCAGCGGAGCTCTCTTCGCCCGGCCTCACTCAATTGCGGCGAGAACTCCGGCTTTCCGTCGTCACTGAAGGTTACAAGCCCCCGATCAAATGCGGCATCCCAGAGCGCTGACAACAGAAATCCATTGTGCACATCGAGTCGCTCTGCATCGCTTTCGCATTCACTCCAAGGCACAATATGCGAAGGAGTTCCGCCATCATGTAGTTTGTAAGGAGAATATCTGGTGGGGCGGCGGCGATCTTCTCGCGGTCTTCCCGACTTTCCTGCCCCGTGTATCGCTTTACAACCGGCTTCAATTTGTCTGGCAATCCGGACTGACTGAGGAATTTGTCGATCTCCTTTAGCTGGCTATTTGCCAACGCGTTCATTGGATAGACAATAATCGCCCGAGTTTTCCTTGGCTTACCTGCCCGGAGTGCGCGAATGATTGCGTCGACCACAGGAACAAAGAAGCACATGGACTTCCCAGAGCCTGTTCCGGTCGTCACGACATAGCTCTTACCCGCTCTCGCCGTTGCAATGGCTTCCGCTTGGTGCCGATAGAATTTCATAGGGAAGTCGCCAAAACGGAACACCTGACCGGTGCCCTCATCGAGATCACCTGAGGCGACAAGTTCGTCGACATTCCTATCGGTGCGATAGTGCGGATTCAAAGACAGCAGCGCGTCGGGCCAAAACCGACCCGCACCATATTGAGCGTCGATCTCGGTGCGCAGATCGTCCGAGCGTATGGTGGTAAATGAGCGCGAGAACCGCTCATATGCGCCGATAAGATGATCGTCGAAATCAAACGCCTTCATTTTTGATCTCGCTCCCAATAGATTTTTGTTTTGAACAACCACTATTCTGTTGCGTTCTTGTTTTTCTTGGACTGCAAGAGTCTGCGAGTTGCTCGATTTGGTTTGGACATACACTAATTTCTATCGCGCCTAACGTAACAACTCCAAAATGAAATTCTCCCATTGTGTTCACCCCCAAAGGCTTGAAATCGGAGCAGCCGCTAATCCATCCCCAAACGGTACCACTTCCGCGCTGTCGTAAAGGACTACGCCGAAGGCGAAGCGGTCCCCGCACGCCTCAGCCAAGGCCCGCAGGCCTGCGAAGTCGCTAGACCTGACGGTGGCACTTGCCTTGACCTCGATGCCGGCGACCATGCCATTGTCACGCTCCAGCACGATGTCGACCTCGCGCATATCTCGGTCCCGAAAGTGATGCGGCGTCAGCCGCAGGTCCGAGGCCGTCATTAGCTTGAGCACTTCCGAATACACGAAGCTTTCCAGCAGGGCGCCGAGCGTCCCGCGATCCGCTTTCACCCTGTCGAAGGTCACGCCGCGCGCGCTCGCCAGCAGGCCGGAATCGAGGAAATGCAGCTTCGGTGTCTTGACGATACGCTTCAGCGCATTCGTGAACCAGGGCTGCAGCGTCGCGATCAGAAATACCTGTTCGAGCAATCCGACATAGCGCTGCCCGGTCTTGTGGCTGACATTGATGCTGGCCCCGAACTGCGAATAATTGACCAACTGGCCTGAATGTTCGGCTAGCAGCCGCACGAAC
This sequence comes from uncultured Nitratireductor sp., assembly GCF_913053745.1. Taxonomy (GTDB): domain Bacteria; phylum Pseudomonadota; class Alphaproteobacteria; order Rhizobiales; family Rhizobiaceae; genus Nitratireductor. The sequence continues at coordinate 15,233 of NZ_CAJXGF010000034.1, forward strand.
TTAGGAAGCTCCGTGAGCTTCTCGACATCGGCGATGTCCCTCAGATCGCGAGTGAGGATCGAGGTGAGATAGGACCGCGCCCAGTCCTGCCTTCGCCGCTCGCTGTCGCGGGCGATCGCTTCAGGGAACCCGCCGAGCAGAACGGAGCGGACGAGATCGCCGCCGACGATCGCATTGTCTGCCTTTTTCAGCTCTCCCTCGAAGAGGCGCTCCAAGAAGGTTGGTGTCCGGCCTTCGATTTCAGCCTGTGCCAACGGCAACATTTGGATGGTTTCCATCCGGCCGGCGAGACTGTCTGCAATCCTCGGTAGGGTCAGCACATTCGCCGAGCCAGTCAGCAGGAACCGACCCGGACGATAATCCTCATCGACCGTCTTCTTGATCGCCAGCAGCAAGTCTGGCACGCGCTGGATTTCGTCGATGGTTGCCCGGTCAAGGCCACGGATAAAGCCTGCTGGATCAGACTGAGCTGCCTCGAGCGCTGTCTGGTCGTCAAGCGTGATATAGGCTCGGCTGGGCTCTCCCACCTCTCGAACTAGCGTGGTCTTGCCGGCGCGGCGAGGGCCAACGATCAACACTACAGGCGTATCTGAAAGGGCTTCTTCCGCCCGCCGCTCGACAAACCGTTTGAACATCCCATCCCCGAATCTTTCGGACAGTTGGAACTATCAAGTTCGGCTGATTGGAAGTCAACCTTTCGCTAATTGGAAGTGAGAAGCTCGCGATATGGAAGATTGGAAGGTGAACAATAGCTTCTGTAGCCGGGCTGCGGCCTTTGCCACCATTCTTACGGTGACCACCAAGATCGAATAGGCTGAAGTAATCACATCCTACATCCGCGATGGATCGCAGGTCCAGCGACCACTCCTGAGGTGTCTTTCGGGGATGTAGTGAACAGACCATCTCTTCGATATGCCGCTGCACCAAATGACAGTTTATCCTGTACAGCCGAGCACACGAGAGCCGCACTACGTTCTACCGAACACGAACTTTCATGATGTGTAGCTATTTTTTGGGAGGGTGGCGCACCCGACAGGATTCGAACCTGTGACCTTCGGCTTCGGAGGCCGACACTCTATCCAGCTGAGCTACGGGTGCCTATTCGTTGAGTAACTTGTGTATCCTGTCACCGTCAACAGCGTTTGTCGCCCCGTCTGGGACACCAAGCTGAAGCCGTCGGATCACGTGGGAACATCCCAGAAACTTTCCCTCAATCCAGTTCTGACATTGGCGCCAATCCCATCCAAAAACCCGAAATTGCCTGGTGAGTTTTTGGTGAGTTAGCGCGGATTCCTGTTCTTGTGATCTCCTTAAGCGGTTGATTTCATTTCTATTTGCGGTCACCCGATGTCCTGCACGTTTTCTTTCGGAGGGCAGCGCTCTATCCAGCTGAGCTACGGGTGCCGGCCGTTGCGAGGGCGGCAAAGCGCCAACACGCCGCCTTCATAGCTGAACCGTTCGCCCGCATCAACGGTGAAATGGCATTGTTCCTTCGCATCGCATAGGCATCGTGCAGGCATCGCCTGAGCGGCAAACGGGAGTGCCCTAGGAAGCAGAACTTCAAAGACAGCGGCAAAAATATCAAGCGTATGGCGGCATCGGGGGCGGATGCTGTCATGCCATCCGCACCGCATAGTTCTTGCGAAAGGCCCACCAGCGCCGAGCCGCGCGCGTGACACTAGCGTGTACGCGCCAGGTCTCCGGTTGCCGCCGTCAGCCTCAGACGTTTGAGGCTGCGGCAAGGGCGCGGGTCAGGTCGGCTTGGAGGTCCGCTGTGTCTTCAAGGCCGATTTGCAGGCGCATCACCGGACCTTCCGCCGGTGCTTGCGCCACGGCGCGGTCGTTTAGCTGTACATGCACGGCAAGGCTCTCATAGCCGCCCCAGGAATAGCCCAGGCCGAAATATTTTAGCGCATTGAGGAATGCGTGAGCCTGTTTTTGGCCGCCGCCGTCCAGCACGATGGAAAAGAGGCCGCTGGCACCGGAAAAATCGCGTTTCCAGATCGCATGGCCGGGATGCGATTCGAGCCCGGGGTGAAGGACACGGGCGACGCCCTCTTGTCCCTCCAGCCAACGTGCCAGGCTCAGCGCGCTCTTCTGGTGGCGTTCCAGCCGCACGCCCATGGTGCGCAAACCACGCAGCACCTGATAAACATCGTCCGGTGCCGCGCAGACGCCCAGAGCTCCGTGGGTTTCCAAAAGCCGTTCCCAGCACGCTTCGCTGGCCGAGACCGTGCCCAGAAGCACATCGGAATGGCCGCCGGGATACTTGGTCGATGCCTGGATGGAGATGTCGACACCGTGGTCGAGCGGGCGGAAGAAAAGGGGTGTCGCCCATGTGTTGTCCATCATCACGATGGCGCCGGCCTTGTGCGCCGCCTCGACGACGGCCGGAATGTCCTGCATCTCGAACGTGCCGGAACCGGGCGCCTCGGTGAGGACCACTTTGGTATTGGGTTGCATCAATGCGGCGATGCCCGCATCCGCCATTGGATCGTAATAGGACACCTCCACACCGAGGCGCGACAGCATCGTGTCGGCGAAATGCCGGGTTGGATGGTAGACCGAATCGACGATCAGCGCGTGATCGCCCGCTGACAGGAAGGCGAGTAGGGGAACGGTGACGGCGGCTAGGCCCGATGGCACGATGACGGTGCCGGCAGCGCCTTCAAGCTCGTTCATCGCCGCGGCGAGCGCGTCGCTGGTGGGGGTGCCGCGGGTTCCGTAAGTGTACTTCTGGTTGCGCGAAGCCATGGTCTCGGCGTCGGGGAAAAGCACCGTCGATGCATGCACCACCGGCGGGTTTACGAAACCGTGGAAAGCGCGCGGATCATTGCCCATATGGGCGAGCCGCGTGTTGTCTCCGACTTTAGTATCGCTTTTGTCGTTCATGGAACCTTATCGCTTGATTGTCTGCGGACGCGCCCAGAGCGCGTAAACGCTGTGAAGAGTGGCTTGAAAAGAGGCAGAAGGGCGTTCGGATGGAACGCCATTGTCGGCGGCCCGTCAACCGGGCATGGATGGCGAGATTGCTTCTGGAGCAAGGGTCTTTGGCTCTTGACCCAAAGAGATTTATGGCATTCGATGGAACCAGTGCGTGGGAGAGGAAGCGCGTGTCCGCTTGCCTTTTGGGACCGATGCTCCGTCCTGGAGTGTCCGGTTTGGTTCATTCGCCTGCTTCCGCACTGAAAATGTCAGGGGATAAGCCCGAACACAGAAAAAAGGGTTCGAAACTATGAAAAATTTTGTCAAAGCGTTGCTCGGCTCGGCCGCGGTCGCGATGTTTGCCGTGCCGGCTTCCGCAGCCACGCTGGATGATGTGAAGGCGAAGGGCCACGTCCAGTGCGGCGTCAACACCGGCCTGATCGGTTTCAGCGCACCCGACGACCAAGGCAACTGGAAGGGCCTTGACGTGGACTTCTGCCGCGCCGTCGCCGCCGCCATCTTTGACGATCCCGAAGCCGTCCAGTTCACGCCGCTTTCCGCGAAGGACCGTTTCACCGCGCTCCAGTCGGGCGAAGTCGACGTACTTTCGCGCAACACCACCTGGACCATCAGCCGCGATACGGCCCTCGGTCTCAACTTCGCCGGCGTAACCTATTACGACGGCCAGGGTTTCATGATCAACGCGAAGAAGTTGCAGGGCATCAATTCCGCGCTTCAGCTTTCGGGTGCTGCAGTCTGTGTGCAGGCGGGAACCACGACGGAGCTTAACCTGGCCGACTATTTCAAGGCCAACAACATGGAATACAGCCCTGTTGTTTTCGAGAAATTCGAAGAGGTGAACGCGGCCTACGATGCCGGACGTTGCGACGTTTACACGACCGACCAGTCCGGCCTTTATGCGGTGCGCCTCAACCTCACCAATCCTGACGATCACATCGTCCTGCCGGAGATCATCTCCAAGGAGCCGCTTGGTCCCGTGGTACGTCATGGAGACGACCAGTGGCTGGATATCGTCAAATGGGTCTACTACGCGTTGGTGAACGCCGAGGAATTGGGCGTGAGCCAGGCCAATCTCGAGGAGAAGATGAACTCGGACAACCCCGAGGTCCGTCGTCTGCTCGGCACGGAAGACGGCTCCAAGCTCGGCACCGATCTCGGCCTGACCAACGATTTCGCCGTGCGGGCGATCAAGCATGTGGGCAATTACGGCGAGATCTTCGAACGCAATGTGGGGGCTGACAGCCCACTGAAGATCTCTCGCGGCATCAATGCTCTTTGGACGAAGGGTGGCCTTCAGTACGGTATGCCGATCCGCTGATCGGTTTCCGTCAACATAATGCGTGAAAGGCGGTTCACGCCGCCTTTCGCCATTCCTGGTGAGGATAGCCATGGCCACCCCGCAATCAACTGTGGAGGGCGCGGCGCCTCGTGTGCCGCTGTTCTATGATCCGCGCGTTCGAGGAATTGCCTATCAAGTCCTGGTTTTCGCTGGCTTGGTCGCTCTGATCTACTGGATCATCGGCAATACGTCAGCCAACCTTCAACGTGCCAACATCGCTTCCGGTTTCGATTTCCTCCAGGGGCGGGCCGGCTTCGACATCGGCGACAGCCTGGTTGAATATTCGTCCGATTCCACCTATGGCCGCGCGCTCTTCGTGGGGTTCCTGAACACGCTGCGCGTCGCCATTATCGGGATTCTTACAGCGACGATCATCGGTTTCATCATCGGTATCGGCCGTTTATCGAAAAACTGGCTGATCAACCGGATTTGCCTCGTCTATGTCGAGGTGTTTCGCAACATTCCGCCGCTTCTCGTCATTTTCTTCTGGTATTTCGGCGTTCTTTCCGTGCTGCCATCGCCGCGGGAAAGCATCGACCTGCCGCTCGGATCTTATCTGAACAGTCGCGGCCTCTATTTCCCGCGCTTCCTGTGGGGAGAGGGAGCCTGGCTGGTTCTGCTCGGCCTTGTCCTCGGGCTCGTCTTCGCCTTTTTCGTGCGTCGTTGGGCGCACAAGCGACAGATGACGACAGGCGAGCAATTTCCGGTGTTTTGGACGAGTGCCGGCTTGATTGTCGGTCTGCCGCTTCTGGCTTTCATCGTCACCGGCTTGCCGCTGAGCTTTGAATTTCCGGCGCTTTCGACCTTCAATCTGCAAGGCGGCATTCAGGTGCGGCCGGAATTTCTGGCTCTCTATCTGGCGCTTTCGTTCTATACGGCGGCGTTCATTGCCGAAATCGTGCGCGCTGGGGTGCTCGGCGTCAGTCACGGCCAGAGCGAGGCGGCGCAGGCGCTGGGCCTGCGATCCGGACAGTCCATGCGGCTGGTGATAATCCCGCAGGCGCTGCGGATCATCATTCCGCCGCTGACCAGCCAATATCTCAATCTGACGAAGAATTCGTCTCTGGCCGTAGCCATCGGCTATCCCGACCTGGTCGCGACGGGTGGCACGACACTCAACCAGACCGGTCAGGCGATTGAGGTCGTGGCGATCTGGCTGGTCGTCTATCTCGGGCTCAGCCTGGGAACGGCGGCGTTGATGAACTGGTACAATGCGCGCATGGCGCTGGTGGAGCGGTAAGATGCAAGAACACGATCTTTCCTTCGTCCGCGCCGAGATGGTGGCCAATCAGGCGCCCCCGGTCTCCGACCACGGCCCCGTGTCGTGGCTGCGCAAAAACCTCTTCGCCAACTTTACGGACACCATCTTCACGATTTTCGGCATCGCCTTGATCGTCATGATCGTGCCGCCGCTGATCCAGTGGGCGTTCATCGATGCCCAGTGGAACGGCTCGGATCGGTCGGTCTGCGCCACCGTGGTCCAGGGCGGCGTGCGGCCGGAAGGCTGGTCGGGCGCATGCTGGGCATTCGTCGACGCGAAGTTCCAGCAGTTCATGTTCGGGCGCTATCCGATGGACGAGCGCTGGCGCGTCTATTTGACGGGCTTTCTCTTCGTGGGGCTTCTGGTGCCGCTGCTTGTACCCAGCGTGCCGCGCAAGGGGCTGAACGCCATCCTGCTCTTCGTCGTATTCCCGATTATCGGGTTCTTCCTGTTGACCGGCGGAGCTTTCGGGCTGAGGCCGGTGCCGACGCCGTTGTGGGGCGGACTTCTCGTGACACTGGTGCTTGCTTATGTCGGCATCGCGGTGTCGTTTCCGCTCGGCATTCTGCTTGCGCTGGGGCGGCGGTCACAGATGCCGGTGGTGAAGCTTGTCTGTGTCGTCTTCATCGAAACCATTCGCGGTGTGCCGCTCATCACCATCCTGTTCATGGCGAGCGTCATGCTGCCACTGTTTCTGCCGCCGGGCACCACGTTCGACAAGCTTCTGCGTGCGCTGGTCGGGGTGGCGCTGTTCGCTTCCGCTTATATGGCTGAGGTGATCCGGGGTGGCCTACAGGCGATCCCAAAGGGGCAGTATGAGGGTGCTGATGCGCTGGGCCTGAGTTTCTGGAAGAAGATGAACCTCATTGTCCTTCCGCAGGCAATCAAGCTGGTCATTCCAGGCATCGTCAACACGTTTATCGGCCTGTTCAAGGATACAAGCCTGGTCTACATCATCGGCATGTTCGATCTTCTGGGCGCCGTGCGGCAGAACTTTGCGGATGCGAACTGGGCATCACCACAGACTCCTATCACGGGCCTGGTGTTTGCCGGCTTCGTGTTCTGGCTGTTCTGCTTCGGCATGTCACGCTATTCTATCTTCATGGAACGCCGGCTCGACACCGGCCACAAACGCTAGGCCAAGGGGAAACAACAAATGGCATCAGAAAACGCCGTCCGGGCCGATGAGCTCCACGCAGACCAAAGCAAAATGCAGATCTCCGACACCGACGTCGCCATCGACATTGTCGGCATGCACAAGTGGTATGGCGATTTCCATGTGCTCAAGGACATCAATCTGCGGGTGATGCGCGGCGAGCGCATCGTCGTTTGCGGCCCTTCGGGGTCGGGCAAATCCACCATGATCCGCTGCATCAACCGACTGGAGGAGCACCAGAAGGGCAGAATCGTCGTCGATGGCATCGAACTCACCAACGATCTGAAGAAGATCGATGAGGTGCGTCGCGAGGTCGGCATGGTGTTTCAGCACTTCAACCTGTTCCCACACCTGACCATTCTGGAAAACTGCACACTGGCCCCGATCTGGGTGCGCAAGACGCCCAAGAAAGAGGCCGAGGCCACGGCGATGCATTTTCTGGAGCGGGTAAAAATTCCCGAACAGGCGAACAAATATCCCGGTCAGCTTTCCGGCGGCCAGCAGCAGCGCGTGGCGATTGCCCGCGCATTGTGCATGAACCCGCGGATCATGTTGTTCGACGAGCCGACATCGGCGCTCGATCCGGAGATGATCAAGGAAGTGCTGGATACCATGGTCGATCTGGCTGAAGAGGGCATGACGATGATCTGCGTGACGCATGAGATGGGCTTCGCCCGTCAGGTGGCCAACCGCGTCATCTTCATGGATCAAGGCCAGATCGTCGAGCAGAACACCCCGGCGGAATTCTTCGACAGTCCGCAGCACGAACGCACCAAGCTGTTCCTGTCGCAGATTCTGCACTAACCCTTCTGCGAAAGTGGAAAGAGCGATACGCCGCGTTACCCGTTCGGAACGGGGCGCATCGCGTATGACCAGAAGATCCGCGAAGCGGCAGAAGCGGAAACTGCGCCTGCGGCCCTATCAGTTTTGTGGGGCGATCTGTGCATCGAACCCGTAAAGCCAGTCGAAATCCGCCATCAGCGCCTCCCGGCTGCGCGCTTTGAGGATCGTGTCGCGTGCAAGCGCGACGGGGCCACTGGCATGCCAGGTGAAGCGATTGAAGGCGCCGCGGCGGGCGACACGGTTCACGCGCGGTTTGCGGGCGGCCTCATAGGCGGCAAGTGCGGTTTCAGGCGCTCCTCTGTGACAAGCGAGCAGGTCGGCGAGCACGACCGCATCTTCGATGGCCATACCGGCACCTTGTGCGGCGAATGGCGGGACGGCGTGGGCCGCGTCGCCGATCAACACCATTCCTTCAGGGTGCGCCCAGGCGCCGGTTGCGGGCACCTCATGGATTGGCCAAGCAGTCCAGCAATTTTCCGCACGCGCGGCCAGCCGGCCCAGAACCGGATTGGTAAGGGCAAGGCTGTTTCGCAAAAATGTGTCGTCGGCATGCTGCGTCCAGCTTGTCAGCGGTACCGTGCCCGGTAGGATGGCAACCAGATTGATCGATGCGCCACCGCTGATGGGGTAGGCTACGAGATGAAAATTGGGGTGCATGAAGGCGACCACCCGGTCGGCCTCGATAGCCCCGTTGCCTGCCGCCAGGGCTTCGTCTAGCGGAAGCGTTGCACGCCAGGCGATATAGCCGGTGAAACGGCTGCGCACCGCGTTGCGTACATGATGGCGCAGATGCGACCAGACGCCGTCGGCTGCGATCAGGAGCCGCGTTCGGACATCCTCCCTCCTGCCGTCGCGCACAAGGCGGAAGCGAACGCCGCTCCCCTCGTCAAACGCGGCACTTTCGACAAGCGCACCGGCGACGATCTCGATCAGGGGTTCTCTCTGCGCGCGCTCGAGAAGTGCTTTCTGCAGGTCTGCGCGATGCGCCACCAGATAGGGGGCTCCCCAACGCATCTCGGCGGCGGCTCCGAGGGGGATCTGGGCGAGGGGAGAGAGAGTTTTGGCTTTCTTCAGGACCACGGCCTGCGGGCACACGGCGGTCGCCTCAAGCGCGTCGAGCACGCCCAACCGCGCCAGGAGGCGCGTTGCATTGGGCGAAAGCTGAAGGCCTGCGCCGATTTCGTGGAATTCGCTCGCACGCTCGTAGATGCGCGTGGAAACACCATGCCGCGCCATAGCAAGCGCAGTCGTCAGTCCGGCGATGCCGGCGCCAACGATTGTGGTGGCTGGCGCGGGATGCATCGGCCTGGTCGGCCGATCAGGCCGCCTCGTCGAAAAGGCAGCCCTGAGGCTTCGTCTCAGCAGCCTTCAGCGCCGGATTGTAGCGGTAAAGAGTCGAGCAATAGGGACAGACCCGCTCGATCTCATCACCCATGTCGATGAACACATGCGGATGATCGAAAGGCGGATTCGCGCCGACGCACATGAACTCCTTCACGCCGATCTCGATTGCCCGGTGTCCGCTGCTGTTCTGGAAATGGGGAATGGCTGATCCGGCCATCGTCGTCTCCCGCTTGGAATGCGTTGGAAAGTTGCCTGCGTTTGTAGCATAAACTGCATCTTTGCAACCCTATGATATGAAACTGTCGCAAAACCATGTCACCAGATAGACTGGCGGCGGGTAAGTCGCGACAGTATTTGGGTAAAAGGCGCGAGCAGGATCATGAATGAACTGAAGCCGGTCCGAAACGAGTTTTCGCTGGAGGCGGGTGCTGCGGGTCAAATCGCCGGCGCCAGTCCGGACCGTTTCGTCAATCGCGAGTTTTCCTGGCTCCAGTTCAACCGGCGCGTTCTCGATGAAGCGCAGAACGAAAACCATCCGCTTCTGGAGCGCCTGCGCTTCCTGTCGATCTCGGCCGACAATCTTGACGAATTCTTTATGGTTCGCGTTGCCGGTCTTGCCGGCCAGGTGCGCGAGCAGATCGCAACGCGCAGCGCCGACGGCCGCACGCCCGACGAGCAGCTCGAACATGTGTTGCGCGAAGTGGCGCGGCTGCAGATCGATCAGCACGAAAGTCTTAATGCGCTCCTCGCCCTTCTGAGCGGGGAAGGCATCGACATTGTGCGCGCCGACGCATTGAACCATGCCGATGTGCGGTGGCTGGAAGATCATTTCATGGAAGCGATCTTTCCGGTTCTCACGCCGCTCTCCATTGATCCGGCGCATCCGTTCCCGTTCATTCCCAATTTGGGCTTCTCCATCGCGCTCGAGCTGCAGCACGAGGGCGAGCTGGAACCGATGACGGCGCTCCTTCGCCTGCCGGTGGCGCTCAAGCGCTTCATACAGTTGCCCGAACGCAGCGGCACGGTACGCTTCATCACGCTGGAAGACGTCGTCAACCTGTTTATCGGCAAACTCTTTCCGCGCTATCAGGTGATCGGTTCAGGCACGTTCCGCATCATTCGCGACAGCGATATCGAGGTGGAGGAAGAGGCCGAGGATCTCGTCCGTCTGTTCGAATCCGCGCTAAAGCGCAGGCGCCGCGGTTCGGTGATACGCATCGAGTTCGACAACGAAATGCCCGAAGGTCTTCGCGATTTCGTGGCCAGCGAGCTCGGCGTGGCCGAAACGCGCATCACCGTTCTCGAACGGCCACTGGCGATAAACCAGATTTCAGAAGTCGTGAAGGTGCCGCGCGAAGACCTTCTTTTCCCGCCGTATAATCCGCGTTTCCCCGAACGCATCCGCGAACACAACGGCGATTGCTTCGCCGCCATTCGTGAGAAGGACATCATTGTCCATCACCCCTACGAATCTTTCGACGTTGTGGTGCAGTTCCTCCGTCAGGCTTCGCAGGATCCGGAAGTGGTGGCGATCAAACAGACGCTCTACCGCACGTCCAACGACAGTCCCATTGTTCGCGCACTGATCGAGGCCTCGGAGGCCGGCAAGTCGGTGACCGCGCTGGTGGAGTTGAAGGCACGCTTCGATGAGGAGGCGAATATTCGCTGGGCGCGCGATCTGGAACGCGCCGGCGTGCAGGTCGTGTTCGGTTTCATCGAGTTGAAGACGCACGCCAAGATGTCGCTCGTGGTGCGCCGCGAAGAGGGGAAGTTACGCAATTACTGTCATCTGGGCACCGGCAACTATCACCCGATTACCGCGCGGATCTACACGGACCTCTCCTATTTCACGGATGATCCGGAGATCGCCCGTGACGTGGCACAGGTGTTCAACTTCATCACCGGCTACGCGGAGCCCGATGGAGAAATGCGTATCGCGGTGTCGCCTTTTTCGCTGCGCAATCGGCTGCTCGACCATATCCGTGGCGAAATCGAACACGCCCGCTCGGGCCGTCCGGCGCAAATCTGGATGAAGATGAACTCGTTGGTCGATCCGCTGGTGATCGATGCGCTCTATGAAGCGGGGCAGGCGGGGGTAGAGATCGATCTGGTGGTGCGCGGCATTTGCTGCCTGCGTCCGCAAGTGCCCGGCCTGTCGGAGCGCATCCGCGTGAAATCCATCGTCGGGCGCTTCCTCGAGCACAGCCGCATCTATTGTTTCGGCAATGGCCACGGCCTGCCGTCCGACGAGGCGATCGTCTATATCTCGTCGGCCGATATCATGCCGCGCAATCTCGACCGCCGGGTGGAAACCATGGTGCCGATCACCAATCCGACTGTGCACGAGCAGGTGCTCGGGCAAATTATGCTCGGAAACATCATGGACAACCAGCAGAGCTTTGAAGTATTGCCGGACGGCACCTCTCGGCGCATTATGCCCGACGAGGGAGAAGAACCGTTCAACGCTCAGGAATATTTCATGACGAATCCGAGCCTATCCGGTCGTGGCAATGCCTTGAAGTCCCATGCGCCGAAGCGGATCACCGCGTTCAAGAAGCGCAAGAAAGCGGACGGCGAGGCCGGTTCTCCAGCGGACTGACGAGCGCTTTCTCTTGGGCATAGCTGAATCTCAGGGCCGGCTTCAGGACCGGCGTCCCGTTTCGGTCATCGATATCGGGTCCAATTCGATCCGCCTCGTGATCTACGAGGGGGTTGCGCGTTCTCCGAGCGTTTTGTTCAACGAAAAGATGCTGGCCGGACTGGGCAAAAGCATTGTCACCACGGGGGAGCTCGATCCGGAGGGCGTAACGCGGGCGGTCGAAGAATTCCGGCGTTTCCGCGCGCTGTCCGAGCAGGCCGGCGCGCAATCGCTTCATGTGCTTGCCACCGCTGCAGCTCGCGAGGCCAAGAACGGTCCGGATTTCATCCAGCGGGCGGAAGAAATTCTGGGAACCGACATTCGCGTGCTTTCCGGCCGCGAGGAGGCGAAGTACTCGGCCTTCGGCATCATGTCGGGTTTCCACGAGCCGAGCGGTATCGTGGGCGATCTGGGTGGCGGCAGTCTCGAACTCGTCGAGGTCGAGGGGCATAGCATGGGTGACGGCATCACCCTGCCGCTCGGAGGTCTCCGTCTGAAGGAGATGGCGAAGAATTCCGTTGCCAGGGCGGCACGCATCGCCCGCGATGAGCTGGCCCGCGCGCCGTGGATGAAAGATGGAGCGGGGCGTCCCTTCTATTGCGTGGGCGGCACATGGCGAAATCTCGCTCGCCTGCACATGCTCGAAACCGGCTATCCGCTCGAAGTGATGCACCATTACGAAATGGACATCCAGCAGTCGGTCGATTTTCTCAAGCGCGTCGCCGATGGCGTCGACCGTTTCGCCGGCATCAGCCACATCTCCAAGAACCGCCGCACGCTGCTGCCCTATGGCGCGACTGTGTTGCAGGAAATCATCAAGGCGTCGAACCCCTCCAGCATCATCTTCTCCGCCCTTGGCGTACGTGAAGGCTATCTCTATTCGCTGCTGGAAGAGGAGGATCGCAGGCGCGATCCCTTGCTTTCGGCAGCGCAAGAGCTGGCCGTGTTGCGGTCGCGTTCGGTAACGCATGCGCGCGAACTGGCCGAATGGAGCGGCCCAGCGCTGAAGGCGCTGGGCATCGAGGAAACCGAAGAAGAGGCACGCTACCGCAAGGCGGCATGTCTTCTGGCCGATATCGGCTGGCGGGCGCATCCCGAGTATCGCGGCACGCAATCGCTGAACATCATCGCCCACGGTTCGTTCATCGGCATCGACCATCCGGGACGCGCCTTTATCGCGCTCTCTAATCTTTTTCGCCATGAGGGATTGTTCAACGACGCACTGTCTCCGCGTATGCGCCAGCTTGCGACGCCACGCTATGTGGAGCGCGCGCGGGTTCTGGGCGGGCTTTTGCGTGTAATTTACCTGTTGACGGCCTCGATGCCCGGCATCATTCCCAAGCTCAAATGGGAAAAGCGCGACGATGGCACCATCGTGCTTCTGATCCCGAAGTCGCACAGAGCGCTCATGGGCGAGCGTCCGGTCGGTCGCATGGGGCATCTCGCCAAGGTGACGGGGCTCAAACTCGCGCTCGAAGTGGCGGAGGGCTGAGGTTGCCGGACCGCAGCGGAGCCTTTCATCAAGGCGTATCCAGATAGACTGTGCTACTCCGCAGCTTCGCTCTGGGCGCCAACAGGCTCGAAGACTTCGATTTTGCGGTTGTTGAAGCGCAGCGCAAGTTGGCCTTGCACCAGTTTCAGCGCCTCCTTGCCAAAAACCTCACGCCGCCAGCCAGACATGGCCGGGATTTCGGCGTTCTCACCTTCGGCGGCGATGCGGTCGATATCGTCGCTGGAGGCGAGCATTTTCGGTGCCACGCCTTGTCGATCGGCAACCAGTTTCAAAAGCACTTTGAGAAGCTCCGCGGCAGCCGCAGCGCCTTCGGGCGCGTGGGGCGGGCGCGGCAAGCGCGGCAAATCTTCCTTGGGCAGTGCCATCGCTTTCGCGACGGCGTCGAGAAGCCCGGCAGCGGCACCGGAGCGCTCCCAGCCTTTCGGAATGGTGCGTAGACGGGCGAGTGCTTCACTGTCGCGGGGATGTTGCTGCGCCACTTCATAGATTGCGTCGTCCTTGATGACGCGCCCGCGCGGCACGTTGCGCTCGCGCGCCTCACGTTCGCGCCAGGCGGCCACACGCTGAAGAACGGCAAAGTCGATGGGCTTCTTGATTCTGAGCTTCAACCGCTTCCACGCATCGTCGGGATGCGGGTCATAGGTCTCGCGCGCCGTCAGGACAGCCATCTCCTCATTGAGCCAATGGGCGCGATCCTCGCGGTCCAACTCGTTTTTCAAGTGCTGATAAACGTCGATCAGATGCGTGACGTCCGCCAGCGCGTAGCTCAATTGCTTGTCGGAGAGTGGGCGGCGACGCCAATCGGTGAAGCGGGACGACTTGTCGATGCGTGCTCCCGTGATCTTGGAGACGAGCTGATCGTAGGAAACGCTGTCGCCGAAACCGCAGACGGAGGCGGCCACCTGCGTGTCGAACAGCGGGTGCGGAATGAGATTGCCCAGATGATGGATAATTTCGACGTCCTGCCGCGCGGCGTGGAAAACCTTGAGGATGCTCTCATCGGCCATCAGCGCGAAAAAAGGCTTGAGGTCGATTCCGGCGGCCAAAGGGTCGATAAGCGCGGTTCTACCGGGCGCGGCCATCTGGATCAGACACAATTCGGGCCAGAAGGTCGATTCGCGAATGAACTCTGTGTCGACGGTGACGAAATCGGATTTTTTGAAGTCGGAGATCGCCGCTTCGAGGTCTTTTTGCTTGGTAATCAGGTCCATTCTGCTTCTTTAGGTCATGCAGCGCAAAAAGGAAAGAAAGCGGTTTGCGGAGCTGCTCATCCATCATCCGCGTGGCGCTGGTTGCGGCTGCGACGCGCCATGCGCGTGAAGACAGGCGATGTGCGCAGAAGAGCCGCGAAACGGCGGCGGCGGGCGGCAGGAACGGAAGGGCGCACGCTCATGCGATAGAGTGTGACGGCCATAAGCGCGGCATAGACGATGGAGGTATAGGAAAAGAGCGCGTGCGGGCCGAAACGCTGCATGAGCAGCGATGCCAGCAACGGACCGGCCATCGCACCCAACGAATAGAAGAACAGGAGGCCGGCGGCGAGCTGAACGAACTGATCCTTTTGCGCATGGTCGTTGGCATGGGCGACGGAGAGCGAATAGAGGGACATGGCGAAGGCGCCGAACAGGAAAACGAGCAGCATGTTCGCATTGCGGCTGTCGTCGGCGAACCAGACGATAACGAGGGCGCAGATGAATGCGCCGACGGTGGTGCCGAGGAGGACAAGCCGCCGATCGTGACGATCGGAGAGTGCGCCCAGCGGATACTGCATCACCGCACCGCCAACGATGCCGGCACTCATGAAGGTGGCGATCTCGGAAACGCTGAGGCCGATGGACTGGCCGTAAATCGGTCCTACGATACGAAAGGCGCTGTTGGTGAGACCGACAGCGAAACATCCGAAAGCGGCCAGCGGTGAGATGCGCCACACGGCAGCGAGGTCCAGACGCAGCTCGGCCGGTAGCTTGGGGTTGGAACGGTCGGCCATTGAAACGGGAACCAGGGACAAGGTGATCATCATGGCCATAACGGCGAAAGCGGTGAAGCCGTCGATGCCAAGGCCCGGGATCATATATTGCGAGCCGGTGACCGCGCCGATATCGATGATGCGGTAGACAGCCAGTACGCGTGCCCGGTTGGTGTTCGCTGCAGCCGAATTGAGCCAGCTTTCGATGGTGGTGAACAGACTGGAGAAGCAGATACCGGACAGGAAGCGCACGGCGATCCATGCCACCGGATCGACGAAGAGGACGAGAAACAGCGCGCCGGCGGCGCCAAGGGCTGCGAGCGCGGCGAAGGCGCGAATATGACCAACGGCGCGCAAAAGATGCGGCACATAAAGACAGCCGATGAGAAATCCCGCGAAATAGGCGCTGCCCATCAGGCCGATCGTGGTTTCTGAAAAGCCTTCGGCCGCGCCGCGAAGCGCGATCAACGTGCCTTGAAGTCCGTTGCCCGCCAACAGGATGCCTGCGGCGACGAGAAGCGGAATCAGCGGGCGAAGGCTGGACATGGCAGAAAGGCCCGGTGCTGGGAGGCGCGCAGGATCGCACCGTTCATCATCGAGCTATAGGTCGTCCTGTACCAATTCTCTTGTGCCAGTGGGCCGGGCCGATCGTCCCAGCTTGTCGCGCGGGCCGGCATGAAGGGCGACGCGGGCGGCGGCCTTAACTGCGCCGCCGCCCACATTGCCTTATGTACCAAAACGCTCGATGACCTCGTTGAGCGGAACATGTCCCCGACAAGCGCCTGTGCCGGTCGCGTCCTTGCCGTCCTCGAGTGCGAGCGCGTAGGCGACGGCCGGCTCTGCTTCGATCCGCCGACGGATGGCGGTCAGTTTAGGCCAGCGTTCGGGTGCGGCGACCTCGTGGAAATCCAGCCAGCGAGCGACACCGACGAAAAGACCGTCTGCCAGTGTGGGGCGGTCTGCAACGAGAAACGGCCCGTCTCCCACCATGGCTTCGAGCTTGTCGTGACGCTCCATGACCGCCTCGCGGCCGAAGGTACGCAGCGCTTCTTTTGTTTGCGGATCGAGATCTTCCATCTCCATGGCAACCCAGAGCGGCCCGAAGGCCGACGTGAATCCGGTGTTTATATAGGCCATGAGCTGGTGCATGCGATCTGCCTCGGGCGTGCGCGGGTCAAAGCTGATCCGCCTTCCGTCGTCCCGTGCCTCGAGCCAGGCGGCTATTGCCATGGTTTCGGACAATGCGATCCCCGCGTCGGTGATCAGCGCCGGTGTCTCGTGACGAGCGTTGATGCGCGCATAGGACGGTTCGCGCATTTCACCCAACATATCGACCCGGCATAGCCGATAGGGTTTGTCCAGCCATTCAAGCGCGGCAACGAGCCCCATAGAGCTTCCCGCCGGGAAGCCATAAACAAGAATCGGTTCCATTTATCGTTCTCCGTGATTTCTCGGTGATCACGCTGCGCAGCGAGGCTGGAACCTAGCGGGTTAGGCTCCTATGTAAATTACGCACTTTTTTGTAACCTCAGGCAGGACCTTGCCATGAAAGATCTGGTTTCGCGCTGTCCCATCGAGGAGGTGATGCGCGTGCTGAGCGGACGATGGCCAACGCTGCTCATTTATTACCTTAAGGATGGGACCAAGCGTTTTAGCGAGCTGCAGCGCGACAATCCGACGGTTTCCCACCGAATGCTGACACTCGAATTGCGCAAGCTCGAACAGGCCGGCATCGTCCAGCGCACCGTCTTCGACGGTTATCCCTTGCGGGTTGAGTACGATCTGACCCCGGCCGGTATGAATCTTGTGTCACTGATCGATGCGCTTGGCGAATGGTGGACCGAGACCGACGACACGCGCACCACTCTGGCGGAAGAAAAGGTCTAGGGTGCGGAGCGCACCCGTCGCGGTGCAGAGCCGATACCTTGACAAATCGCACCTCTCATGCGTTTTTCGCGCCGACCTTCCGGGACGGCGCTACCCTGTCTCGAGCACCAATTCCAAGACACGGATGAAATGACCATGCATCGCTATCGCAGCCATTCCTGCGCCGAACTCAGAAAATCCGATGTAGGCGCGAATGTGCGCCTGTCCGGCTGGGTGCATCGGGTGCGCGACCATGGCGGACTGCTGTTCATCGACCTGCGTGATCATCACGGCGTGACGCAAATCGTCGCTGATCCCGATTCTCCTTCGTTCAAGATCGCCGAAAGTGTGCGCGGCGAATGGGTGATCCGTGTCGACGGCGAAGTCAAGGCGCGCACCGAGGAGACGGTCAATCCGAATCTGCCGACCGGCGCGGTGGAGATTTTCGCTCGCGCGATCGAGGTTCTTTCCGAAGCGAAGGAACTGCCGCTGCCGGTGTTCGGCGAGCCGGACTATCCCGAGGACATTCGTCTCAAATACCGCTTCCTGGACCTGCGCCGCGACACGCTGCACAAGAACATCGTCCAGCGCACGAAGATTATCGCCGAGATGCGCCGCGCCATGGGCGAGGCGGGCTTTACCGAATATTCGACGCCGATCCTGACGGCATCATCGCCCGAAGGCGCGCGCGACTTTCTGGTGCCGTCGCGCCTGCACGAGGGCAAGTTCTACGCTTTGCCCCAGGCGCCGCAGATCTACAAACAGTTGATCATGGTTTCGGGCTTCGACCGCTATTTCCAGATCGCGCCCTGTTTCCGTGACGAGGACCCGCGCGCCGACCGCCTGCCGGGCGAGTTCTACCAGCTCGACCTGGAGATGAGCTTCGTCGAGCAGGAGGACGTGTTCCAGACCATGGAACCGGTCATGCGCGGTATTTTCGAAGAGTTCGCCGACGGCAAGCCGGTGACGGACGTGTTCCCGCGCATTCCCTATGACGAGGCGATGCGCAAATACGGGTCCGACAAGCCGGATCTAAGAAACCCCATCGAGATGGAGGATGTGTCCGAGCATTTCCGCGGTTCGGGCTTCAAGGTTTTCGCCAACATTCTCGCCAATGACGAGAAGGCCGAGGTGTGGGCCATTCCGGCCAAGACCGGCGGTTCCAGAGCTTTCTGCGATCGCATGAATTCCTGGGCGCAGGGCGAAGGGCAGCCCGGTCTCGGATACATCTTTTGGCGCAAGGAGGGCGAGGGGCTTGAAGGCGCCGGCCCCATCGCCAAGAACATCGGCCCGGAGCGCACGGAGGCGATCCGCACCCAACTCGGTCTTGAAGACGGCGATGCCTGCTTTTTCGCTGCCGGTGACCCGAAGAAGTTCGCGGCCTTTGCCGGCGCGGCACGCACGCGCGCCGGCGAGGAGCTCGGCCTGGTCGATCGCGAGCGCTTCGCGCTTGCCTGGATTGTCGACTTCCCCTTCTACGAGTGGAACGAAGACGA
>NZ_CAJXGF010000035.1 GCF_913053745.1 uncultured Nitratireductor sp.
GCGCGGCGCATCCCCGCCCGCGATCAGGCCGCGCGGGCTTCCTGACCCCCCTTTCGGTCCAGCCTCAGCCCCGCTTCGACCCCGCTTCGTCCGGCCGTCTTCTTGACGCCCGCCGCCGCGCGCCTCATCTAAGCTGCCAGAGAAGCTCCGGCAGCGGGCCCCTAGCAGCGAAGATCGAAGGCGAGATGAACAACGGCGAAGCAACAGTCCCCCAAGCCCCCGGCGCCAGCACAACCGCGGCGCCATCCAGGCTGCAACGCCTGATCGAGGCCGCCGCCTTCCAGCACGCCATCACCGCGCTGATCCTGGTGAACGCCTGCATCCTGGGCCTGGAGACGGTGCCGAGCGTCATGGCCGCGACCGGCGAGGTGCTGATGGTCCTGGACCGCATCATCGTCGGCATCTTCGCCGCCGAGATCCTGGCCAAGCTCTGGGTCTACCGGCGCCGCTTCTTCGCCGACTCCTGGAACCTTTTCGACTTCACGGTGGTGGCGATCAGCCTGGTGCCCGCCTCCGCCGCCTTCTCCGTACTGCGCGCCTTGCGCGTGTTGCGCGTCCTGCGCCTCGTGTCCGTCGTGCCCTCCATGCGCAAGGTGGTGCAGGCGCTGCTCGGCGCGATTCCGGGCATGGGCTCCATCGTCGCGCTGCTGGGACTGATCTATTACGTCTGCTCGGTGATCGCGACGAAGCTGTTCGGCGCCGCCTTCCCCGAGTGGTTCGGCAGCATCGGCGCCTCGGCCTATTCGCTGTTCCAGATCATGACCCTGGAAAGCTGGTCGATGGGCATCGTTCGCCCGGTAATGGAGGTTTATCCCCTCGCCTGGCTGTTCTTTATCCCATTCATCGTCTCGACAACCTTTACGGTGCTCAATCTTTTCATCGGCATCATCGTCTCGGCCATGCAGGCCGAACACGACGAGGAGGCATCGGCGGAGCGTACCGCGCTGCAGGCCGAACAGGAGATGATCCTCACTGAAATTCGCAGTCTGCGCAAAGAGGTGCAGGCGATGAACGCCGAGAAACAGCACGCCGAACGCTGAGCGCGCATGCGATCAGCGCATGCGGAAATGCTTCGAAAGCTTAAGCGACTGTCCCTGATAGTTGGATTTCAGATCGGCGCCGTATAGCGCCCCCGGCCGTGAGAGCATACGCTCATAAACCAGTCGGCCAACGATCTGCCCGTGTTCCAGAATGAACGGAACCTCGTGACTGCGCACCTCCAACACAGCGCGGCTGCCCGTGCCGCCGGCTGACGAATGGCCGAAACCGGGATCGAAAAAACCGGCATAGTGAACGCGAAACTCGCCTACGAGAGGATCGAAAGGGGTCATCTCCGCGGCGTGGAGCGGCGGCACGTGTACCGCTTCCTGCGACACGAGAATATAGAACTCGTCCGGATCGAGGATCAGTCCGCCTGCACCGTCGCCCGTCAGCGGCTCCCAGAAGTCGGCCACATCGTGCTGGTCACGCATATCGACATCGATCAGCGCCGTGTGATGCTTGGCACGGTATCCGATCAGTCCGTTGTCGTCGCCGCTCAGATCCACTGAAAGTGCGATACCGCCGCCGGTGATGTTGGGATCCTCGGCAGCGACCAGCGTTTCGCGCGCGTGCAACTGCGCCAACGCGCTTTCATCGAGCAGCGCCTTGCCGCTGCGAAACCGGATTTGCGAAAGGCGCGAGCCCGTGCGCACCACGATCGGAAAGGTGCGTGGACTCACCTCAATGTAGAGCGGGCCCGAATAGCCATGCGGGATCTTGTCGAACTCCTGGCCATAATCGGTCATCACGCGCGTGAAGATGTCGAGCCTGCCCGTTGAGCTCTTGGGATTGGCGGAGGCGGAAATGTCGTCTGGTAGGTCGAGACCTTCCAAAAGCGGCACGATATAAACGCAGCCCGTCTCCAGGACCGCGCCTTCGTCGAGCTGGATTTCATGCAGCCTGAGCTTCTCCAGTTTTTCGGAGACGCGGTGATTGGGGCCCGGGAGGAAACTGGCACGCACCCGGTAGGCGACGGTCCCGAGCCTCACATCGAGACTGGCCGGCTGGATCTGGTCGTCGTCCAGCGGGCGGGCGGAGGCAAGCACTCCGTTGTCGAACAATGCCGCGATGTCCTTGTCAGGCAGAATTCCCGCTTTGGCCAACGCCCCTCTCCTTACACAGGCTTTAATTCATCGAGGTTTAGCGCTGCTTGTCGTTGACGCAAGGCGCTTGAAGGTCTAATGGACCTTTATCCCGTGGTGATTTGGCCGGTCGGCTTGCAGCCACGTTAAAGAAGTCGCTAAAAGGCCGCGCTCGATTACCGAACCGGCATGCGACTTCCCGCGGCCGGTTTTTTGGTGGGTGTAGAAGCGATGACAGATCATTCCGAAAACGACTGGAAAGCACAGACAGCCCTTATCCATGGGGGGGTCACGCGCTCTCACTTTGGAGAAACGTCCGAAGCAATCTATCTGACGCAGGGCTTCGTCTACGATAGCGCGGAGGCCGCCGAAGCCCGTTTCAAGGGCGACGAACCCGGTTTTGTCTATTCGCGCTATGCCAATCCAACCGTGGATATGTTCGAACGCCGCATGTGCGCACTGGAAGGTGCCGAGGAAGCCCGCGCCATGTCCTCCGGTATGGCCGCCGTCACCGCTGCGCTTCTGTGCTCGCTCAGAGCGGGCGACCATGTGGTCGCCGGCCGTGCGCTGTTTGGCTCTTGCCGCTGGGTGGTTGAAACGCTGATGCCACGCTACGGAATCGAGACGACATTGGTCGACGGAGCGAAACTTGAGAACTGGAAGGCCGCCATACGCCCCAACACCAGGCTTTTCTTCCTCGAAAGTCCCACCAATCCGACACTGGAAGTGGCCGACATCGCCGGTATCGCCGCTCTTGCAAACGAGATCGGCGCACGTCTGGTGGTCGACAATGTGTTCGCCACACCGCTCCTGCAGAAACCTCTGGAACTCGGTGCGCATGTGGTTGTCTATTCCGCCACCAAACACATCGACGGCCAGGGTCGATGTCTGGGTGGGGTCGTGCTCTCGGATAAAGAGTGGGTCGACGAGCAATTGCAGGATTTCTTCCGCCATACGGGACCGAGTCTTTCGCCGTTCAATGCCTGGACGCTGCTCAAGGGGCTCGAAACGCTGCCGCTTCGTGTACGCCAGCAAACGGAAAGTGCCGGCCGCATCGCCGATCTGCTCGCCGAACACCCCAAAGTCGCTCGCGTCATCTACCCCGGCCGCAAGGATCATCCTCAGGCCGACATTATCGCCCGGCAGATGACGGGTGGTTCAACGCTGCTTTGCATTGAATTGAAGGGCGGCAAGAAAGAAGCCTTCGCTTTCGAGAACGCACTGAAGATCGTACAGATCTCCAACAATCTCGGAGACGCAAAAAGTCTGATAACCCATCCCGCCACGACCACCCACAAGAATCTGTCGGATGAAGCGCGTGGCGAACTGGGCATCGGCGACGGCATGCTGCGCCTGTCCGTGGGGCTGGAGGATAGTGACGATCTCATCGCCGACATCGAACAGGCGCTGGCCACCGTTTAATCTCGTTCCGACGTTTTAGCCGAAGCGGCTGCCGGCCAGCACAATGCGCGACACCGTCGTGTAGGCAGTGACCGCAGCAAAGACATAAGCGATGATCGGAAACCATGCCGGGAAGAGGCACATGGCCACGAAGACGGCCAGCGTCTCGCTAGCCTCAGCCAGTCCAGTGGTGAAGAACAGCGACTTCTCGCCACGTGCCCGGCTCTTGAGTCTGTTCTTTTCCGCCATCACCGCATAGGCGAGAAAGCTCGCCCCATTGACGTAAAAGGCGAGCAACAGCACCGCGCCGGAAATGGCGTTGGCCCCGGGATCGGCAATAATGAAGCCGAGCGGTACAGCGCCATAGAAGGCGAAGTCCAGTACGATGTCGAGATAGCCGCCGAAATCGGTCTTGCCGTTGATCCGCGCCACTGCGCCGTCCAGTCCATCGCATAAACGACTGGCGAGAACGAGGGCGAGACCCGCCCAGTAGGCCTCGAACGCGATTGCCCCGGCAGCCATCAATCCCAGGATCAGCCCCGAATAGGTGATGGCGTTTGCACGCACACCCGCCGTAGCGAGTTGCTCTGCCAACGCCGATAATCCGGGATCGATCTTTCGGTGCGCCCAGCCGTCGAGCATGTTTCACCATCGCGTCATCTTGTCACCAATGCCCCTGCTTAGCGTGTTTCAACCTCTCATGCCGCTCACAATGGCGTCATGGGTTTTCCCGGCTTCATGCATGAACTGCCGGACGTTCTCTGCTATGCTCTTGAACTTTTAGAAGACGGGGCCATCCTCACCGCTTGGAGCACGCCAACACGAGTCCGAGTCATGTACAGAGCTGTTACCCAGTCTATCGAAGTGAGCGCCGAACCCAGCTACCTGTCCGCACAATCAGACCCCGAAAGCGGCCATTTCGTCTGGGCCTATCGCATCACCATCACCAACCATTCGCCGCTGACGGTACAACTCGTCGCACGGTACTGGCACATCACGGACGAAACCGGGCGTGTGCAGGAGGTGCGCGGCGAAGGCGTGGTGGGCGAGCAGCCGGTGCTGGAGCCGGGCGACAGCTACACCTACACTTCCGGCTGTCCGCTCTCCGCCCCTTCGGGCATCATGGTCGGGCGCTACACGATGCGCGGGCCGCGCGGTGCCTTTTTCGATGTGGACATCCCGGCATTTTCGCTCGATCTGCCAGGCGCAGCCACGCGGATCAACTGAAATCGCCGGGATCGAACACGTACTCCGTCGAGCAGAATTCGCAGGTGACGCGGATAACGCCGTCCTCAATGCTGTCGGCCACCTCTTCAGGGGTAAAGCCGTCCAGCACGGACTTGATCTTGTCACGCGAGCAAGAGCAATCGTCCCGAACGTTCGCTCCCTCGTAGACACGCACGCCATGCTCGTGAAACAGGCGATAGAGAAGGCGCTCGGCCCCAACCGTCGGATCCACGAGCTCGGTGATTTCGGCCGTGGAAAGCAGCATCCGCGCTTCCTGCCATGCATCGTCCTCAGGATGTGTCGATCCGTCGTGGTCCTCGTCACCATCGCCGCCCGGCAAATCGAGGCTGCGCATGCGTTCGGACGAATTGGGCAGAAACTGCAGCAGCAATCCGCCAGCGCGCCAATGCTCCTGGCCACCCTCGGCTCCCGGGAGCACCATCTTGGCCACGCCGAGCCGAACTTCGGTCGGGATCTGCTCGGACTGGCGGAAATATGTGCGCGCCACGTCTTCCAGAGTGGTGCCGTCGAGCTGGACTATGCCTTGGTAGCGTTGCATGTCCGAACCCTGATCGACCGTCAACGCCAAGACACCGGCACCGAGGAGGTCTTCCGGTGCAACCTTGCCGGCAGCCATCGCCTCATCGAGGCGTGTCTCGTCAAAACGCGCATAGGCGCGCACGGAACTCGGCGTGGTAAAATCAGCGACCAGCATGTCCACCGGTCCGTCCGAACGGGTTTGCACAATGAACTTGCCTTCGAATTTCAGCGAACTGCCCAAAAGCACCGTGAGCACGATTACTTCGGCGAGCAGTCTGGCAACCGGCTCGGGATATGTGTGCCGGGCGAGTATCTGATCGAGCATCGGCCCGAGCTGAACCGCACGTCCGCGTACGTCCAGCGGGTCCACGTCGAAAGGAACGACGTGGTCGTCGCCGGCAAAACCGAACTCGCCCAATTGTCTCGTTTCGCTCGTCACCGGTTGAGGCACCATGCAAGAACAGCTTTCTGTGCGTGAAGGCGGTTTTCCGCCTCGTCGAATACCACCGAGTGCGGCCCGTCAATGACCTCGTCGGTTACCTCTTCGCCGCGATGCGCCGGCAGGCAATGCATGAACAGGGCATCGGGCCTGGCGTGCTTCATCAACGCCTCGTTCACCTGGTAGGGTTTGAATATATTGTCGCCGCGCGCCCGATGTTCCTGACCCATCGACACCCAGGTATCGGGCACGACGCAATCCGCGCCCGCAACCGCTTCCTGCGCCGATTTCGTGAAGGTCACGCGGCCGCCATTGGTTCGCGCCCAGTCGACGTATTTAGCCATCGGCTCGCTGCCCGCAGGCACGGCGATGTTGAGCCGGAATTCCATGCGCGCCGACGCCTCGATCAACGAATGCAGGACATTGTTGCCGTCGCCCGTCCAGGCGAACAGCTTGTCTTTGACCGGGCCGCGGTGTTCCTCGAAGGTGAGGATATCGGCCATGATCTGGCAGGGGTGCGTGTCGTCGGTCAGGCCATTGATAACCGGAACGGTCGCATTCTCAGCCAGTTCGATGAGCCGGTCGTGCACCGTGGTGCGGATCATGATTGCGTCCACGTAGCGCGACAACACCTTCGCCGTATCGGCAATGGTTTCCGAACGGCCGAGCTGCATCTCCGCGCCCGTTAGCATAATCGTTTCGCCGCCGAGCTGGCGCATGCCCACATCGAAGGAGACCCGGGTACGGGTCGACGGTTTGTCGAAAATCATCGCCAGCGCTTTCCCCTCGAAGGGTCTGTCGCGCTCGCCGTCCTTCAGGCGCTCCTTACGGGCACGCGCATCATCGAGCATGAACCGCAGATCCTGCGGTTCGACCGTCGAAAGATCGATGAAGTGGCGAAGACCGCTGGCCATGCCTGTCTCCCTGGTTTTCTCAAGCATCGGCTTTTTCGGTCGTCCTCACCGTGGCGGCGGCATCGTGAATGCGCTTCACCGCTTCGCGGATCTCGTCTTCGGTGATGATCAACGGCGGCAGGAGCCGCAGCACATTGTCGCCGGCCGGCACCACGAGCATCTTCTGATCTCGTAACGCCTCGAGCAGACGCGTGTTCTGCACCTTGCACTTGATGCCCAGCATGAGACCTTCGCCACGCACGCCCTCGATGATATCGGGGAATTCGTCCGCGACCGCCGCCAGGCTCTGTTTGAAATGAAGCCCCTTCTTGCCGATGCTTTCCAGGAAGCCGTCTTCCAGAACCACGTCGAGAACGGCATTGCCGACAGCCATGGCGAGCGGGTTGCCACCAAAGGTCGTGCCATGGGTGCCGGGGGTCATGCCCTTGGCCGCTTCCGCCGTCGCCAGGCAGGCGCCCAGCGGGAAGCCACCGCCAATCCCCTTGGCCACCGCCATCAGGTCCGGCGTGATCTCGGCCCATTCGTGGGCGAACAGCTTGCCCGTGCGCCCCACACCGCTCTGCACCTCGTCGAGGATGAGTAACAGACCGTGGCGATCGCAGAGCTCGCGCAGACGCCGCAGCGATGCATTGGGGATAGGACGAACGCCGCCCTCCCCTTGAATGGGTTCGACCAAAATGCCTGCCGTTTCCGGCCCGATGGCCTGCAAAAGCGCGGCCATGTCGTCGAACGGCACTTGATCGAAACCTTCCACCTTCGGCCCGAAACCTTCGAGATACTTCGCCTGCCCGCCGGCCGCGATGGTGGCCAGCGTACGACCGTGAAAAGCGCCTTCGAAGGTGATGATGCGGTAGCGTTCCGGCTGCCCGTTCACATGGTGGTAACGTCGCGCCGTCTTTATGGCACATTCCAGCGCCTCCGCACCGGAATTGGTGAAGAAGACCTTATCGGCAAAACTGTCTTCGACAAGGCGCTCGCCCAACCGGCGCTGCCCCGGGATCTCATAAACGTTGGAGACATGCCACAGTTTGCCCGCCTGCTCCGTCAATGCGGCAACCAGGTGCGGATGGGCATGCCCCAGCGAGTTGACAGCGATGCCTGCGGCGAAATCCAGATAGCGTTCGCCCTCGGCGGTCTCTATCCAGCATCCTTCGCCCCGCTCGAACGCGAGAGGTTGACGAGCATAAGTTCCATAAAGCGCAGATTCACGCATCCACACGGTCTCCGCTGAGCCTGAGATTGGTTTCCGCCCCGCGCAGCCACAGGGTACGGAAGAATGAAATCAAAATGCCGCCCAAGGGGCGGCACTCGTGCGATTTATCGGTTGTTTCCGCGTGCCTGTCAACGCACGCGGCGCGACAGCTCAATGACACGGCAAGGCAGCAAATTGGGGAAAACCTCAAAAACCGAATCAGCTTACGGTAAGGACTCTTGTCACAGAGTCTGCCGATAAGGTAGTTTCTACCCAAGCAAAAAGACTACATTTTGTGCGGCGGACCACATCTACCATGATTATATGGTGCTCCCTCGGCTTTGGCTGAGCGGGATAGGATTCGGATTCCGCACGCTGGACAGGAGCGTGTCCCGATGAACTGGACAGACGAAAGAGTCGAAACCTTAAAGAAATTGTGGGCGGAAGGCTTGAGCGCAAGCCAGATCGCAGCGCAACTCGGTGGCGTGAGCCGCAATGCTGTGATCGGCAAGGTCCATCGGCTCAAGCTCTCCAGCCGTGGTCGAGCGACAAGCCCGCGCACACGCCAGAAGAAGACTCCAGCAGCGCCGAGCACCACGACACGCCGCCCGCGCAATACGCGCCCGTCAACGGTCACCGTTGGAGCCACTGCTCTTCAGGTGCAATTCGACGAAGAGCCGGTCGCGCGCACGTATCTTCGTCCGACCGAAGATGTGGTGGTACCGATTTCGCGCAAGCTTGAACTCGTGCAGCTTACAGAAACCACCTGCAAATGGCCGAATGGTGACCCGCTTTCGGAAGATTTCAGCTTCTGTGGCAATGATGCCGGCGAGAACGGTCCCTACTGCACCTATCACTCGCGCATTGCCTATCAACCTGCATCGGAACGGCGCAGGAACCGCTGATCATCAACACAGCTCTCCTCTGCGCTACCCGGCTGTCGCATCGTCGCAGCCGGGTTTTTCTTTGCCTGAACAGTCAGAGCGCTGGTGAAAGCTGCCGCAAAAGACAGAACCGGACGATTCAGCCTCGGAGCAGATTTCGGCTCCAACAGGGCAACGTTTTCAAGGAGTACCTCCTGTCCGCAGGTCGCCGCCTGGAGAGCATATGCCTCGTTCAAAAAACCAGACCATGCGATCTCCTCCCCCGAAATGTGGCATTGCCCACTCCAAAGCCAGCAAAGATGCCTCGCGCAAATGTTGCAAGGCAAACGCCGGAGTCGCCACAGGCGTAAGTTCAAAACGTTCAAGGGCCGGATCGTAAAGGAACTCCCGCACCCGCTTTAACCTTGGTGCGCCGGCTCATTCCATATTTCTTCAACGCGTTCCGGCTATGCCTCGGGATCGGCCACGACCTTGTGGCTTTGGTCTTCCTTGGGACGTTCCAGCGGCAATTGTCGCCCCGTCACGATGTGATGAACCGTCTCGGCGATGTTCGTTGCATGGTCTCCGATGCGCTCGATGTTCTTTGCGCAGAACAATAGATGCGTGCAGGCCGTGATATTGCGCGGATCCTCCATCATGTAGGTCAAGAGTTCACGGAACAAGGACGTGTACATCGCGTCGATTTCCTCGTCCCGATCACGAACGAAGCCGATGCGCTCGACAGAGCGGGACGCATAGACGTCCAGCACTTCCTTCAATTGGGTAAGCGCCAGGCCCGCCAACGCTTCCAGGCCGCGAAAAAGGCGAACCGGCTGCTTGCCTTCCGTGACGGCGACAACGCGTTTGGCAATGTTCTTGCCCAGATCGCCGATGCGTTCCAGATCGGAAGATATGCGGATCGCACCGACGATTTCGCGCAAATCGTCTGCCACCGGCTGGCGCTTGCCGATAATGATGACGGCACGCTCGCCAATTTCCCGCTCCTTGGTGTCGAGAAACACGTCGTCTTCAACCACCTTGCGAGCAAGGCCGACATCCGACTGCACAAGTGCTGAAACGGCTTCCGCCACCATGCGTTCAGCGTATCCACCCATCGCCGCGATCTGATCCGACAGGTAATTCAACTCATCGTCGAAGGACCGCATGGTGTGCTGATTCTGCATGGTTTCATTCCTCCTCAGCCAGATTGGCCTCGATGTCTCCCACTCATACTAAGTTATTGTGATGGCAGGAAAATGAACGTGGGGAGCGCATCTGTCAAACATACCCACCGCTTCCGGCGGAGGGCGGAACAGGCGGGAAATGAACGACGAACGACGCACCCTTGCCCGATGCGGACTTGATTGACAATCGGGCATCATGCCGCGTCAGTATGTGCTTGACGATGGACAATCCGAGCCCGGTGCCCTTTTGCGTACGGCTTGTCTCGACGTCCACGCGATAGAAGCGCTCCGTGATCCGCGGAATGTGCTCTTCGGGAATGCCGGGGCCGAAGTCCCGAACGGTGACACGTACCTCCTCCATCGGGCTTGCTTGCTCCACGGAAAGCACGACGCGCTTGCCGGAGCTGCCGTACTTGCAGGCGTTTTCGAGCAGGTTTTCGAACACCTGCACGAGTTCGTCGGAGTGGCCGGCGATCAGCCTCGGTGTGTCGTCGAGCTCCGACACGATCTCGACTCCGTTCTCCTTGGCGATGTGGCGCATGGATTCGATCACGCCCTTCACCAGAACCACAACATCGAGCTGCGCATTCGGCTTCTGATAAGGCTTCATCTCCAGCCGTGAGAGCGAGAGCAGGTCGTCAATAAGACGTGCCATGCGCTGGGTCTGGTTCTGCATGATCTGCAGAAAGTTTTCCCGCGCTTTCGGATCGTCGCGCGCTGGACCGCGCAGCGTTTCGATAAAACCGGCGACCGAGGCGAGCGGGGTGCGCAATTCATGACTGGCGTTGGCAATGAAATCGGCGCGCATACGGTCGATCCGCCGCGCTTCGCTTTGATCCTTGAACATCAGGACATAAAGACCCGTATCGTTTCCAATGCGACTCGCGACCACACGATAGGCGCGTTCCACGGGGACACGCTCCGCATAGTTAATCGCCGTGGACTCCTCTTCTCCTGAAATCACGCGACTTACCAACTCGTGCATTTCCGGAGCGCGAAACTTCAAGCGCAGCGAAGCGCTCTTGGTCACAGGACCGAAGGCCAGGTCGGCAGCTTCGTTGGAATAGAGAATGCTTCCGGCACTGTCGAAAATATAAAGCGGGTCAAGTACGGCGGCAGCCAAGTAGACCGCCGGCAGCGTGTTGATATCGCCGCGCACAACGGGCGGCTTATCGCTCTGGGCCGTCGCGTTGTTGCCCTGCAGGAAGCCCTCGAAGGCCCTCACCAGCAACGCAAATGGCCAAGCAAGGCGCCGCAACATTCCATTTCGCGACCGCCGTCGCCCGTTTTCATCCATGCCCATCGACCAACTTCATCCCCGCAACTGCCCGAAAGCCCATTTCAGCGTATCGTTTGAGGCGGCATTTCGCCGTTACTCCCTAAACGGTGGACCTTGTATCAAGCTGCAAATAGCATGGACACTCCCATGGTTCAGGATCGATTTTATGAATAAGCCTTTGGAAAACCCCGACCTCGAGAAAGTCAAACCGTTCAAGCTCACCCTGTCCGGCAAGGAACGGACATTCGACATAGACGATCCGGACCTGCCCGACTGGATCAAGGACAAGGAGCTGAAGGCCGGCGGCTTTCCATATGACGAGAAACTCGACAAGGACGATTACGAAAAGCAGTTGGAGAAACTGCAGATCGAACTCGTCAAGCTGCAGGCATGGATGCAAAAGAGCGGCGCGCGTGTGATGGCTTTGTTCGAAGGACGTGACGCGGCGGGCAAGGGCGGCACCATCTCGCGCATCCGCACTTACCTCAATCCGCGCAATGCGCGAAATGTGGCGCTGCCCAAACCGACCGAAACGGAGCGCGGCCAGTGGTATTTCCAGCGTTATGTCACGCATTTTCCCACCAGCGGTGAGTTGGTGACGTTCGACCGTTCCTGGTACAATCGTGGCGGTGTGGAACCCGTCATGGGTTTCTGCACACCCGCACAGCACGAACAGTTTCTCGATGAAGCACCGGATTTCGAGCGCGCCATCGTCAACGACGGCATCCACTTCTTCAAATTCTGGCTGAATATCGGCCAGGAAACACAACTCGAACGCTTTCACGACCGTCGGCACAGCAAGCTCAAATACTGGAAATTCTCTCCGATGGATGTGGCCGGCATCCAGAAATGGGACGATTACACCCGCATGCGCGACCTGATGCTGGAGCGCACGCACAGCGCTCACGCACCGTGGACCGTCGTGCGCGCCAACGATAAGCGGCGTGCGCGCCTCGCAGTCATTCGCCGCATGCTCCTTTCGATTGCCTATGACGGTCGCGATCTGAAAGCCATCGGACAGGAAGACCAGTTGATCATCGGTTCAGGACCCGGCTTTCCGGACTAGCGCCAGAGACCTGTTATGCCGCTTGTGTGGCGTCTTTTCCCAATGGTGCGGCTTCCAGTAAAGCTGCCAGACGCATCGCCAGGCGGCAATAGACATGAGACACCAGTAAACCGGCGTCCAGAGTACACGCTTCCAGAAGCCCGACTTCTCGGTCTTCTGGAGCGTCGACCAGCCGATCACCAGAAATGCAGTATGGCCGAGCACGATGTTAAAGATATCGATCAGAAGCAACACGCCTTCGGTGGGCCGGAACGCACCGCCGAAGAACCAGTAAATGCCGATTCCGAGCGCGGCTGCCCAAAAGACACCATATGCGAGCGCCGATAGCACCATACCCGCAAACAGAACCTGCATGATAAGAAAGGAGCCGAGGCCGGTTTCCCGAAGGACCGTCAGAGGATTGCGCATGTGGACGAGCCATGTTTGCGCCCAGCCCTTGAACCATCGCGTACGTTGCGGCAGCCAGGTGCGCATATCGGTTGGAGCATCTTCTTGGGTCGGGTTGCAAATGACACCCGCTCGATAACCGAAACGATAGAGGCGCGTTCCAAGGTCCGCGTCCTCGGTAACGTTGTAAGGATCCCAGCCGCCGACGGCCTCGAGAGCCGACCGTCGAAAATGATTGGAAGTGCCGCCCAATGGCAGGACGAGAGCGCGCTGCGCCAGCCACGGCAGAACAGCGCGGAAAAGCGCTGCATATTCCAGCGCGAACATTGCCGAAATCCAGCTCTCCCGACGGTTGGATATGTTGAGTGGCGCCTGCACGCAGGCGAGTCTCTCTTCCCCGCTACGAAAAGCATGCCACGCCTCTACCAATTGAAACGGATGCGGCCTGTCCTCAGCGTCATAGAGAGCAACGAACGCTCCCGAGGTCATTGGCAGCGCGTAGGAAAGCGCTTTCGGTTTTGTGCGCGGTGTCCCAGCGGGGACTTCTATGACCTCGATATATGGCCGCAGTTCCTGAGCTCTCAGCGCCGCAAGCGTTTCTTCATCATCCTCCTCGCAAACCAGCTTGATCTCCAGCTTAGCTCGCGGCCAGACGATCTTGCCCAATGCCATCAGAAGGTCGGGAACGATCTCGGCCTCTTTGTAGAGTGCGATCAACACTGAATAGACAGGCATCTCCGCCGGCCTGATGGTAGCGATGCGCGGTTCGGCTTTCCGACCGCCCGCGAGACTGACTGCCATTCTCAGGAGAACGCATGCAAGGAACGCAAGCGAGAACAGTCCATGCAACACGAGTAATGTTACCGAGGGTGCAAGCAACGTCGCGAACAGGAGTGACACTGTTGCGGCACCCAACAAGGCCCCCTGCCAGGCATTGACGACGATGCGCGCCGACATATCCGGCGCCGCCGAGAAGAGCTTTTCGGTGGCTATCCGCGTTAGCGCCTTTTTCGAGCGAACCGAAATCGCATCACGCAGAACCGAGGGCTGCACCACACAAACGCGACTCGAAACGCGAGGATAGCGCATCACGAAGGACGTCAACGCCGGGATGTTGAGCCTGTCTGGTGCAATAAGAACAATCGACTGACCGCGTTCGTCAACGAGCAGGCTGACCCTTGCGCCACCGCGCCGTGCCAGGGCGGCCAACCCGTGCCGTTCGCGCATGACAAGCGCGTTCGGATTCGGGCGAAGCACGAAGGCAAGTCCTAAGTAATCCGCCAGGGCTCGAAACAATTGTTGCTCCGACACCAGCCCCGACGCCAGCAGCTCCGTCTGAAAGCACACCCCGGCAAGCCTTGCCCGAGCATCCACCCGAAAGACCTCAGCTTCGCTGATCGACAAGGATCTGAGGATAGGCAACCAATCTGTTGCCGGAGAGGGAGGCATTGCAACAGGCAACGCTTCCGCTTCGTTCAGTCCATCGGAAGCACTTGTGATTTCTTGATCTTGAACGGGACAATCCATAATCGATCATCCCTTTTATTATAACAATTTGCACACCGAATGAGCTCGGAAATGAAAATAAGTTCTATTTAGATTCCTCTCTCGCGAACCGATAAATCCGCCATTCGATAATTTACGCGCGGACGCGGCAACACACTTCGCCATAATTTATCTCCCCACCGGACTTCAACTATAGCATCATAAGATCATATTTTATGCAACCGAAATGATTTTGTTTATTATATTCACCTTATATTTCAATAAGATCTCAATCGAAGACACCGCATCGGATCGCTTCAGCAACTGCATGAACACGATTTGAAGCTCCAAGTTTGGTCTTGGCGTTGAGGAGGTGTTTCTCCGCTGTATGCTCGGATATACCGAGTATCTGAGAAACCTCCCATTCCGACTTTCCCAGCGCCGCCCATTGCAGACACTCTTTCTCGCGCGGTGTCAGGCGCGGCATCTCGCTCAACCGGCTGAGCGCGTGTCCGGGGCCGAGCTTCCGCCTGCCCGCTTCTATCTGCAGAAGAACACCCTCCTCGGACATATGAAGCCTTTCGGCGATTTCAGCAATGGACCGACCGCGTGTGGCAAGCTGCAGACATTCCTTCTCCATCGCGTCGAGTTCGCCAAACCGATCTTTACCGCGCAGGCTCAGCGCATGGCCGATCGCATAGGAGGAGACGAAAGACACGATATCCAACTGGGACGGGGAGAGCTCGACCTGCTCACCCCCGAACGACATGACAATCTGAAGTCCTTCAAGCGTTGTAAAAGACATTGCGATGCCATCGACGAGCCTGAAATCGCGCGCCTCACTAAGCAATTTCGACGCTTCGCGCGATCCTTCATAGTCTTTCAGGATATCGCGCCACAAAATGGCATTCCCGCTTTGGCGAGCATGGTTTACGATAGGGTCATGAAAGACATAGTTGCGCGAAACGTACCGGTCGACCCATTCTGCCGGCCAACTGCTCAGTACAAAATGCCCTACTTGCTCGCCGGGCGAGGCGCCCCTTGCGGGCAGCGTGCCCGCACAAACCGTGTGAAGACCGTAATCTTGTGCGAACGAAATCAGCGCGCTGCTAACTGCCGCCGACGTTCGGGCCCTTTGAATTTGTTCAATAAAGGCCTGCGTCTTCCCGAAATCGACCATATGTACTTATCCCCGCCGACGACCCATGCAATTCGTCGAAACCTACGCAACCGCTCGCCACTATATGTGGTGAACACCGGGGACAATAACAATGATATTGCATAATACGCAAAGTTTTATCCATAAAAAGTCTACACTCTTATTTGCCGGCTACGCCGTGCGCTTCATAAATTTTCTATTTTTTCATTCAATATCCTGTCTCTTCTTGTTTTCGATGCTGATTTCCGCAAATGCGCAGAACACCGCCCCCCCTGGCTTTTCCGAACCGAGGCAAAGCCACTCGAAACCGGATGTATCCACGCTACCAAGATTGCGTTTTCTAACAACCGTCGACTTCTTTCCGTTCAATTACCTGGATTCCGACAATCGGCTAAGCGGCGTGCACATAGACCTTGCCCGTCAGATATGCGCCGAACTAGAGATGATCGAGCGCTGTCAGATACAGGCGCTGCCCTGGGACGAATTGCATACGGCCATCGAAACCAAGCAGGGAGACGCCATCATCGCCGGTTTGGCGATCACGGCCGAGAACCGCGAGCGCTATCTGTTTTCACGTCCATATCTACGCTTTCCCGCGCGCCTTGTTACACCCCGTGCGGCCAAGCTGTCGGAACCGCTTTACCAAGCTGTCAGTGGCAAGCGGATCGGTGTCATCGGCACCACGGCCCACGAGATGTTGCTGCGCGATCTCTTCCCGGACGCGCAGAGCGTCGTCTACACAAGACGCGACTGGCTCTATCAGGATTTGAAGACGGGGAAGATCGATGCTGTTTTCGGCGACGGCGTCCAGCTCAGCTTCTGGCTTGCAGGGCAGGAATCGGAAAACTGCTGCGCCTTTTCCGGCGGGCCTTATCTTGCGCCAGAATATCTGGGGCAAGGTCTCGCGATTGCCGTGCCGAAAGAGACCCCGGCGCTGGCAGAAGCCATCGACTTCGCACTTCATAGCATCGACGCCAGCGGTCGCTTTACCGACATCTATCTCCGCTATTTTCCGGTAAGCTTTTATTGAGCTCACTCAACGCAACGCACGGAAGGGCAGGGTCAGCATCCACAAGAGCCGTGCCGTAAGGGAGCCGCGATACTCCAACAAGCCAATCTCCATGCCTTCGTGTCCCAGCCGCGGCTGAGCGGTATAGGTGCCGAACAGACGGTCCCAGAACGGAAAATTGAATCCGTAGTTAGAGTCGGTTTCCCGCATTATCGTGGAATGATGCACGCGGTGCATGTCCGGCGTCACGACAATGCAGCGCAACGCACGGTCCAGACGAGATGGGATGTTTATGTTGGAATGGTTGAACATCGATGTACCATTCAAAACGATCTCAAACAGAAGCACTGCCAGAACAGGCGCCCCCAGCGCGATAACGATTACCGCTTTCCAGAACATCGATAGAAGGATTTCCAACGGATGGAAACGCAAACCCGTCGTCACATCGAATCCGTTGTCTGCGTGATGCATGCGGTGAATGCGCCATAGGAACGGAATCTTATGGCTCGCCACATGTTCGAGCCACACCGCAAAATCCAGCACGACGAAGGCGATAGCACCGGCAAGCGTCGGGTGGACACCAACGGCATGAAAAAGACCCCAGCCCCGTGCATCGGCCCAAAGTGCGGCCCCCACGGCAGCCGCCGGGAACACAACCCGCAGCACCGCTGACGAAATCAGAACCATGGAGAGGTTCGCGAACCAACGGCGCGATTTAAGTGCACCGGCCATTTCCGACCGTTCCAGTCTTGGCGACCACAACTCATAAAGCGCCATGGTCGCGAAAATGCCGATGAATGCGAAGAGACGGATGGCCGCTTCGGAAAAGAGAAACGAGGTCATGCCCCCATTATTCCGCTGTGCCGTTCAAGCGCCAGTCACATGCGCTTGATTTCGAGCGCGATCAGATAAGGGCGCGTTTCCGGGCTTGGGCTGTTCTCTCGATCGCGGCTGCCACGAGCGGCTCCAAATGCAGCCGGCTGCGCACGATGTGCAACATCCGTTTTTCTTCCGGCTCCACATGCATGTCGGCGGCGGCAACCTCGACCGCAAGCGCATATGCCGTATCGTGCAGTTTCGATGGCACGGTATCGCGCACAGCGTTCAGGATGCGCTCGAGCCCATTGTCTTCCTGCAGAATTTGCTGGCACTGGCGCGCCACCTCGATGATACGGTTGTCATCGAATTCCCGAAAGACCGGCCATGAGCGGATCGTATCACCGATAATGGCAAGCTCCGCGTCGGTCATGTCCCGGTCGGCGGCCGACATGACCACCATCAGATATATCAGGGCTTCGTGGGCGCTCGGCTCAGCCATCTCATTCTCCGGTAGCACAATAAGGGAGCCTGAAAGTAGGAAGCCATGCGTCATGTCGCAATGAAAAATCGTCGCTTCGATTGACGCACCGCCTGAGCCGCCTTACAGGCATGGCCTTTGACAAAAACCAAACCCTGGAAAGCGATATGACGACGGCAAGCCGAGACGCGCTTGAATTGACGCCCGAAGTGATTGAGGCCGCAGCCGAGAGCAAAGCGTGGCCCTTCGAAGAGGCGCGCAAGATCGTCAAACGCTATGAGAGCGGCGCCTTCCCCGAAACCGTCCTGTTCGAGACGGGCTATGGCCCTTCGGGCCTGCCGCATATCGGCACGTTCGGCGAGGTGGCTCGCACCTCCATGGTGCGCCATGCCTTCCGCGTGCTCACCGAGGGCAAGGTGGAGTCGAAGATCCTTTGCTTCTCCGATGACATGGACGGGCTGCGCAAGGTGCCGGACAATGTGCCCAACAAAGACATGCTGCGCACGCATCTGGGCAAGCCACTAACGAAAGTTCCCGACCCGTTCTCCAACGAGTACCCGTCCTTCGGCGCGGCCAACAACGCGCGGCTGAGGGCATTTCTCGACCGGTTCGGTTTCGACTATGAGTTTGCCTCCTCGACAGAGTACTACGCCTCTGGCCGCTTCGACGAGATGCTGCTCACCATGCTGGAACGCTACGAAGCGGTTATGGCCATCATGTTGCCGTCGCTGCGTGAGGAGCGGGCACAAACCTATTCGCCCTTCCTGCCCATCCACCCGAAGACTGGCGTGGTAATGCAGGTTCCGCTCGAAGAGCGCAAGGTCGATGCCGGCACCGTCGTCTGGCGCGACCCCGAAAACGGCGAGTTGTTTGAGACGCCCGTTACCGGAGGTCACTGCAAGCTGCAGTGGAAGCCCGATTGGGCGATGCGCTGGGCGGCCCTCGGCGTCGATTACGAAATGTCGGGCAAAGACCTGATAGACAGCGTCAAGCTGGCGGCGCAAATCTGCTCGGCGCTGGGCAAGAAGCCGCCGGAAGGGTTCAACTACGAACTGTTCCTGGACGAGAACGGCCAGAAGATATCCAAGTCCAAGGGCAACGGCCTGACCATCGACGAGTGGCTTGCCTATGCGCCGACCGAGAGCCTCTCGCTCTACATGTTCCAGAAGCCCAAGGCGGCCAAGAAGCTCTATTTCGACGTGATACCGCGCGCGGTGGACGAGTATTACACCTTCCTGTCGGCCTATGACCGGCAGGACTGGAAGAACCGTCTCGGCAACCCGGTCTGGCACATGCATGACGGCACGCCGCCGGCAATCGAACTGCCGGTGCCGTTTGCGCTGCTGCTCAACCTGGTCAGTGCCTCCAACGCGCAGAACACCGATGTTCTGTGGGGCTTCATCTCGCGCTATGCGCCCGGCGTCACGCCGCAGACGCATCCCGAGCTCGACCGCCTTACCGGCTATGCGCTGCGTTACTTCGAGGATTTCGTAAAGCCGTCCAAGGCGTTCCGCGCACCCGACGAGGTTGAGCGCGAAGCACTTGCCGGCATCAACGAGGCTCTTGGCGCACTGCCGGCGGATGCCGATGGCGAAGCCATCCAGAACGCCATTTTGGATGTAGCGCGCGGGATCGAGCGTTACCAGGACCACAAGCGCAAGAGCCCCAATGGCGGGCCGGGTGTCTCGGTCGCCTTCTTCCAGATGCTCTACCAGGTGCTTCTGGGGCAGGAACGCGGCCCCCGCTTCGGCTCGTTCGCGGCCCTTTACGGCATCGCCGAAACGCGCGGCCTGATCGCTTCCGCGCTGAATGGTGAGCTCTGAGTCGGACCAGAATTCAGACTTTGCATCACGAACCGGACGGCCCGCCGCTGAATATGCCCTTGCCGGCATTGCGGGCCGCCTCGGCCTGTTCGACATAGGGACCGCCGGTTTCGGCAAGTGCCCACCCGTTCTCCACCAGCCAGGCCCCGACATCGTGGCCCGAGAGTGAGCAGCGCATCGGCGCATCGCTGCTTTCGTCCTGCACCGTGGGTTCCCCTTCACCCTCCAAATGACATTCCACGGCTCGCCCGCGCAGCCAATAACGGAATGCCGTACGCGCGCGCTTGCCGCACGGCCAAGCCCCACCATCGCGAGCATCGCAAACCTGCTCTGGCGCGACAATGCGAATGCCGGCAATGGTGATTGTGCGCCCCTCGGTCTCCAACATGCCTGCGGCGATCGCGACCGGCCGATAATAGAGTCTGTCCTCGGGCTTCGATTGGGGTGCGGGCGCGGCAAGTTCGCTGAGGGGAGTACGTGGATCCGCACGCTTCAACCCGGCACCATCGATCGGTGGTGGCGCCACGAGTTCGGGAGCGATGATCCGGGGCTGGCGCCGATCTTGCGCTCCGGCGAGACCGGGGACCAATACGGCGAAGATCGCCGCACCGGCAAGTAGCATGGCTCCACGTGACCGTCGCTTTTTCGTCACTGGCTCAGACGATGCGCGCCATCCATTCCATCTGCGTTTTCTCCACGAGACGGTTGGGGTGCTCGGGATTGAGAGAGAGCAATTCGACCCGTTGGCTTGTCTGTCGTAACAGAACCTTGGCCATGACCTCCCCGTCGGCGGTTTTGACCACGACGCGGTCACCACGCCGCAGGCGGGCAGTTGGATCGACAATCAGCGTATCGCCGTCGCGGTAGAGAGGCATCATGGATTCACCCTGCACCTGCAAAGCATAGGCGCCGTCGCGCGCGGATCCGGGAAGTTCGACATGCTCCCACCCTTCACCAAGTGGAAATCCCGCATCGTCGAAGAACCCGCCCGCACCTGCCTGGGCAAAACCGATCAAGGGGACGCTGGACGAAGGCCGTCCGTAGGGCGCAGCCGGACGGCCCTCATTCTGCAGCAGTGCCACAAACTCCCAGAGCGTCGTGCCGGTCGCATCCATGATTTTCGAAAGGGATTCCGTGGACGGCCAGCGTGGACGACCGTCAGCGGAAAGACGCTTGGACTTGTTGAACGCGGTCGAATCCAACCCTGCCTTCCGGGCCAGACCGGAGGCGGAAAGCGAGTGACGCACAGCAAGTGCGTCTATGGCTGCCCAAACCTTGTCGTGCGAAAGCACGCGATTCATCCTTCCGGAGTCATAAAACAGGAAAAAATACCTGTTCGGTCGTTTTATCGCTGGTAACGGAACTTGTCCATAAACCAACGCTTGCCGCCGGCCACTTCGACGCGTTGGTCGCGTGCCATGCGGCGTAGCGGTTAACCGCCGTCAATGCTCGATACCTTGGCCGCAGTGAGCCTGAAAAGAAACGTCAGCGGGGCGCGCGCTTGGCCAGGATGCGCTGCAGGGTACGCCGGTGCATGTTCAGCCGACGCGCCGTTTCAGACACGTTGCGGTCGCACATTTCATAGACCCGCTGGATATGCTCCCAGCGCACGCGATCGGCGGACATCGGATTTTCCGGCGGCGCAACCTTTTCGCCGGCCTGGCGCGTGAGCGCGGCGTAAACGTCGTCGGCATCGGCCGGCTTGGCCAGATAGTCGACAGCGCCCAGTTTCACTGCGGTAACGGCCGTGGCGATATTGCCGTAACCGGTCAGAATCACCGTGCGGGCATCCTTGCGTTTTTCACGTATCGTGGCCACCACATCGAGACCGTTACCATCAGCCAGGCGCATATCCACCACCGCAAATGCCGGCGGGGCCACCTTGGCGTGCGCGACCGCATCCTCGACGCTTTCCGCGGTTTCCACCGTGAAACCGCGGCTTTCCATCGCCCGCGCCAAACGCGTCAGAAAAGGCTTGTCATCGTCGACGATAAGAAGGGAGCGATCCTCGCCCAGAGCGGCGTCCGGGTCTTCAGCGGTGTTGCTTGTCATATCCAGCACGTTCAGCACGTTACTCTTCCTAGAATCTTTCTAACCTAAATCCGTCAGCTTTCCAATTTAGGACTCTTTTCGCCCGATTCCAGATTGTCGCCGGGTACAATGAAAACCGATCGAGGCCAGATCACCTCGGCAAAGGCGCCTTTGCCCTTTTCGGCAAGGTTGCCGAAGCGGATATGGGCACCCGAGCGTTCGAGCAATGTCTTAGCGATGAACAGGCCGAGCCCCAATCCGCCACCGCTGCTGCCGGCCGTCGCCGAGCGTTTCGACATATAGGGCTCGCCGATCCGGTCGAGGATTTCGGCAGGGAAACCACGCCCGTCGTCGGTTACGAGAAGCCCCACGGTTTCTGCGTCCCAGTGCCAGCGGATCGTCACGCTTTCGCTGGCAAAGTCCACCGCGTTCTCGACCAGATTGCCGAGGCCGTAGATTACGCCGGGGTTGCGCCGACCGACCGGTTCCGGCCCTTCGGTCACGCCGGGCTCCAGGCGGATATCGATACCGAAATCGCGATGCGGGGCCGCTGTCTCCTCGATCAGCGAGGTGAAAGGCTGGCGCGCCATGTGCGCCTCGCCCTCCGACGACAGGCTGGTGAGTTGACGCAGGATTTCCCGGCAGCGCTCGCTTTGCGTGCGCAATAGTGTCACATCCTCGCGAAAACGCTCATCGTTGCCGAGCGCGCGCTCCATTTCGCGCGCCACCAGTGCAATGGTGGCGAGCGGCGTGCCGAGTTCATGCGCGGCTGCCGCCGCCAGACCGTCCAGCGCGGAAATGTGCTGCTCGCGCTGAAGCACGAGTTCGGTGGCGGCCAGCGCGTTGGCCAGAAGCCGCGCTTCCTTCGCCACCCGGTAGGCGTAAACTCCGGTAAACGCAATGCTCGACACCACAGCGATCCACACGCCGATGATGTAGATCAGGGGCATCACCAGCTCGGTCCCCGGGAACCAGGGCAGCGGGCGGTGGAAGACGGCAAGCACCGTCGTCAATACCACCACGAGAAAGCCCAGAAGTGCGGTCCAGCGCAGCGGCAACGACGTGGCCGAGATCACCACGGGCACTGTCATCAAAAGCGAGAAAGGGTTGGTGAGGCCGCCCGTCATATAGAGCAGGCCGGCGAGCTGGAAGGCATCGAATGTAAGAATGCCAAGTGCGGCCAGCGGCGCTAGTCGATGCGCCACGGGATAACGCAGCGCCATGTGGACGTTGAGCCATGCGGAGGCCGCAATCAGAGCAAAGCACATGCCCACCGGTAGAGGGAAATCGAGTCCGAAGGCGACGACGATCACTGCCGCGCTCTGACCGATGATCGCCAGCCAGCGCAGCTTGATCAACGTATTGAGCCGCAGGCCGTGGCTCGGATCGTGTGCCCTGATATCCTCAAGCATGGCGGCGTTATGGGGGAAGTCCACCCGCACTCCAAGAACTATTTTTTGCGCGGTTTGGCGCGATGTGTCGCGGCTGCGTTCGCCGGATCTTCCGGCCAGAAATGCTTCGGGTAGCGCCCGCGCATGTCGGCACGAACATCCGCCCAAGATCCGGCCCAGAAACCGGGCAGATCCCGCGTGGTCTGGATGGGCCGGTGCGCCGGCGACAAAAGCTCCAGCTTGAGCGGAATGCCATCGGCCACCGTCGGGTGTTCGGTCAGACCGAAAAGCTCCTGCACGCGGATCGCCAGAACCGGCCCTTCCGCCTCATAGCGGATCGGCACGCGGCTACCCGAGGGCGCGTCGTAGTGGCTGGGCGCCATCTGGCCGATGCGCCTTTGAAACGCGTGCGGAACCAGCGCGATCAGCCCTTCGCGCAGAATGTGCGGCGACAGCCGGGAGAGCGACGCCTCGCCGGTGAGAAACGGCAAAAGCCAGTCGTCGAGCCGTTCGAGAAGCGCCTCGTCCGACATGTCAGGCCATGGATCGCCCTTCGCCGCGTGGAGCCAGGCAAGCTTGCCCCTGAGCGCCTTCGCCTCCCTGTCCCATGGCAGAAGCGACAGCCCGTTTGCCCGCACGGCGTCGATCACCGCGCGGTCGGCGGCGGCACCGGAGGGGAGCGGTAGAACCTGCTCGGCCAGCACCAGCGCGCCCAGCCGGCGCACCCGCCGCTGCCTGAGCGTGCCCGCGCCACGGTCGAAGCGCGTCTCCGTCATCTCCTCGATCAGATGTCCGAGTGCGGCCACGATCTCTTCTTCGTCAATCGCCGCCGCCGAGGCGATGCGCGCATTCTGCGCGCGCCCCTGAAGATCGGCGACGACCAGATACGCGCTGGCGGCCAAACGCTCCTCCGGGGCTAAAACGCCGCCACGACCATTGACCATGACGAAATGCCCATGCGCGCCCCGCGCCTTTGCCGCACGGTCGGGCCAGGCGTGAATGAGCAGAGCGCCCGCATGCGGCGGATTGCCAGCGCGGTCGCCGCCCGCATTCTTTGCGAGCCTTGCGGCCAGCCGGCGCGCCTGTTCCGCCCGCGCGCCTTTTTCCCTGCGGAAGCGCTGCAATCGGTCGTCCAGATCGGCGGACCGGCCACCCAGCCCACGCTCGGAGAGAAGGACAGCAAGTTCGGCCGCGGCAAGCGCATGGCCGTCTTCCGCCGCGCGCGCAACCATGTGGGCCAACCGCACCGGCAGGGCAAGTTTGCGCATCGCCTCGCCAGATGCGGTCAATCGCCCCGCCTCGTCCAGCGCTTCGAGCCGCTGCAAGAGACTGCGCGCCT
Organism: uncultured Nitratireductor sp.; assembly: GCF_913053745.1. GTDB lineage: Bacteria > Pseudomonadota > Alphaproteobacteria > Rhizobiales > Rhizobiaceae > Nitratireductor. The sequence goes on from NZ_CAJXGF010000035.1 coordinate 24,150, forward strand.
CGGCGACCGCCGGAGCCGGCGGTGCGTCGAGAAAGGAAAGCGAAGCCGGATCGCTCACGCCGAATGCGGCGCAGTCGAGCAGCAGGCCAGACAGATCCGCCTCAAGAATTTCCGGCGGCGCGAAAGCGGGCAGCGCCGCCGTCTGTTCGGCCCGCCACAGCCGCAGCGCGATGCCCGGCGCGGTGCGCCCCGCACGGCCCGAACGCTGATCGGCGGAAGCACGCGAGACGCGCACCGTTTCAAGCCGCGTCAAGCCGGTCGAGGGTTCGAATTTCGGCAGCCGTGACAGGCCGCTGTCGATCACCACGCGCACGCCGTCGATGGTGACCGAGGTTTCGGCAATGGCCGTCGCCAGCACCACCTTGCGCCGCCCTTCAGCAGCGGGCCGGATGGCCGCATCCTGCGCCCGCCCGTCGAGACCGCCGTAAAGCGGGGCGATGTCCACATTGACGGGCAGCCGTTCGGCAAGGCGCTCCGCCGTGCGCTCTATCTCGCGCTGGCCGGGCAGGAAGGCGAGCACGCTGCCTTCTTCCTCCGCCAGAACCGTGCGGATGGCCCGCGCCATGGTTTCCTCGATGGCTTCGCCGGCCGGGCGCTCTTCATGACGCAGCTCGACGGGAAAGCTGCGCCCCTTACTCTCGATAACCGGCGCATCGCCGAGAAGTGCTGCAACGCGCGCGCCGTCGAGCGTGGCCGACATGACCAGAAGCCGCAAATCCGGCCGCAGCGCCGCCTGCGCATCGAGCGCCAGCGCCAGCGCGAAATCGCCATCGAGCGAGCGCTCGTGAAACTCGTCGAAAAGCACAGCCGCGATGCCGGAAAGCTCCGGATCGTCAACGATCATGCGGGCGAGAACGCCTTCGGTCACCACGAGAATACGCGTTTTGGCGGAAACCTTTCGCTCCATGCGCATGGCGTAGCCCACCGTCTCGCCCGGCTCTTCGCCAAGGATCGCCGTCATGCGCCGGGCCGCGGCGCGCGCGGCCAACCGACGCGGCTCCAGAAGAACGATGCGCCCCTGCGACGCCCATTCGGCCTCCAGAAGCGCCAGCGGCGCAAGCGTTGTCTTGCCCGCTCCCGGTGGCGCGACCAGCACCGCCTTTCCCTGCACCTCCAGCGCTGCGCTCAGCGTCGGCAGCACGTCCGTTATCGGCAGGTCGGGGAGCTTTGGCACTGCCGTCATTCCCCAATCCGCACGATGTCGCCGCCGGCGGCTTCGGCGTCGGCTGCGTCATGCGTCACGAGAAGCACCGGCAATCCGCTTTCGCGGGCCTTGGAGAAAACCAGTTCGCGGGTTTGCGCGCGCAATTCCGCATCGAGCTTGGAGAAGGGCTCGTCCAGAAGCAGGGCGCGCGGCGTGGACGCCAGCACGCGCGCCAGAGCCACCCGCGACTTCTGCCCGCCGGAAAGCGTTGCAGGGTCGCGCGCCTCAAGCCCCGCAAGGCCGACGCCCTCAAGCGCGTGCGCGACACGCTCCACCCGTGCCGCGCGGCCGCGCACCGCCTCCGGCAGCGCGAACATCAGATTGCCGCCGACGCTCATATGCGGAAATAGAAGCGGGTCCTGAAAGAGAACACCCACATGCCGGTCTTCAGGCTTCAGCGCCGTCACCTCCGTTCCAGCGACGAAAACCCTGCCCCGCGCCGAAAACACCGGATCGAGAAATCCGCCAACATAGGCGAGCAGCGTGGACTTGCCGGCCCCCGACGGCCCCATGACGGTCAGCACCTCACCGGGCGCGACCCGTTTTGTCAGCGAAACGATCTCGCGCCCTTCAAGCGCAATCGTCACCCCGTCGATGAAAAGTCCGGCGTCCGTCAAATCCCGTTTCCGTTCAAACATGCATGTCGCGATAACGGCGGAATATCAGCGCCGGCACGATGGTGGCAACGGCAAAGCCCGCCGCCGGCAACACCATCTGCATGAAGGCATAGATGCCGATCACGCGGCGATTGCCACCGGAGGCGAGCGCCACCGCCTCCGTGGTGATTGTCGTCAGCCGCCCCGCGCCGATCAGCAACGTGGGCAGATAGAGCCCCACCGACACCGAAAAACCGATGGCCGCAACGGCGAGAAGAGGCCGCGCCAGCATGGGCAGACGGATTTGAAAGAACCGCTCTACCGGCCCCTTGCCGAGCCCCGCCGCGATCTGATCGTACCGTCGGTCGAAGGCCCGCCAGGGGTCTTTCAGGCTGAGATAGGCATAGGGTAGCACGAAGACGAGATGTGCGAAGACGAGCGCCGCCATCGTTGCCTGCACGCCGGTCAGAATGAAGAGAAGCTGCAGCCCGAACAGGAACGCCACCTGCGGCACCAGAAGCGGCATATAGAGAAGCGCAAGCGCGCCCCGCCCCGGCGGATACCCCATCTCGTCCTCCCGCACGAAGCACAGTATGGCGATCACCACCGCAACGAGTGTGGAGATGAACGCCACGAACAGCGTGATCGCGAGCGGCTCCACCAGACTGGGCAGAACCCGCATCCAGTTGCGCAGATCGAAACGCGCCGGCAGCAGGTCGGGATATTGCCAGAGTCCCGCCACCGACCACAGGCCGAGCGCCAGAAGCCCGGCGAAAATTGCGCCGGCAGACACAAGCATCGCGGCAAGCGCCCCCCAGCGCAGACCACTGTCGCGCCGAAGCCGGCGCCCGGCGCATGCAACCCGGTCGCGCAGCCGTGCGCCGATCTTCTCGAACCCGATCCAGATCAGGATCGCAGCGGCTGTGACGCCCAGTTGCAGCACCGCCCCCGCCGACGCCAGAAAGCGCATGGAGAGGTCGGGATCGTTCATCCAGTTGACCAGCCGCACCGCCAGCGGCGCGGGCGTGGTCGGGCCCAGAATGGCGGCCACATCCACCACCGAAGTGGCAAAGGCGATGACCGCGAAGACCGGCAGACGGATCTGCGGATAGATCGACGGCCAGAGGCCCAACACGAAACCAGAAATGCGCCCATATCCCATCGATGCGATCAGTGCACGCATGCGCGCCGGCTTCACCTGCGGCAGTGCGGCCAGCGTGACGAGAAGCAGGAACGGAATTTCCTTCACGATCAGCCCCGCCATCATCGACAGGCCGAGCGGATCGTGCACGATCAGCAGATCGGGCGGGCGCTCCCAACCGGTTAGTTCCGGCGAGATCAGCCGCGCGATCATGCCTGAGGGCGCTATGAGGAAAGCGAGCGCGAAGGCGCTGGCCGCGTGCGGTAGGGAAAGAAGCGGCGAAATCAGATGCTGGATGCGCGCGAAAAGCCGTGTGCCGCCCCATGCGGCGGTAAACAGCATCACCGCTGTCAATGAAATGGCTGCGGTGACGAGCCCGGTCACAAGGCTCATCAGCGCCGACATGAGGATCGCCGGTTCGGCAAACAGCGTGGCGAAGGGCGCAAGCCCGAACTCCATGCCGCCCAGCGCCGGCAGATAGCCGAAGGCGGGCAACACCGTGCCGGCCAATCCGAACGCGACCGGGGCGGTCAGAAGCCCGATGGCGAGCATGGGGCCGAGGCGCGTCAGCATCCGGTTGGCCCTGTGCTCAGGCTAATTACCAACCCCATAACGCCGCTTCCACTCGGTTTCGATGCGCTCCATCCAGCTTGGGTGCGGCTCGTCCAGCGCGGGGCCGAGTTCATCGGGGCGCAGCGTTGCGGCGCCGAGATCGATGGCATCGAAGCGGGCGCGGTCTTCCTCGTTCAGCTTGTCAAGCGCCAGAACGGTGGGATCGCCCCAGATGGCCGGGTCCTGCTTGCGAGCCTGCGCCTCCGGCGACATCAGGAAGTTGGCGGCCACCAGCGCGCCCGCCTTTGCCGAGGCGTTGTAGGGAATGGTTAGAAAGTGGGTGTTGGCCAGCGTGCCGCCGGGAAAGGTGAAGGATCGCACCGTGTCCGGCAACTCGCCATTGGCGATGGCGCTTGAGGCTTCAGCCGGATTGAACGCGAAAATGATGTCGAGCTCGGAATCGGCGAGAAGCTGCTTCATCGCCGGGTAGTTTTGCGGATACGCACGGCCGGAACGCCACATGACCGGGTTCAATCCGTCGAGAAAATCGAACAGCGGTTTCGTCACTTCGGCGAAGCGCTCCTCGTCCACGGGATCGAGCAGCAGTGACGGATCGTCGATCTTCTCGGCCAGAACCTGTTTCAGGAAGGACGAGCCGATGAAATCCGGAGGTTGCGGATAGGAGAAGCGGCCGGGATTCTCCTGCGCCCATTTCAACAACCCGTCGGTATCCCGCGGCAGGTCTTCCACCTTAATGCGCGCGGTGTCGTAGAAGAAAACGAGTTTCGCCATGCCCCACGGGCTTTCCAGCCCTTCAACCGGCACGGTGAAGTCGGTGCGGATTGTCGGCTTGTTCTCGACATCCACGAAGGTCCAGTTCGGAAGCTTTTCCGCCCAGCCCGGCGAGAGGATCAGGCCCTGTTCCTTCATGGCCGCGAAATTCTCGCCATTGATCCAGATAAGGTCGACCGTTCCATTTCCGTCGCGGCCAGCGGCTTTTTCCGCCACCACGGTGGCGACCGCGCTTGCCGTATCCTCAAGCTTCACATGCTTGAGTGTGACGCCGAAGCGCTCTTTCAGTTCATCGCCTGCCCATCCGATGTAGTCGTTGATGTTCTGCGACCCGCCCCAGGCGTTGAAATAGACCGTCTCGCCGCGCGCATCCTCCAGAACCGCATCCCAGTTCGAGGGATCGGGCTGTGTCGTATCGGCGGCGGCTGGAGCCGTGCCAATGGCCAAAAGTGCAGTCGAGAAAAGCAGTGCGCGCAAGCGAGAACCTTTTTATTACCCTTGGTTTAAACCCGTGGCGATAGAGCACGTTAGGGCTGAGCAAATCAACGCAAACCACATCGCGCTGCGGTCACTTCACGGTGAGTTTCAGGTGAAGGCGTTCTCAAACGGATACGGCGTCGTCCCCGCCGGGAATATGCAGTTCGATACGGTCGGCGGCAAAACGGGTTTCGGAATATTGCACGGGCTGCCCCTGCGCATCCACATTGACGGCAATGGTCACCAGAACAATCGCGCCGGGCGAAAGCCGCAGGTCTTTCAGATCGCCAGACTCTGCATGCCGCGCAGTAACGGCGGTGCTGTGACGCAGATAGTCGGCAAGTCCCAATTCCCGAAACGAGGCCGTGATCGAGCGCGTTCGCCCAAACGCTTCCGCCATGCCCGCAAAGCGCTCTGCATCGAACCAGCTTCGGGCGCGGGAAACGGGCCGCCCATCGGCATGCGAAAGCGTCTCGAGGCGGATCACCGGCGCGCCGGGCAAAAGGTGCAATGCCTTTGCAATGTCTGCGATGGCGGGTTCCACCGCATGGTCGAGCAAATCGGCGGCTAGCCCGCGCGATTGCCCGGCCAGTCCTTCAGAAAACCGCGTGCGACGTCGAATGGGATAAGCGAGCCGTTTGCGACCTTCCACGAAGGTTCCGCGTCCCTGCTCGGCACGCAGCACGCCTTCCTGTACGAGAGCCGCAATTGCCGTTCGCACCGTATGGCGGTTGACCCCGAATCGTTCCGCCAACACCACTTCGGGCGGCATGCGGCCATCACTGCCGAGCACCCCCTCCCCGATCTCGCGCCGCATGCGGTCGGCGATCTGGCGCCAAAGTGCAACGCCGCTACGACGCTCTATCACTGTTCGCTTCGTCCGCACCAATTCCCGTTCTCCCGGCCGCATGTCATCAACACGTCATGGACACGCGCTAGGTAGAACCTATAATATGTTTAATTGTCTAGAACAATAGACAAATTATCCACCCGACGAGGATTAAGGCATCATGGTCTCACGACAGGAAAGACAGGCGGTCACCGAGCGGCGGCGCGAGGCGATGGCAGTGCTTGCCATGGCCAGCGGAAGCGATCTCCTGCAGCTCTGGAACGAAACCGGCCTACCCGATGACGCCGAAACGCTGCGCGGGCCCGAGACCGGCCTCGTGACGGTTCGTGGCCGCATGGGCGGCGGCGGCGCGTCGTTCAATATCGGCGAGGCGACCGTCACGCGCGCCACGATCAAACTGCCCACCGGGGAAGTCGGCCATGCCTACGCACTCGGCCGCGAAAAGTTGAAGGTGCGTGTCGCCGCCCTCATCGACGCCCTACACCAGAGACCCGACCTTGAAGCCAGGATCGAAGAGAAGATCCTCGCGCCGCTGCGCACCCGCCTCAGCGAAACCGATGCGGTGCGCCGCGCCGAAACGGCGGCCACCAAGGTCGACTTCTTTACCATGGTTCGCGGAGAGGATTGATGACGCTCGATTCGATCGCCATAGAAGGCGGCTTCCAGAACCCGGTCTTCGACGCCCAGACCATATTCCGCGCGGTGATGAAGGCCATGGCCGAACCCGGCACGGTCCACCAGGGCATCGCGCTTGCCAGCCCACCCGCACCGATGACACCGGAGGCAGCAGCCATCGCGATGGCGCTTTGCGATCGGGACACACCCATCTGGCTCGACCCCGCACTTGCAGACGATGAAGCCGTCCGTGCTTGGCTCGCCTTCCACACCGGTGCGCCGCTTGCCAACACGCCCGCCGATGCCCATTTCGTCTTTTCTGCCGATCCCGAACATTTGATCGGGCTCGAAAACTTCTCCCAGGGCTCACAGGAATACCCCGACCGCTCGGCCACGCTCGTTCTTCAGGTGCATGACCTTTCGGGCGGTGAGGAGTTGGTGCTCGAAGGTCCCGGTATCGAGAGCGAAGCGCGCTTCGCGCCGCATCCACTGCCGCGTCACTTCACCCGCCAGTGGGCTCAGAACCACGCCCGCTTTCCGCGCGGCATCGACCTGATTCTGGTCAGTCGCGAGGGTCTTGCGGCATTGCCCCGCTCCACCCGCATCATCAGCCAGGAGGCCTGAGTCATGTATGTAGCCGTCAAGGGCGGCGAAGCCGCCATCCAGAACGCGCACCGGCTTCTGGCCGACCGCCGGCGCGGCGACCGCAACATGCCCGCCATCACGCTTGCGCAGATCGCCAGCCAGCTTTCGCTCGCCGTCGACCGCGTCATGTCCGAAGGCTCGCTTTACGACACGGGCCTCGCTGCGCTGGCCGTCAAGCAGGCACGCGGTGACATGATCGAAGCGATCTTCCTTCTGCGCGCCTACCGCACCACCCTGCCGCGCTTCGGCTATACGCGCCCCATCGACACGGCGGCCATGCTGGTCGAGCGACGCCTCTCCGCTACCTACAAGGATCTGCCCGGCGGGCAGCTTCTCGGCCCCACCTTCGACTACACGCATCGCCTGCTCGACCCGGATCTGGCCGAAGGCGCCGAACCGGCCGCGCCCGAGACGCGCAGCGAGGCCGAAGAAGCGATGCCGCGCGTGTCCGACATTCTCGCCAATGAAGGCCTGATCGAGGAAGACGGTGCGTTGCCGGAAAACCGCGAGCCCGGCGACATCACCCGTGAGCCACCGGAATTCCCCATGGAACGCGACCAGCGCCTTCAGGCGCTTTCGCGTGGCGACGAGGGTTTTCTCCTCGCACTCGGATACTCCACCCAGCGCGGCTATGGCCGCAACCACCCCTTCGCCGGCGAAATCCGCATTGGCGAGGTGGATGTGGAGATCGACGTGCCGGAACTGGACTTCCCGCTCACGCTTGGCCGCATCCGCGTCACCGAATGCCAGATGGTCAACCAGTTCAAGGGTTCCAAAAAGGTGCCGCCGCAATTCACGCGCGGCTATGGGCTGGTGTTCGGCCAATCGGAGCGCAAGGCCATGGCGATGTCGCTGTGCGACCGGGCACTGCGCGCGGGCGAGCTGGATGAAGACATTACCGCACCGGCGCAGGACGAGGAGTTCGTCATTTCCCATTGCGACAACGTGCAGGCGACCGGCTTCGTCGAGCATTTGAAGCTGCCGCACTATGTCGATTTCCAGGCCGAACTCGGTCTGGTTCGCCAGATGCGCCGCGAATATGAGGAGCGCCGCGAGGGCGCAGACACCGAGCGCCGGGAGGCCGCCGAATGAACGCCCACACCGACAACATCGCCCAATACAATTTCGCCTATCTGGACGAGCAGACGAAGCGCATGATCCGCCGCGCGATCCTCAAGGCGATCGCCATTCCCGGTTATCAGGTGCCCTTCGCCAGCCGCGAAATGCCAATGCCCTATGGCTGGGGCACCGGTGGCGTTCAGGTCACCGCATCGGTGATCGGTTCCGACGATGTGCTCAAGGTGATCGACCAGGGCGCGGACGACACGACCAATGCCGTCTCCATCCGCGCCTTCTTTCAGAAGGTCGCGAATGTGGCAGTCACAACACACACATCGGATGCCACCATCATCCAGACCCGTCACCGCATTCCCGAGGAACCCCTCAAACCCGGTCAGGTGCTTGTGTATCAGGTGCCAATCCCCGAGCCACTGCGCTTTCTCGAGCCGCGCGAGACCGAAACACGCAAGATGCACGCGCTTGAGGAATACGGCCTCATGCATGTGAAGCTTTACGAGGATATCGCCCAGCACGGCCACATCGCCACCACCTTCGCCTACCCGGTCAAGGTCGAGGGACGCTACGTGATGGACCCATCGCCAACCCCGAAATTCGACAATCCGAAGATGCATATGTCGAAGGCGCTTCAGCTTTTCGGCGCGGGCCGCGAAAAGCGCATCTACGCCGTGCCGCCTTACACCTCGGTAAAAAGCCTCGACTTCGAGGATCACCCCTTCGAGATCGAAAGCTGGGAACACTGTTGTGGGCTCTGCGGCTCAACGAAGAGCTATCTCGACGAAATCGTCACGGACGATGCGGGCGGCCGGCTATTCGTCTGTTCGGATACGGATTATTGCAACACGCGGCAGGAACAGGGGTTCCAGGGCCCCCTCAACAGCGAGGCGGCCGAATGACAGCCACTGACGGTCAAACGCTGCTCGAGGTGCGCGACCTCGCCAAATACTACGGCGACGTACCCGGCTGCGAGCAGGTGACATTCGACCTCTGGCCGGGAGAAGTCCTCGGCGTGGTCGGCGAGTCCGGCTCGGGAAAGTCGACGCTGCTCAAATGTCTGTCGACACAACTTGCACCGGACCAGGGCAGCATCCGCTATCGGATGCGCGACGACGGCATGCAGGACGTGCACGCGCTGTCCGAAGCGCGTCAGCGGCTCCTGATGCGAACCGACTGGGGCATCGTGCACCAGAATCCCCGGGATGGACTCCGCTTCGGCATCAGCGCCGGGGCGAATGTCGGCGAACG
>NZ_CAJXGF010000036.1 GCF_913053745.1 uncultured Nitratireductor sp.
ACTGCCGGAGAGCCAGCGATTGAGGTCGACATCTTTGCAGCGCTTGGAACAGAACGGATAAAATGCGCGTTCGGAGGGCTTGCCGCATTCGGGGCAGGGGCGTTTGGGCCGCAGCGGCGTGACCTTATCTGTCCGATTTTCGTCCATTGTCAGTGGGCTCCGGCGCCGGACAGCCAGTTAAAGTGGACCTTGTAGCCCTCGGCCACAAGGAGATTCACCGTTTCGTAAAGCGGCAGGCCGACCACGTTGGAATAGGAGCCGACCAGTTTGACGACGAACGTGCCGGCCAGGCCCTGAATGGCATAGCCGCCGGCCTTGCCGCGCCACTCGCCCGAAGCCAGATAGCTTTCGAGTTCCTCATGCGACAGGCGTTTGAAGCGCACGCGCGATTCGACAAGGCGCTGACGCACCTTGCCCGACGGCGTGATAAGACAAAGCCCGGTATAGACCCGGTGAGATCGGCCCGACAGGAGCTGCAAGCAGTTGGACGCCTCGTCCACCATTTCCGCTTTTGGCAGAATGCGCCGCCCGACCGCAACGACGGTATCGGCGGCCAGGAGATAGCAGCCTTCCGCCTCGCCGTCCTTTTTCAGGCGTTCATGCGCCTTTTCGGCCTTGCTGAGTGACAGCCGCTTGGCAAGCGAGCGTGGGTGTTCGCTTTTGAGGGGCGTTTCGTCGATATTGGCAGGGGCAAGGCGATCCGGTTCGAGACCAGCTTGCTGCAGGAGCTCGACGCGGCGGGGCGAGCCGGAAGCCAGGACGAGTTTCTGCAGTGCGCTCATTGCAATACCACCGACCGCGTCAGGTCTTTACTTAAAGCGGTAGGTGATGCGACCCTTGGTCAGGTCGTAGGGCGTCATCTCGACGAGCACCTTGTCACCCGTCAGAACGCGGATGCGATTCTTGCGCATGCGCCCGGCGGTGTGGGCAATGATCTCGTGTTCGTTTTCCAGTTTGACGCGAAACATCGCGTTGGGCAGCAGTTCGGTGACCACGCCTGGAAACTCCAGGACTTCTTCCTTTGGCATCCGTTACCTTCGGTTTTCAAGAATTTCCCGATCGACGACCGGAATTTGGCGCGGAACCTAGCCCATTCATCACCCTTTGTGAACAAGCCAAACCCCGGTAGAGGCCAATTTGTGTCGGTTTTGTTTCATGTTTCAAAGCGCTGCGCAATGGAAGCGGCCAGGCGGTCGCGCACGTCGCGGTAGGCGGCGATGATCTGGTCGCGCGTGCCGCTGACGACGGTGGGATCCATCGTCGGCCAGTATTCCACGTCCGCGGCGATGGTTCGCGTCATCTCGAGTGCGCGGTGATGCGCCTCCGGTGATAGGGTGATTATGAGATCGAAATTCGTGTCGGCCAGTTCCTCGATGGATTGGGGCTGACGTGCGCCCAGCGAAAGCCCTTTCTCGTCCAGTACCGCGTCGACAAACGGGTCACGTTCACCGGCGCGCAACCCGGCGGAGGCCACAAACACACCCGCCGAGAGGGATTGTCGCGCCAGCGCTTCGGCCATGGGCGAGCGAATGGCGTTCATGCCGCAAAGAAACAGCACCGATTGCGGCGTGCCCGATTTGATCTCGGCGCCGGGGTTCACGGCCGTGCCCCCGGAGAGCCGGCGTTCACGATGCGACTCAACCCCGCCAATGCAGCACGCAAACCAATGTAAAGAGCCGCCGGGCCGTGTCGAAGTCCACTTCGATCTTGTCTTTCAGGCGGTCCATCAGGGTTTGCGATCCCTCGTTGTGCAGGCCTCGCCGGCCCATATCGATTGCCTCGATCTGGCTGGGCGTCGCGCTGCGAATGGCATCGTAATAGCTTTCGCAAATCAGGAAATAGTCCTTCACGATGCGGCGGAAGGGGGTGAGCGACAGTATATGCGTGACGACCGGTTCGTCATTCTCGCGCGAAATGGCGAAAACCAGGCGAGCCTCCACCAGCGACAGTTTCAGCTTGTAGGGCCCGGCGTCCGCATCGCCGACCGGTTTGAAGCTGTTTTCTTCAACTAGATCGAAGATGGCGACGGCGCGTTCGTGTTCGACATCGGGTGTGCCACGGCCGACGGACTCGTCGAGTTCGACATCGATCAAACGTGCCGTATCGGAGTCCTGACAAGCCATCTCAGACGTCGTGTCTTGGCCGGCTTGGCGTTTCCCACGCCGCGCCGAGGTCGGTCAGCCGCGCCTCGATACATTCGACATCGAGCCGCAGCGCGGCATTGCCGGAGAAGATCAGTTCGATGACGCCGGCAGGCGAATCTTCCGCCGGCACGAAGTCGATCGCCAGAAGCGAGAGGATGTCGTCGGGACGGTTGCGGTCGATACCGGCGGCGCGGACGGACTGGACGCGGTCGAAATGCAGAACGCTGCGGCGGCGTTCATGCGGCGATCGTCTCAGAAAACGCCGCTTGGCCTCATTTTCCCAGACAAAGCGGTTGAAGGCGGCCGCGAACCGTCGGTTGGCCGGCTCGAAAACCAGGTCGCCGACCTTGACGACAGCGTCTTGCAGGTGCGCGGAGAGGATGCCGAGGTCGACATCGTCGAGCGCTACGAGCTTTAGAAAATCCATGGTCAACCGCGCCCGTCAGGTTCAGCTTGAGATACGCTCGATCGTTGCGCCGCAAGCGGAGAGTTTTTCTTCCAGCCGCTCGAAACCGCGATCCAGATGATAGACGCGGTTTACCTCCGTCTGACCCTCTGCCGCAAGGGCGGCGATGACCAGGGAGACGGATGCACGCAGATCCGTCGCCATGACGGGCGCGCCGCGCAATTCGCCGACGCCATCCACCACAGCGGTCTGGCCGGACAGCGATATCTTTGCGCCGAGACGCGCCAGCTCCTGCACGTGCATGAAGCGGTTTTCGAAAATCGTTTCGGTGATGTGCGAGCGCCCCTTGGCCATGGTCATGAGCCCCATGAACTGCGCCTGCAGGTCGGTGGGAAAGCCGGGGAAGGGCTGCGTGGTGATGTCGACAGGCGTGATGCCGCCGCCATTGCGGCGCACGCGGATGCCGGTGTTGGCACGGGTGATTTCGGCGCCGGTCTGTTCCAGGGTGCCCAGAGCGGCTTCCAGAAGATCGGCCTGCGCGCCTTCCAGCATCACGTCGCCGCCCGTCATCGCCACGGCCATGGCATAAGTGCCGGTTTCGATGCGGTCGGGGATGACGCGGTGACGGGCGCCCGAAAGGCTCGTCACGCCGTCGATCGTTATCGTGTCCGTGCCTGCACCGGAAATCTTTGCGCCCATGGCATTGAGACAGTCGGCCAGATTGGTGATTTCCGGCTCGCGCGCAGCGTTTTCGAGAACCGTTTCACCCTTGGCAAGTGCCGCGGCCATCATCAGGACATGCGTGGCGCCGACCGAAACCTTCGGGAAGACATAGCGGTTGCCGATGAGACCATTCTTCGCCCTGGCGTTCACATAGCCCTGTTCGATGTCGATCTCGGCGCCCAGCGCGCGCAGTCCGTCGATGAACAGATCGACTGGGCGCGTGCCGATGGCGCAGCCGCCGGGCAGTGAAACGCGGGCCTCGCCCATGCGCGCCAGTAACGGTCCTATGACCCAGAAGCTTGCGCGCATTTTCGAAACGAGCTCATAAGGTGCGACGGTGTCGACGATGCTGCGCGCGGTGAAATGGATGGTGCGGGAATAGCCTTTCTGCTGGTTCTCGCGGCGCCCGTTCACCGAATAGTCGACACCGTGATTGCCGAGGATACGGATCAGGCTTTCCACATCCGCCAGATGCGGGACGTTGTCGAGTGTCAGCGTGTCGTCGGTCAGAAGCGACGCGATCATCAAGGGCAGGGCTGCATTCTTGGCGCCCGAAATGGGCAATGTGCCGTTCAGCGCGTTACCGCCGGTTATGCGTATGCGATCCATCCGTTCTCACTTTCCAGGCGCCTGTGCCGTCAGCGTCCTATGCTCGGCAGCGGTGTCCAACTTTCGGGCAGTGTCCATCGTTCGGATTGTCTCCGATTGGCCAGAATGCGCCGATTGCCTTGCGGTATCGTAAAGGCCGCCTGAGACACGGCGAATTCCCGAACGCATCGCCGCCAAGCGTCCCTTGCGGAACATATTCGTTTCAAATGGTCCTAAAACATGGCCGCGCCCGGCGCAAGGCGGGGAATGTGTCGTCAAACCGTTGCTATTCCTCGGTTTCGGACGGCTGCGACCGCAATCCGTCCGGGCGCTGGTCGGCTTCTCCCTGACGGCGCGAGCGCGCCTGGGCCTTGCGGCGGGCAAGATTGGCGCGGAGCTGGGCCGCCAGGCGATTCTTGCGCGCGTCCTCACCCTTGCCTCCGGTCGCGGGTGTGTCTGGCTTTTTGGCTTTGCTCACATGTGGCTCCATGGATGGCAAGGGGCGATGGTAGCCCGCTTTTGCCGTGTCGCAAACGGCGCAACGCCGGCGACGGCGGCAATTTTCACAGACGCATATCAAAGTGAGCGCATGAATGCGAATGTGTGCTTGCGCAATGCTTTTCATTGTGGCAGAAGTCCGCCGCATCACGACAGCGGGCGCGAGGCCGCTTGGCTGTGACCGGGCCGGGACGGCCATCCGTCTCCCAAGCGCGCCCGCCTTGTGACGATGCTGCCGTAGCTCAGGGGTAGAGCACTCCCTTGGTAAGGGAGAGGTCGAGAGTTCAAATCTCTCCGGCAGCACCAGTTAAACTTCGCTTCAGTAAATCTTTCATTCGGATTTGGTGCTTCCGAGCGCCTGGTGCGTAACGGCACGCATACAAGCCGCGACGTCTTCAATGGAGGCTTGTGGCCCGGCGATCTTGCCGGGGGGCAAAATATTCTGTCGCTGCTCGATCTTTGTTCGAATTGTCATCTTCTTGCAGGTTTTGGATGCAAAGGCTATCCGGTGCAAGGGGGCGAATCTAAATTGGTTCGACAATGCAATTCTGGAATAGCACCACGGCCACAACATTTCGAAGCTCTTTGAAGTCTGGCGATTTCGCTCTAGCAGGAATCTCCCTCCGAAAAGGAATGGCAATCGGTTTAGCGAGGATAGTGAGGCGAACGAAGGCAGTACTCCTTCCCGTGGGTAATCAAAAATGGCCCGTTGCTAGGCGCCACTTCAATCGGGCGCGGTGGCATCTATTCCGCTGGCAATTGATTCAGGCCTACGCCGAAATCAACCGTAGTCTGGGTGCGGTCTATCGCCATGGTGCGGCCCATAGGCTCCATGCTTATCTGTTGGAGTTGTTGGGAGAAGAAGAGGTGGCGCGCGAGGCCGCTATCGAGGCGTATCGTAACGATCCGTTGAACCCTAAATCGTTCCAGCTTTTGAAAAAACACAATCTTGAGACCGAGATCGAAATCGGCCTTTCGATGCTTCATAATCTCCTTCGTGAGCGTCGATGGCACAAAACGTCCACTTTGAACGCAATCGAAAGTTTGAAACTGCTGGAACGTAGCGAGGACGCGCTTGCATTGATTGCCGAGGCCCGGCTCAAAGGTGTTTTTAAGAACGATGAAGAATGGGCAAAGCACCACGGTGATGCTCTTCTAAGGCTTCGCCGGTTTGATGAGGCTCTAAACTATCTCGACGACGATCTTAAACGCGGAGAATGTTTGTTCGAGTTGGGTCGATTCGACGAGGCGGAGCAGAAAATATCCGGCGCCTTGGCGGAGTTGCCGGAGGACCGGCCGCGCGGGTTTCACACATTGCTTCACATGCTCCTGTTTGCACGGGGCGCGTACAGAGATGCCTTTCTCGAAGCACGCCATCGGCATTTTAATCGGGCGCTGAGAGATGACATCAAGGCAAGTCGTTACGTTCACACCATACCGCCGCTTGTGAAAGCGCCCGCGCCAGTGGTCATTGCCGACTACGGGATTGGTGACGAAATCCGCTTTGCCTCGGTTTATCCAGACCTAATTCGTAAAGTGGATGGCTTGTCGTTCACTTGCGAACCTCGCTTGAAGACGCTTTTCGAACGAAGCTTCCCGCGAGCAAGTTTTATACCTGTGCGTAGATGGCGGGAGGAAATGCTAATCCGCGATCCGAAGTCTCGCGAAGGTGTAACCAACCAGCGTCTTGCGCTGTATTTGAGCAGGGAGGCTCTTGATCAGGTAGAGTCGTCCGGGGCGTTCACTTCGATATTCGACGTGTTGGCCGAGCTCCGCCAAACGCTCGGCTCGTTTTCGCATCGTGCGTCCTATCTAAAGGCCGATAAGACCTTGGTTGGCGCGTGGCGGCAAACTGTGAAACAGATGGGCGAGAAGGGAAGACCCAACGTAGCTCTTTCCTGGCGAAGCATCCTTCGAAGTAGCGCCCGGAACTGCCACTATCTCAGAACGGATGATCTTCATTCACTCGCAGAAGTGGATGCTACGTTCTGGTTGTTCCAGACCGGTCTCGAAGAGAGCGAAATTGAGAAGGTGAAAGGCATCCTGCCGACCGCAAAGGTAATCCCCGACCTCGATTTGCTTGACGATTTCGAAGGGCAGGCGGCTTTTCTGACTTGCATGGATTGTGTCATAGCGCCCTGCAATACTGCGGCGGAGCTTGCTGGCGCTCTCGGTGTCAATACGCTTATGTTCGGGCGGACGCATGGTGCCACCATCCGGTTGCTGCCTGGCGGTCAGGATATGTGGCACCAGTCGATGCGCGGTGTTCTGGGAGACCCAATCGAAGACAAGGCGACCTTGATCGCCAATCTCGTGAATGAACTTCGACACTCTCTGAAATAGTGGAACCGGGTGACTTCCGTGTTTCCCGGGTGTAAGCGTTGCAAATGGAGAATGCGCACACTGAAAGAAGTGCGTTTCGTTGTCGTAACAACCCAAGGTCGCCGGGAGGCCCCATGATTACCGCTTCACTGCAAGAGAAGATCGACAATCTGGACGTTGAGAGCTTTTGGGAGAAGGGGTACATCGTAATTCCCGATGCGTTTACGATGGACGAGATTGAGGCGTACCGACAGGCGTCAATGGCAACAAGGGCGAGCGGTGGTGAGCTGCTCACTCGACCCGGACTCAGCGAAGTTATCACAGACGGTCGACTGGCGGCTGTCGCGCGAAAGCTGCTCGGTGTTGAAGATATTCTTTATGCAGGCGACAGTTCGGTGACGATCAATTCCGGTCAGGTCGGCTGGCATAAGGATAATGCCGATCGTCAGGACGCAAACGCGCCCGACTGGCGGAGCCGCTACACGCAGCTTCGTTTTGGCATCTATCTACAAGACCATATCCATCACAGCGGCGGGCTGAACCTGAGAGAAGGATCGCAAGACATTGTCGATCTGACCAGCGGGAAGTGCCTCTATCTTAAGACAACGCCAGGTGACTTGGCTGTCTGGAACATGCGTATCACGCATTCCGGGAACGGTATTCTTCTCAAAGATCCGGAGGCCGCCTATCCCACGCCAGCTGAGCACAAGAACATACCGGTTGAGCAGCAAGCCCCGCTGCACGAACATCGCATGGCGGTGTTCGCCCATCTGGGCGCGAATGACAGCCATGGGCATCGTTACGCGGATTATCTGAAGACCAGGACTTACATAGTCAATATGTGGCGCCGACAGGGCTACAGCGAGGAAGTTCGTGAGGCGGTGAAGCGGGCCGGTATTACGCTCAGAGATATGCCGGCGGAGGTGGCGAACGATCCTGACGCCGGCCTTTCCAAAGACTGGAAGCCGATCCCTTACGAGGCCGCAGCAAAGGTGCCGCAGACGGAAAACCAAAAGCCTGTCAGCTTTCTTGGCCGCGTAAAGCGAAAAGCGCGTCGCATGCTTTCGGGCGCCTAGCGTTTCCAATACCTTGGGCTTCGTATCGATGGCCGGCCTTCGCGCTGTATAGCGAAGGCCTTGCCAGCTTTTCGCCGATGGTCGCAGGCTCAATCGGCAAAAGATGCCGCGACGACAAACGGCGCCATGATGCCTGAGGCAATCAGCGTAAATGTAAAGCCATAAAGCAATATAAAATCACGTCGGCTCATCGAGACTTCCCCTTAAACGCCCACGAACTCGCACGTTCTTTCAAGCGACTAAGTGTAAGTCGAATCGTCATCCATTTGATGATCGTCTGGGAAGTCATGCCAAGCCAACCGTGAGCGCAGGCGCTCGTAGTAGATGCCTGTAAAGAATGCCAGGGCGATGATCGCCAATAATGCGAATAAATCAGTATAAGACATATATTCCCCCTATCCCGGACGGGAACATTGCATCTTTGTAACATGATGTGAAGGCTTTTGAATGAGTGTGATGATGCGCACTCGGCTGCTGATGGGTGGATCCGACTGAATTCACGCCTGAAAGCGGAGATGTGGGGCTTTCTCGCATGCAAAACACCGCAATTCCCGGACCGGAGTTGCCGAAAATGCGACGAGGTAATCCTGGGGATGCTCCCACACCCTCAACAATGTCGCACCGACGCGTACCGCGCTTCAGATCTTGCGCGAAAGGGGCAGGCGTCAGGGGAGGGCCAGAATCCGTCCCCATCGCGCGAGGTCGGTTTCGCTGCCCGTCATGTTCTCAGGCGGGATGCTTATGCCGTCCAGCTTTTCCGGGCTGGCGCACATTTCCTTCTCGATCCTGAAGCCCGCATCCGTCAGCAAGTCGATGTGGTGCCGATGCCGCAAACGGTTCTGGAAATGGTTCGGGTGGTTGTACCGCTGCCATTCCTTCCGCGTATATCGCAGAAAATGCAGCATGGGGATGGTTCTGTCCGTATGAGCGTAATGGTCGCTATAGTCGATCGAGGCGGATACGAAGCCGGATGGAGCGAGAAGGCGTCGTGTCTCTTGCCAGATGGCGGCAATCGTGTCGCGGGGAATGTGCTCCAGCGTGTTCGATGAAATGCAGGCGTCGAACGATCCGGCAGAAAAAGGCGTTGCGCTCATGTCCATCGGTGCGATGTAGGCAATGCCGTAGAGATCCTCGATTTCTTCAAGGGTGCTGACCGGACCCCTCATCAAACAGCCGCATTCCTCAAGCTGCTCGATGGCACTGTTGACCAGTCCCAGGTCGAGCATGGGATTCAAATCCACAACGGTTTGCTCTATGCCGAGCGTGCATAGAAAGAGATTTTGGGCGAGATCCTTGCCGCCGCCAAACTCAATGACCCGCCGCGCTGCGCGTTCCTTTATATTCTCGTGGTGAAAGGCCCAACTGTCCTTGATTCCGCCGATCCTGCGTCTCGAACGTCGTGTGATGTGCTTCTGCACAAAATACAATAGCGCCGGGCTCGTGTGTGAAGCCAGATAGAAAGCCGTGCTCTTTAGTTTCCATGGAATTTGCATTCCAATTGTATATATATAAATATATGTTTCGTAAATGATATATAAGTACGTACTTTATATGCCGATTGTCCTTAATTTGTATTTCTGAGAATTCTTCAAAAAACCTCAAGTGTTGAAATCTCTGCCGTCCCGGGGGCATTCTCGTATCAAACCGGTTTACGGGCTTTGTTCAACAAGATCACCGTAACGCTCGCACCCTTTAACGCGTAGGTGCCAGGTTCCGTCGTTGGCGCGGCTTACTTGTTCATAAGTGTTGGCGAGTGCTTCCTGAGTTTCAACGGAAACTGTTTCGTTACAGCCATTTCGATTTCGTTCAGTGCATTCTGCGTTCCTTGCGTTGTCCGATGGAACAGGGCCTGCCGGCAGCCCGGATTGCGCTGCCGGGGCGTCATGTCCATCCGGTCGCCGAGTGCAGCGCGATGGGCACGCCGCCGCGGAAGCGCGGCGTCCGGCGCGATCGTTGCGGGATGGTCCGTTGCGTGAACGACAGAAATCTTGATCGGAGAGGACGGCGCCGGAACAGCGTTCCAGAGCGCAACGGTCGCTCTCAAGACTTGCGAAAAGCGAGAGATAATGCTGCAGAAATACCAGATCAACAAACACGGTGGGGCATCGGAAAGCGTTCCGAGCGCTGAAGCGCAACTCCAACCGTCGCGGAGCGGACGAGCGAAGGATGAGCGACTAGCCGTGCTCGAGGCGCTCCTTGAGAATCCGGGTTTCCGCGCTTCGGATCGCAACAGGCGCTTTTTGCGTTTCGTTGTCGAGGAAACCATTGCGGGTCGCGCCGACAGGATCAAGGCTTTCACCATAGCGGTCGACGTGTTCGGCCGGGACGCGAATTTCGACGCGACCGTCGATCCGATCGTCCGCATCGCTGCCGGCCAATTGCGCAAATCCTTGCGGGATTATTATGCCGGTCCGGGGCAGGCGGATCCGGTTCAGATTTCCATTCCCCTGGGCGCTTACGTTCCGACCTTCGAACGGCGGACTTCGACGAGCACACTTCTCGGATTCATTTCCCGGCAGATGGGCAAACCGCGCATCTGGGCCGCGGGCGCTGCGGTTGCCGCGATTGCCGTTTTCGCCTTGTCGGCGGCCACCGTGCCTCACTGGCTGGAACGCGTCGGGGGCGCGGGTCACGAGGGACCGGCTGTTCTGGTTCTCGATAGCGCCCGAACCAGCCAGGAAAGCGCCGAGGCAACCCAACTCGCGGACATGCTGAACGATGCATTGTGGTTGAGTGTCGGCCGCGAAGGTGCAGTCCGATCAGTTGGCGTGCGGCCGGACGAGGAGCTCCAGAGTGTGGTTTCGCGCATCAAGACAATGTATGGGACCGGAAGCGACGTCTTCGAACTCCTGACCCGGGTTCAGGTGGAAAATGGGGAGGCGCGCATCTATTGGCATCTTCTGGATTCGGCATCCCGCGAAGTGCGCATCTCTTCCGTAACGAACGAGGCATTCCAGCCGGGCGCGAAGGGAGAACTGGTCGAAACGATAGCGGCAAAAGTGGCCGCCTCTCTGTTCGGATATGAGGGCGCCTTGGCCCGCTATCAGATGAACGACGCCAAAGTGGCCTCCCACAACACCGAGAAGTAAGGGTGAACCCGTGCAATGGGGAGCGGTCGTCGTTCGGCTGCGTTTGTTTCGAATCGAAGCTGCATTTGCTGCCCGGTTCGAAACACGCGCTCTCGGTTCCGACCCAATACGAAGACGCACCTTCGTTCGGAAAATGCTAACGTTTCAGGCGTGGGAGGCGCAGCTGTTTCCGTGAGGAAGGGCTGAATGCGGGATGATTGCGCTTGCATTCGCCAAGGATATCCAGGTCGACCGGCCCCTGCCTGACCAGCAGAATATCGACCTCGGCGCTGGAATAGCCGTGTTCCGCCATTTCATCCAACAGCAGGAAGATCGAAGCGTGATCCGTGAGGGGTTTTGCAGGCACGACGCGATCCGGTGAAAGCGGCAAGTCACGCGAGACACACGAGCCGGCGTAAGAGGGTCCCAAAGCCTCACCTGCACTTCCAGGAAGCGAGGCGAGACTTTGGGAGAAGCCGGCCCGGGGGGCGGGAGGACCGGCTTTGCGGAACACTTCGCGAAGGTCGCGAAGTGTGTTCTTCAATCGCGGGCTAGGGCGGTGAAACGCCTGCACCCGTTGAGAAAGTCGGGAAGACTGAATTTCGGCGAGAAAACACCATCGCCCCATCCGCTCCGCTTCTTCATCTTATGGTTGTAGATTGCGCGATATGCAGCTTATACGGAAATCAGACAAAGCTTTTTCTTTGACCCTGAACGTCTTTTCGGAAAAGGATTCGTCGATTGACAGCCGGCTGAGGGCGCGTCATAAACTTGCGTCTATTTTGAGAAACAAATGTTCTATTCGAGAATGATTATGAACAGTGTTTTAGGGGGAGGAAAATGGACACATTTCTGAGTGGCCTCAAAGCGGCCGTGGACACACTTGGCGCAACGGTTCTGTTGCCCATCGTCATCTTCATCATCGCCGTCGTGTTGGGCGCGAAGGTCGGCAAGGCGTTTCGCGCCGCCGTCACCATCGGTGTCGCCTTTATCGGCATCAATCTTGTGCTCGGTCTCATGCTCGGCTCGATCGGCGACGTGGCGCAGGCCATCGTGACCAACACGGGCATTCAGCGCGACATCGTCGATGTCGGCTGGCCTTCGGCCGCCGCGATCGCCTTCGGCTCCTCGGTGGGCCTGTGGGTGATCCCGATCGGCATTGCCGTCAACATCGCACTGCTTCTGACGCGTATGACCCGCACGCTCAACGTGGACGTCTGGAATTTCTGGCACTTCGCCTTTATCGGTTCGCTGGCGGTCGCCGCGACCGGAAGCCTGGTTTACGGCCTGGCCATTGCCGCTCTTATGGCGGCGCTGTCGCTGCTTTTTGCCGACTGGTCGGCCCGCGCGGTGCAGAAATTCTACGGCATTCCGGGCGTTTCGGTTCCGCATCTGGCGTCTGCGCAGATCCTGCCGATCGCCATTGTGATCAACTGGATTATCGAGCGCATTCCCGGCATCAACAAGGTCAACATCTCGACCGAGACCATCGAGCGCCGCTTCGGCGTGTTCGGTGAGCCGGTGGTGCTCGGCCTGATCATCGGTCTGGTGCTGGGCGTTATTGCCTATTACAACGCCGGCGATTTCGGCACGATCCTGTCCAAGGTGCTGCAGACGGGTATGACGCTCGCCGCCGTGATGCTGCTTCTGCCGCGCATGGTGAAGATCCTCATGGAGGGCCTGCTGCCCGTGTCGGAAGCCGCACAGGAATTCGTGCGCAAGCGCACCGGCGACCGCGAATTGCTGGTCGGTCTCGACTCGGCGATCCTTATCGGCCATCCCGCGGCCATCTCCGCTTCGCTGATTCTGGTGCCGATCGCCATCATCCTGTCGATCGTTCTGCCCGGAAACCGCGTGATCCTGTTCGCCGATCTTGCGGTCATTCCCTTCATCGTCGCCATGACGGCGCCGCTGTTGCGCGGCAATGTGTTCCGCATGGTGATCGTCGGCACGGTAACTCTGGCCGCCGGCTTCTATGTGGCCAACGCGCTCGCGCCTCTGTTTACCAGCGCCGCCGTGGATTCGGGCTTCGAAATGCCTGAGAACGCGGTGCAGATCACCTCGGTGGTCGACGGCTTCCTGTGGATCTCCTATGTGGTCATCGCAGCGATCCGGAACCTGGGCGCTGCCGGGCTGGGTGTGCTCGCCGCCGTCATCGCGGCCTGCTTCTGGCTCTACCACCGCAACACGCTCGCCTGGGAACGGGCGGCTGGCGCGGAGGACGACGACACCACCGCACAGGAAGGCTGAATAGGTTAGTGAATGGCTGAAGCCCTTATGAACCACATCGACCCCGAGGCGATTGTCCTCGGGGTCGACAGCGATAGCCGCGAGGCTGTCATCCGACTGCTTGCCGACAGGTTGAAGGCCGCCGGCTACGTGAAAGACAGCTTTGCCGACGCGGTGCTCGCGCGCGAAACCACCATGCCGACGGGTCTGCCGCTCGGCCGTGCGGTGAACGTCGCGGTGCCGCACACGGATCCGGAGCATGTCTTGAAGCCGGGCATCGCGCTGGCGACGCTCAAAAAGCCGGTAACTTTCGCCAATATGGAAGACCCGGACGAGCCGGTGGAGGTGGGCCTGGTCTTCCTGATGGCGCTCAACGACAAGGACCGGCAGATCGAGATGCTTCAGGAAATCATGGCGACCATCCAGAGCGAAGAGGCGATTTCCGGCCTCATGCAGGCATTATCGGTTGATGATGTCACTGCGGTTCTGAAACAGTGACCCATTGATCGGGAGAAACTCATGAGCAAGAAAACCGTTCTGTTCGCCTGCGGCACCGGTATTGCCACCTCCACCGTGGTTGCAAATGCCGTGACCGAGGCCATGAAGGAACGCGGCATCGCCATCGATGCACGCCAATGCAAGGCGACGGAAGTGCGGTCGGAGCTGAACGGCGTCGACCTGATCGTCTCCACCACGCAACTGCCCGCCGATCTCGGCGTGCCGTCCATCGTAACGCTCGCCTTCCTGACCGGTATGGGCAAGGACGAAGCCCTCGACAAAATCGAGGCCGAGTTGCGCGGCTGAGGCGCGGGGCTCTTCGCCCGTCGCTCACCCGACGAAAGCAAGGCAACGGCCCGTTATCCGAGCGGTAACGGGCCGTTGCCGCATCGGGAGCCTGCGAACCCTTTCAAGCCTTGGCGGTGTTCGCGGTCGCGCGTTCGGATCGGGTGAGGCGCGCTTCGACAGCACGTTTTGTCGCCTCCAGATCGCGCGGCTGCCCCGACATTTTCTCGATTGCAGCGATGACGAGATCGCGCGCGTGGTAATCGGGTTTATGGCCGAGGCCGCGCACGCATAACAAACGGGCATCCGGTAAGTCGCGGGCGAGCTGTCGGGAATGGATGTCCGGCGAAACCACATCGTCCCGGGTGCCGGTTATGATGACGGTCGGTGCCTCGATCGCCCCGTACCGCTCACGATTGCGCTCGGTCCAAGCGTGCAATGCGCCGATCTCGCGCGCATTGTGTCTGAACGCGCCCGGTTCGATCGCTTCCCGCACAACGGTTGCCTCAACATAGTTTTCCGGCGTCGGATTGGGGGCGAAAACGGAGCGGACGGCTTTTCGCATGGTCAGCCGTCCAGCGAGAGGCACCACGAGCCGGCTGAACAGGCCTCCGAACGTCCGGTGCCTTGCCGCGTCGTAATACCAGGCGATTCCGCCCGGCCATGGATAAAGGGCCGGTGCCAGGAGAACCAGACCCAAAACGCTTTCGGGCTGGTTGAGCGCCATTGCGGCTGCGACCGCACCGCCATATGAGTGTCCGACGATGATGGCCCTGGCGATGCCTTTCGCCTTCATCAGCCGGGCAATGGCTTCGGCCTGACCGTCGGGCAGGACAGTCGCTTCCGGTCCCTTGTCCGAACGTCCGTGCCCGGGCCTGTCTACAAAGAGCAGCCGCGCCCGCCCCTCCAGCGCCGTTCGAAAGCAGAAAAGCGGGTCGAGAAGAGTCGCGCTCGCGCCATGGATGAAGACGAGCGGAGGCAGTTCCGCTTCGGTGCAGTCGAGGTGAAGACTGTTGAGGCTGAATTCACCGAGGTTCGTCCTCGTGCCACGGCCGTGGTCAACCTCGCCTGTTCGCCAATCCCCGGCGGCTTGAGCGAATTCCATGATCGCGTCCTTGCCTGATCCGCCTCGTTCCGAAGCGCTACTGCTCATATGAAACGGCGCCGGCCAAGGCAACCGGGTAGCCGAACGATCATGGAGCCCGCAGCACAGCGAGAATGCGCCCTTCGATTTCCCCAACGGCTTGCGACACGTCCTTTCGCCGACGATGCAGATCGTCATCCCGGTTGCCAAGATAACCATCCCGCGCGAGCGCCAGTGTGTCCGACGCTTGATCGGACAATTGCGGCCGCGCCCAATCCGCAGCGGCGTTCTTGGACACGAACCGTCCCGTGGCAGCCGTTTTCCACATTCGCGCCAGCGTCAGGAGAACATTCCGTTCATCCCCGTCGACAGTCTCGACAAGGTCCGGCAAGAGATCGCCGATCGCCCGGCGTATGAGGTCCGGAGCGACGTCCGGGATCAGGTCGGCAATGTCCGGACCGATCAGTGGGACGGCTTCCTCGCGCGCCTGAGCGAGAAGCAGGGTGAACTCCGGGTTCGATTCGGCTTGCGGCACCGTGCCGTTTTTCAGTTCTCCCCGCAGCCATTCGCCATAGACGAATTCGACACGGGCGGGATACGGCATCGGGTCAAGGTCGGCCAAGCCGACAATGACGACCTCCAACGGTCGTCGCCCCGCGGGATCGTGAGGATAAATTCCGGAAATGCTCATCAGATCGGCCGACAGATGTGGGCGCCGTGAAACGGGCAGCGGCCTGTCCACGACGGCCAGAAGGTCAACGTCACTGCGCTTGCGCAACCCTTCGGCAACGGCGGAGCCATGCAGGTGGACCGCGATGAGAGAGGAGCCGAGCCGGTGTTCCAGAATTGGCAGCGCGTCGGTGGCTTCGGGCGGAATGCTCAGCTTGTCGATGCGGGTCTCCATAGGGTGTGGGCTGCTATCATGGAATGTCAGATTTACGGCCACCGTTGGCAGCAACCGGGAAGGGGCCTGTTTTGCTCTCCGGCTTAACCTGCTTGGCATATGGATGCGACTGGAGGCGTTTCGTCCGTATCATAGACAGGCCAGCACGTCTGCTCCCGATGTCAGCGGCAATGATAACGCAACCCTTGCAGGGGTTGTGTTTGCACCGGCGTGACTAATGCGGGCGAGGCACGGTGCTCAGATACTCCTCGAGACGCGGAAGGTCCATCGGTTTCCCGAAATACCAGCCCTGGCCGCACAGGTCGGCCGAGACCGCGTGAAAAAAATCTGCCTGGGCCGCGGTCTCGATGCCTTCTACAATCATGGTCATGTGCAGTTGCGACACCAATCCGGTTATCTGCCTGGCAATGATCCCGGTTTTCCCGTCGGCCGCGATTTCGTTTGTGAAACTTCGATCCAGCTTGACGCCGTCCAGCGGCAACGCCGCCAAATAGGAGAGGCTGGAGTACTCGACGCCGAAATCGTCGACATAGATGTAGTGCCCGGCCTTGCGCAGCCGCTCGATGCCCGCCCTTAGCTCATCGATCCTTGCAGTCATCCGTTCGGTAATTTCAAAACCGAGCTGCGCGGACTGCACGCCGTGCAGCCGGCAATGCTCCTGCGCGAAATCCTTGAAGGCCGGATCCAGAATGTCCGCAGCCGCGACGTTGATCGTTACAGAGAGCCCAGCGTTCCCGCGCAGCAGGTGCGCTGCTTCTTCCAGTGCATTCCGCAGGACGTATCTTGTGAGCTCGTTCACATATCCAGCCTGTTCAGCGGCCGATACAAACAGATCCGGCGGCACAACGGAGCCGTCGGGGAGATGCCAGCGTGCGAGAACCTCCACGCTCAAAATCCGCTTGTCGGAAAGCCTGACGATCGGCTGATACACAAGCGACACTTCTTTCGCCCGCAGAGCTTTTCGAAAACGATTGGCGAGAGAATTGCGGTCCGCATGCATCGCGCCCAGCCCCAGACCGCCGGCCGCGCCCGCCAGAAGGCCGATAAGCGCCAGCCCGCCCATAAGCGCCAGGCGTCGTGATCCCCTTTCCTCCCGAACGGCGGCTGCAACGCAAAGCGGACGGGCCTGAGAGCACACCACCTCGTGCCATGCGCCATCGATCAGGACGGGTTTGCCTTCGGTGAGCGACAGATCGTTCCGTCGGGACACGCCATCGCGCTTGAACTGAATTTTCTGATTGCCATTCGATAACCCAAACAGGCTGTATTTCAGTCCCGGATGCGACAGAGCGCCGATTGCTGCGTGACTGATCAGAACGGATGCACTGTCCCTTGCCAGCACCAAACCCGTACTGCCGGGCCATTGAGCCAATTCGACGGTCAGGAAAATCTGCAAGCCTTCCGATGTTACGTAATCGGGCTGACCGTTGGAGATCGGAGCGGCAAAGCGCCCTTGTTCGCCTGTGCAAATGAGATGCTCGCCAAGGCGGCGACCGGCGCTCTTGAGGTAGCGTGAATTCAGAGCGACCCTTTGCAGATTTTCAATGTCCCTTTGGGAACACGGCGTATAGTGGGATTGATTGATCGAATCGAGCGTCGTGACAGCCTCGGCGAGAACGTCGTCGGCCCTCAGAAGGTATCCCGATACGACCCTTTGAATGTCGAACCGTTTCAGCATCCGGTGAACGAGATGGCCCGCGGCGGCACCGGCCAATATGCCGACTGCTGCTCCGCAGACCACGAACAATCCCAGCCCTGACAAGATTTTCTTTCTCATACGACGCTCTGCGTGAGTGGCTCGGCAATTCTTGTCGTTGATGGACGCAGGTCTTCACGCACAGATCAGTCGTCGATATCAAACTCCAACATCCGGCCGTCGGCGGCGAATTCGGCATCGAACTCTCGGCCATCGGCGAGCACGCCTTCGATCTCAATGCCGCCGCCGCGTTCGAATTCTATTTTTTCGAGCTGGGCATCCGTGGGCCACGATGCGTTGTCGCTGATCGCAGAGGGGACGAGAGATTGAATTTCGCCGATGGGAAAAAGACCGTTCCCGCGAGCCTCGACATCTTCGATTATGCCATCCCCGTCGAGATCGACTTCCACGCGGACGCCATTCGGTAGAGAACCGCGCACACGGCGACCATACTCCGCGCGGGGCTTTTCGCGGATCTGGATGTCGGAAAGCTCGAGGTCGACAACCGCTTGCGGCAAATCCTGACCGGCGGCATAGCCCGACAAAAGGAGGCCGACCGAGAGTGCGACACCGGGAATTACGCGTTTCATACCTTCACCTTCTGCAAAACTCTCAAAATAGATAATGGGCGCGCCGGGTATTCCTTCCGAGGATGCGGATGCGCATCGACGGTGACAAGCGCGCCATACCCTCCACGAACGGGAGCCGCCGCCCTGACGAATGCATTGTCGCCATGTGGCAGGATTACTCAAGCAGCGTTGTGATGATCGCCTCGCTTTCCCCGTGAACCGGCCAGGATGACTGTCCTGTCTTCTCTCGGAGACATCAGGCATCCCGGAATGCCGGTTTCGGGCGTCGCCTTGGTCGCGCGGGAGGGCGAAGGTCGACGTCGCCGCCTGCATCTGGGAGCGGGGCTACTGCAACCTGCTTTCAACCGGCGGCTGGGGCTCCACCTCCTCTTGTTCGGTCTGTATTTGACTAACTGTCTGCGTTTCAATTTCTTCGGCAGGCAGAAAGACGGGGCCGACGACCCTTACCTTCTGGCTGACCGGTTCGGTCGCATCGATCGAGGAAACCACTTCCGGGCTGGGTTCAGGCCTGAAACGAGGAAGTGGAATGATCGCGTTCGACAGATCGCGTGGGGTCACGGTTCTCGCTCTCAATGCATCCACATGCGCGAAATAGCGGTTCCAGTCACAGCGTCCAAGATTCCCATCATCCTGATACCGAAAAGCCGTCGGCAACTCGCTGTAGGGATTGCCGGTTTCAACCGAGAGCATTTCTTCCGTCTCGAGCTCGGGATCTTCGAGCACGTAGAGCCTCATGCTGTCGTCATCACAGATGAAACGGCACTGGTCGATATAGGTCTTCGTGTCGCCCTTTTTAGCGAATTGTGAATGAGGCGCGGGAAAGAGATAACCATCGGATGGCCGCACGCAATAATACAGCGCGTTCCCGGCATATTTCGGGCCGGTTCTTCTCGGCTTCGTTCGTTTTGCAATACGCTCTTTTTTTGCAGTACGCTCCTTTTTTGCAGAACGCCGCTTCACGCCACACCCAAGCTGCTTATAGCGTGCCCTCAGACGCGCATTTTTGGTGCCGCCATTGGACGCCACCGCGAGTAGCTGCTCCGCTTTTGCACGGCGTTGAGCGAGACCGCGGCAGGCGTTGAACAAGCCGCCCGCAGCGGCTTTGTCGGTGGTGCAACCGCGTTTTTTCTCGACTACACGAAGAGCGGAGATCTGACGTCGGATCCGGGACGCCTGAGAACTCGAAGCGCCAGCGTTGGCGCGCATCTGGCTTCTGATTGCTGAACAACTTTCCGCCAGGGACGGTTGTGATCCTGAGAACACGATCAGGCCGGCTATCGGAATTATGATCGAAAAGCACCACATCGTCTTGCTCCATCTTACATTCGAGAGGGCTGTTCGGTGGTCGGTTTTCTGCGAGAGCGCAGAATTCTTCAGCGTCTCTTGCGAGGTCGCAGCCGCACGCGGGCCCGCAGTCGGTTCCATGAATACGAGCCGCGGTAAGGCGGGCCGTTCGGGCTGTCCAAAAGGCGCAGCCAGGCCGCTGACAAACCCGCTCGCCGATACGGCGTGGACGGGGGGCTTGAAGCTTCTGCGAGGAGGGCGTCGCGCATCATCGGATTATCCCCTCAACGCGGGCGTGGGCGCGGAGGCCTCGGACGATGACCGTGATGAGGTGGGCGCGGGCGATTGCCATAATGGGGTGGCCTTGGACGATTTCCCCAATGAGGCGGTTTGGGACGATGCCCCCACTGCGGTGGCCGCGGCCGACCGGGAGATATGATCGGCAACCCGATGCGGGGGCCGACATAGAGCAAAGATCGGCGACGGTTCTGATAGACCGCCTGGAGATAGTTGCTGGAAACCCAGCCGCGTCGGCCGGCAAAACGCACGTCACACCAGCTGTAGCCTCTGAGGCAACCGTGAATGGTTACGCCTGCGCCTGCCGGCACAGTCGCGATCCGTCCGTACTCGGTGCCCGGGCCGGTCCGCATGTTCACGTTGCCGGTGGCATAGGCATTGGCCGCATGGGCCAGGGAAGAAAGCGATATGCCAAAAAGGAGGGCGGCGCCTGCCGCAATTGTCTTTGTCCGCATCACTGTCCTCGTTCCGCCCCTCCGCGAGCGCGGAAGGATCTGTTGGTCGTTCAGTTGCATTGCCGAGAAACACGCGCAGGACTTTTCGAAGCCCCATTGTTCAGAACGCTGCCATCGGCTTCGATGCGTTCGCCGGATTATCCGCGCGCAGTCATCTTGTTCTTGATGAGGCCGACCACGACCTGGACAACCGCGCCGGCCACCCCGCCACCGACAAGTTGTCCGGCCATTGCAGCGATATCGGAACCCGCAGCCGCACCTGCGGCGGGATCGCCCGTCGCTCCGCCAAGCAGTGTTCCAAGCAGTTGCCCACCGCCAACACCGCCGACTGCGCCGGCGATTAGGTTGCCGACATTTCCAAGGTCGGATTGCTTGAGCGCCTTACCGCCCGCCGCTCCGCCGATGGCACCGCCAACAAGCTGTGCAAGTATAGCTTCCATTGTAAGTCCTCCATGATCGGTGAGATGACCCGCCGAGCATCCGCGCATCACCGTTTGATGTTGAACTAGGGGGTGCTATCGAAGACCTCCGGTCTGCCGTGGTAGAGGTCCGTCGAAACGTCGGTTGTGGAGGAGAGGTACGGCCTTGCCGTAGGCCCACTCATGGGCCCGCCGTGCTGTTGAAACGGCGTTCCGCTATCGCGGATATATTTGCAGTCGCCTGCTGTAGGGCCGAAAGAGAAGGCAGTCCGAGCGAATTCGGAAGAATGAAGGACGACTCCGGAAACAAATGCCTTACCAGGCACAAGACTTGTCCGGGATATATTAACGCACCGCATCTCAGTTCCTGCATTCGTTCTGGTTGCTGCCAGAAAAATTACCTCTCTCCGTTCCCCGCTAAAATTACGCCACGAAAATTACCAAAAAACAACAATAATATAACGAATTTTCGCCATTTTTGACGATCGCCGTTGGTATTGTGCTGCATCCAGTGCTTTCCCCTTTGCGGTTTGAGGCCGAATTTCTGGCGGATTTTGGCGGAGCCGATCTATAAATCCCCGGCGCTGTAAATAAGGATTGCCGTGCAATTCTCGCTCAGAAAAGGCTATGCGGAGGGGCTGGCCGGGCTGATGAGGAGGCGAGCGGCTGCACCGAAGAACGTGCGCAGATCGATAAGGGTATTCTATGCGTTCGCCCTGCGGGCCGATTGAGACCGGCTGTGCCGGTTCGGCTCATGTTGAGCGCGAGCGCTGCTTCTGGGACGGTCCGGATACAAGACCGCGAACCTTGTCGGCGAGGTGATCGCGGGTGAACGCAAAACCGCCCTTGTCGGTGCGGATTACGAGGTCGCTAAAAGGGCGCTGTCCATAGCCCTGCGCGGTCATCTGCGACGACCGGGCCATCTCGTCCGGTGTCAGGAGGCGCTCGCGGGCAGCGATGTGCGCGGCGTCGGCTGCCAGGCTGATGCAATAATACGCTATCCCCCGCCGCCGAAAGGTTTCCCTGAAGAACAGCCAGTTCGTGCAGCGCAGCGGATAAGCCATTATGACCACGGGACGGGTTTCCAGCTGCTCTTCGCAGGCGCGCGCGATGCGACGGCTGGTTTGCAGGATCGAGCGAAGCCAGGGGCCGGGGAGCGAATGGTCGTCGCCATCGACAAAGCCGAAGCCCAGATGCGAGGACACCGCCCTTCCCAATGTCGTTTTGCCGACCCCGACCGGCCCCTCGAACGATATAACAGACAATGGCATCCGCGATCTCCGCCTGCCTCAAGAGAGTTGTCAGCCTTCCGAAAAAGGACAGGCCCGACAATCGTTTGTGCACATCATTCTAAGTCTGTCTGCTCGACAAGGTCGAGGGTGCTTCAGAACGCCGATTGCGGTCGCGTATCAGCCGGATGGAGGAGAGCGGCAGCCCCGGTCGATCATGTCCGGCAAGACACAGATGAGCGTATGCTATCTGATGAATGTGTAAGGTGCTAAGACGCCACTCAAGACCTCGCTCCTCTGCTGTCCCAGACGCCGCGACACGATTGGCCCGAACGATACATGTGAGCGTGCGACCGATACCCATCATCACTCAAACTTTCGCGGGATCTTCCCGCCCCGGGGGCGTGGAACGGGCCGACCTCCAAAGCGGCACCGTGCCGCGTTCTCGCCGCATCCGCATTGTAGCCCCCACCGCCGAAGGAGAAGGGCATGTTCTTTGTCGTCATCGTTCTGATCGCCGTATGCATCGGTGTTCCGCTGATTTATTCTTGGCGGCTGCTGAAGCTCGACATGCCGAGCAGGGGGGCTTGGCTTATCCACGTCGCCGATGCTGCCGTGTTCGTCGCGCTGGTGCTCCTGGTTGGGCGGTGGGACATGGCGGGATACCATATCCGTTTCGTGCTTCTTGCCGTTTTCCTGGGGGCCGTGCTTTGGTCGTTCAAACGGCATGTGTCGCGTCCATGGGGAATGCAGGGCGAGTCCGTTCACCGGCAGCACTGGCCGACCCTCGTATCGCTAGCGCTTTTCGGGGCCGCTTTGTGCTACGTGATTTACGGAATGCTGCCCCCGGAAGAACCCGAAGAGCTTGCTTTTCCGCTGAAGGACGGTCGCTTCATGGTCGGGCAGGGCGGGGGAATCGATTTGCTCAACCATCACGCAACGCATCCCGAACAGCGTTACGCGGCCGACATCACGGAGATCAACGGTTTCGGTTATCGTGCGTCGGGCCTCGCTCCGAAAGCTCTCGACCGTTATGTTATCTATGGGGCTTCTGTCGTCAGTCCCTGCACCGGCGAGGTCATCGGCGTCCGCAACGACCTGCCGGATCTGATTCCGCCGGACTCCGATAAAGACAATCCTCGGGGCAACCATGTCATCGTTGATTGCGGCGCGTTCCAGGTGGAGCTCGCGCACCTTCAGCAAGGCAGCGTTCAGGTTTCGACCGGCGTTTCGGTTTCGGCGGGCGATTCGATCGGAAAAGTTGGCAATTCCGGGAACACCACAGAGCCGCACCTTCATGTGCACGCGGTCGACCCGGAGACGAATGCCGGCGTGCCGATGTCCTTCAGCGGACGGGCACCCGTGCGGAACACATTATACGAGAACTGAATACGAGAACTGGCACAAACGTGCGATGACACAAGAGATCGAGCGCGCGGAGACATGAAATGAAAGAGCCGGGTCAGAGGGTCCGACGCCGGCACCGGTGCGTGAGCCTGAGAGCAGGCTGGACCGACGCTGGATGTCGGGGCCGGTGACGCTGTCGTGCATGCCAAAAGCGTTCGAGGATATATGACCGTGGCAGCATCGTCATGCGTCTGATAAGCTTAACTGGACAAGAACTGTTTTGAGAAACGGTAGAACAAAAACTGTCCGCTCAATCTGCGGGCAGCATGAATGGGATAACCGATGTCAGAAACCGATGAAATTCACGCGCTTTACTTGCGCCTTCTGCAGGGATGGAACGAGCGGAAAGCAAATGCGATGGCCGAATGCTTTTCAAGCGAAGGAGTCATGATCGGCTTCGACGGTTCCCTTGCCGAGGGCAGGACGGCGATCGAAAAACACCTCACACCAATCTTTGCGGATCATCCGACGGCCCCGTTCGTCGCCATCGTTCGCTCGATGCGCAAGATCGGGAGCGCCGGTATTCTGCGCGCCGATGTCGGTATGGTCCCTCCCGGTGGAACGGAGATAAACCCGGCCGCCAATGCCCGGCAAACATTGGTGGCTGTGCAAAAGGCCGGTCAATGGCAGGTGGACCTTTTTCAAAACACGCCGGCTGCACTCCATTGGGACCAGGAAGAAAGCGCATCATTGTCGGCGGAACTCAATGCGGCCTTCAGCGAACGCGGTCTGCTTCCTGTCCGATAGGTGAACCGACCAGCCTGCCTTGCAGAATTGCCCGAATGGAGGCAGACGGAAGCTGTCGCGACCCCGAGTGGACCCGTGCATTCAATTCTGGAGCAGTGAAAAAATGGCGCGCCGGAGAAGATGAAACCGAGACCTTCGAAATCGTCCTAACACATTGAGGCGCAAAGCAACCCATATTTGAGCGTTGCCTACTTTTTTCAGGCGCACATTAAACGAGCTTCTTCTCCATTGGTGTGCCGTCATTCCACCCTTGTTTGGCTTCTGCAAGGGCAGGGCATCGCAACTCAAGTCACCAATATCGCGCGGAAATCATTCACATTGGTCAGCGTCGGGCCGGTCTTTATCAGATCATCGAGGTTCGAGAAGAAGCTATAGCTGTCATTGGCCGACAGAAAGCTGCGTGCGTTCAGGGCGAGCCGGGCGGCGCGTGCAAGTGTGTCGGGCGCTATAATCGCGCCAGCGGCATCTTCGGTGCCGTCAATGCCATCCGTATCGGCCGACAGGGCGTGAATACCCTCTTCCCCTTTCAGGGTAAGGGCGAGCGAGAGTAGAAACTCCGTGTTCCTGCCTCCGCGACCTGGAGCGTTCCGGCCAATCGTAACGGTGGTTTCCCCGCCGGACAAAAGAACTGCCGGCGGGCGTGTCAATGTGCCGTTTCGGGCGCAGGAAAGGGCAATCCCGCCCATCACGGTACCTGCGTGCCGCGCTTCCCCTTCAATGGCATCCCCTAGTAGGATGGGTGTAATCCGGGCCGCCCTGGCCACCTTGGCAGCCGCCTCAAGCGACAGTCGGGGCGTGGCGATGAGCCGGAAATCCGTTTGCTCGCATCGAAAGGTTTCTGACCGTGTCAGAAGAACCTGCCTTACCGCTTCAGGTAGCTCGGGTCGCAACCGATCCAGAAGGGGAGATAGGTCTTCATCCGCGGTCGGATCGGGCACTGTCGGGCCGGAAGCGATCGCGGCCGGGGCATCACCAGGGATGTCGGAAATGGCAAGGGTGACGAGACGGGCAGGAAAGGCCGCCTTTGCGAGACCGCCGCCCTTCAAAAGTGACATACGCCTGCGAATGCGGTTCATATCATCTATGGGCAGGCCCGACTGAAGCAGCAGCCGATTGACGAGAAACTTGTCCTCTAGTGTCAGTGGCGACCTGGGCGCAGGCATGAGGGCCGAGCCGCCGCCCGAAATCAGCGCAAGAACCAGATCGTCTGGTCCGGCCTTTTGTGCCGTTTCGAGGATTTCGCCGGCCGCCCTTGCCCCCGCCATATCAGGCACGGGATGCGAGGCCTCCCGCACCGTGATCCGTTCCGTGGGCACGCCGTGGCCGTATCGCGTGACGACCACACCGGAAATATCCGCGTCTGGCCAGGCCAGTTCCACTGCGCGCGCCATGGCCGCGGCCGATTTTCCTGCGCCAACCACAAGGCAGCGCCCTTTGGGTTCTTCGGGCAGATACTGTGCCAGAACCTTGCCCGGGTCGGCCGCACCAATGGCAGCGTCCAACATCTGACGCAGAAGCGCGTGAGCTTGCGGAGTGTGCATAAAAGATCAGATATTTTCGATGCGAATGGCTTCGCACACGGCTTCCGTCACCTCCCCGGTCGTTGCCTTGCCGCCCACATCCGGTGTGAGTATGCCCTCCGCGCACACCTTTTCCACGGCCCGCATCAGTCGTGCCGCCGCGTTCTGCTCGCCCAGATGATCCAGCATCTGCGCCGCCGTCCAGAAGGTGGCGACCGGATTGGCGATGCCCTTGCCGGTAATATCGAAGGCCGAACCATGGATCGGCTCGAACATGGAGGGGAACCGGCGTTCCGGGTCGATATTCCCGGTCGGGGCAACCCCGAGACTACCGGCAAGGGCACCGGCCAGATCGGAAAGGATGTCTGCATGCAGATTGGTGGCGACGATCGTGTCGAGGCTTTTGGGGCTTTTCACCATGCGCACGGTCATGGCATCGACCAGCATCTTGTCCCAGGTCACATCGGGATATTCGCGCGAGACTTCCGCCGCGATCTCGTCCCACATGACCATGCCATGGCGCTGGGCATTCGACTTCGTCACCACGGTCAGGAGCTTGCGCGGGCGCGACTGGGCGAGCGCAAACGCATAACGCATGATCCGGGTCACGCCGACCCGTGTGAAAATGGCGACCTCGGTTCCCACCTCTTCGGGCAGGCCCTTATGCGCCCTGCCGCCATGGCCGGAATATTCGCCTTCGGAGTTTTCGCGAACGATCACCCAGTCCAGGTCGCCGGGGCCCACACCTTCCAGCGGCGAGGAAATGCCCGGCAGGATCTTGGTGGGCCGCACATTGGCATATTGGTCGAAGCCCTGGCAGATCGGCAGGCGTAGCCCCCAAAGGGTAACGTGATCAGGCACATCCGGTGCGCCCACGGCACCGAAGAAGATCGCATCGAAATCCTTCAGTTGCTCCGTGCCGTCTTCCGGCATCAGAGCGCCGGTTTTCTTGTAGCGTTCCGAACCCCAGTCGAAATGAGTCACATCCAGAGAAAAGCCACCATCCCGTCGGGCCAGAACGTTCAAAGCCTGCAGGCCCGCGTCAATGACTTCCGGCCCGATGCCGTCTGCCGGAATGGCCGCGATCTTGTAGTGTTTGGTGGTCTGCATCTGATCCATAGGATTTCCCGGAACCGGTTGGCGCACCGATGGGGCATTTCCCCGAATGGCGCATGTGGGTGTCGTCCAGCACACGTTAAAAGGGTTGCTCTGGGGAGCTCAATGTGCGCATGATTATATACAAAATCGCGATAATTAAGGGGCGACTCTTTCGTGAATATTTTTCAGCTGAAATGCTTTCTGGGTGTCGTGGATACGATGCATTTCGGCAGGGCAGCGCAAGCCATGAACATGCTGCCCGCATCGCTCGGACGGCAGATCAAGATTCTTGAAAGCCAGTTCGAGACGCGGCTCTTTCATCGCACCACCCGCAATGTTGCCCTGACCGCCGTCGGAAGTGCGATTCTTGACGACGCTAGACGGCTCGTGGCGCAGGCAGACGCGCTGGAAGACAAGATCAGAGCGATCCGCAATGCGGACAAGCCTGTCCTGCGCGTGGGCGCCATCGACAGCGCCTCGGTGGGGCTGATGCCGCAATTGTTGCAATTTCTGAGGACTGAACAGCCCGGGATCGAGGTACAGCTCTTTGAACAGAAGACCATTCACCTCTTGCCCAAGCTTCTGAGCGGAAGCCTCGATATTGCCTTTTGCCGACCGCCTGACATACGCGACCCACGTATCAATTTCCGAACGCTGTTCTATGAGACTGCCGTGGTCGCCTTGCCGGCCGACCACCCTCTCGCCGAAAGGGAGGAGATCCTGATCGAGGACCTGGCTGATATCCCGCTCATCGTGCCGGACCGGCGCTCGCGGCCCCATTCCCATGATCTGACGATGAAGCTTTTCATGGATGCGGGGCTGACAGCCCGTGTCGCACAGATCGCGGAAGAAAAGCATACAATCGTCAATCTCGTGGCCACAGGAACGGGGCTTGCCATCGTCCCCCGCTGGACGGTGCGCATCAGCACGCCGGGCGTACGGTTCCTGCCCCTTTCAATTCCACCGGGCGCGACGCGCTCGAAACTCATTCTTGCAGCCGCCTGGACGCGCGGCACGCGCGACCCTCAGCGTGACATTCTGCTGGATATTCTTGTCCGGAACCTGCAGGCGATTGAGGATAGCGCCTGATAATAACGAAAAATAATATAATCCTCAGAACGTTCTCCCCCCAGACATTCTTCGCCATGCTGCTGCCAGTGGCATCGCGTCTGCGTTGCCGGAGGAGACTATGGGAGGAAACATGACTATCAGGATTACATCAGCCATCGCCTTGATCGCCGGCGCTCTTTGCGCTCTGCCCGCTGCGGCACAGGACAAGGAAGGCTGGCCAAGCAGCATCACCATCGGTACTGGAAGCCAGGGCGGCACCTATTTCGGCTACGGCAGCGGTTTCGGGGCCATGATCAGCGAAGCGCTCGGTATCAATGCCGGCGCGGAGATCACGGGCGGACCGGTCCAGAACGTTACCCTCGTCGAAACCGGCGAGCACCAGCTCGGCTTTGTCACGCTTGGACCGGCGGACGAGGCGATCAAGGGCGAAAGCCCGCTCATGCCGGGCACCCCACATGAGAACATTCGCGCGCTGTTCCCCATGTACCAGACGCCTCTGCAGGCAGCGGTTCTGGCAAGCTCGGACATTCAGGGCTTTACCGATCTCAAGGACGGAAAGCGCGTTGGCGTTGGTCCCGCAGGCGGTACGTCAGCTACCTATTGGACGCGCTATTTTGAAGATACCGATTCCGGTGTGGTCATCAGCAATGCCGGCGGTTCCGATACGGCTGGTCAGCTCAAGGACGGGTTGATCGACGCGTTTGTCTACGCAGCAGGTCTGCCCACCGGCGCCTATGCTCAGCTCGCGGTCGAAAACGACGTTCGTTTCCTTTCCATGGACGAGGAGACGCTGAACAAGATGCTGGAGGTTGTCCCTGCAATGCAGCCTTTCACCATCCCGGCCAACACCTATGAAGATCAGCCGGAGGACCTGCAGACCGTGTCGCTCTGGAATTTCGCCATTGCGCATAAGGACATGCCGGAAGGCCTCGCCTATGAAATCACCAAGCTGGCGATGGAGAGCCACGGGCGTATGGTCCAGAACCATGCGGCAGCCAAGGAGACGCTGCCTGAAAACGTGACCAAGAACACGGTGGTCCCATTTCATCCCGGTGCGATTCGCTGGTTCAAGGAAAACGGATACGAGGTTTCCGGTTCCAATCAGTAAGTCGGTGAACTGACACTAGCGGCACGGACGGTTGAGCTTGATCCTCCCGCCCGTGTCGCGTCTCCAATCCCCTGCCAGGGCCTATTGACCATGACTGCATCCCAGAACACCCGCCCGGACTCCGATATCCGTGCAGAAGCGGCACCATCGATTGAAGAACAAACCGCACGAGCGCTTGTGGACGAAGAGGCGCTGTCGGGTAACCAGCGTGAATTCGCCGGGATCCGTAACACGGTCGTCGCGTGGCTCTGCGTGGCCTATACGGTCTTTCATCTTCTGGTGATGAATGTCTATCCCCTGGAGACGTGGGCCTATCGCCTGACCCATGTGGGTGGCGGCCTGTTTCTCGGCTTTCTCCTGTTCGGTGCGGCCACCATGGACGCGAAGGGGCGCTCGACCCGGTCTCCGCTCGCCATGGCGCTGCTCGCCATTGCCGCGGCTGCCGTCCTTTACGGGGCTGTCGGCGTTGCGGCGATCTGGATCAACGGAACCGTTCTCGGGCAGACTCTTCCGCCGGAATGGGCGATGGCGAGTTTTGGCCTGCCGCTTGCTGCAGGCACGGCACTTGCCATTGCGCACAGCTGGGCTTTTCCCCACATCGACCGGGTCCGGTTTGCGCCCGCCGATCTTGTGCTTGCGGTCTCGGCGATTGCCTTCACCACCTATCTGATTTTCTTTGCGAGGCAGCTTCAGCTGCGCGCCGGCATGCCCATGGCACTGCCGGGCGACATGTGGGCCGCGATCGCAGGCGTTCTGCTGATCATCGAATTGACGCGGCGGCTCGCGGGGCTTGCCCTGGTTGTCATCGCCGGCGTCTTCGTCGCCTATGCCTTCCTCGGCCCCTGGCTGCCCGGCATTTTCGAGCATCGCGGCTATGACGCCAAGCGCTTCTTCTCCTACATCTTCACGGACAACGGAATTCTTGGCGCGCCCGTGGCGATCTCCTCCACCTATATCGTCCTCTTCGTTGTGTTTGCCGCCTTCCTTCAGGCGACGCGGGTGGGCGAGTATTTCGTGAACCTGGCCTTTGCGGCAGCCGGTCACCGCCGGGGCGGGCCGGCAAAGGTCGCCATCTTTGCATCCGGCCTGATGGGCATGATCAACGGCACCTCGGCCGGCAATGTGGTCGCAACCGGTTCGCTCACCATACCGATGATGAAACGCGTGGGCTACAAGCCTCAGACGGCGGCCTCCGTCGAGGCGGCCGCCTCCACCGGCGGGCAGATCATGCCGCCGATCATGGGCGCGGGCGCCTTCATCATGGCGGAGATTACCGGTATTCCCTATACCGAAATTGCCATTGCGGCGATTATTCCGGCGATTCTGTACTTTGCCTCGGTCTACTTCATGGTCGATTTCGAGGCCAAGAAGCTCGGAATGCGCGGCATGCGCGAAGACGAGCTGCCCAATTTGCGCCTGATGCTGCGCCAGGTATACCTGTTTGTGCCCATCATCATTCTGATCGTGGCGTTGTTCCAGGGCTACTCGGTGATTCGTGCAGGTACTCTGGCCACGATTTCCGCGGCGGTGGTCAGCTGGATTTCCCCCAACAAGATGGGCCTGCGGCAGATTCTGCATGCATTTGAGATAGCGGCCTATATGTCGATTCAGATCATCGTGGTCTGTGCGGCCGCCGGTGTCATTGTGGGTGTGATCTCACTCACCGGCGTCGGCGCGCGGTTCTCGGTGCTGTTGCTGGATGTGGCGGCCCACAGCCATCTGCTGGCTCTGGTGTTTGCCATGTTTATTTCCATTCTGCTGGGCATGGGCATGCCGACCACCGCAGCTTATGCCGTTGCAGCTTCGGTCGTGGCCCCGGGCCTGGTGCAGTTGGGGATTGAGCCGCTGACCGCGCATTTCTTTGTGTTCTACTTTGCCGTAGTCTCGGCCATCACGCCGCCTGTGGCACTGGCGTCCTATGCGGCGGCGGGTATTTCCGGTGCCAACGCAATGTCCACATCGGTCGCATCATTCCGGATCGGCATTGCGGCGTTCATCGTGCCCTTCATGTTCTTCTACAACAGTGCGCTGTTGATGGAAGGAGGGTGGTTCGAAATCGGACGGGCGCTGATTACCGCTACCTTTGGCGTGTACCTGCTGTCTGCCGGTGTGCTGGGCTGGTTCGCACGGTCGTCCGCCCCGGTTCTGGTACGGTTGTTACTGGTGGCCGCAGCCCTGCTGACCATCGAGGGTGGTTTGTGGACGGATCTGGCCGGTATCGCGCTGGCGGTAATCGCCATGCTCATCCAGCGCAAGCGTGCGCCGGCTCTGGCCGCAGCCTGATCTGGCCAGTACCCGGAGGACAACCTGCCGCTGAGCGGGTTGTCCTGCCGGTCCGGGGGCGCTAGGCTTGGCCGAAGCCCCTCTTTGATGTTTCGGAACTGAATTCCATGCTCCAGCGCTTCAGCGTCGTTGTGATTCTGGTTGTCATCATGCTGCTGTCCTGGCTTCTGGGCGGTTGGTACGGTTATCGCCAGCTGGAGCAGGAGGCCCTGCAAGAGGCTTTCCGGTACCGACAACTGGTTGCGAACGAGCTGAACCGGTATCTGCCGGTACCGGCTCTTATCGCCGAACACCCCCTGTTAGCCGACGCGCTCAAGCAACCGAATGATGCCGTGACCCTGCTTCGGGCCAACGAGCAGATGCAAAGAATGGCGACCATTGTCGGCGGCTCAGATATCTACCTGATGGATTTGTCTGGTTTGACGATTGCGGCCAACAATTTCGGCCAGCCGGACACCTTCGTCGGCAATAATTACGCGTTTCGCCCCTACTTTTCTGAAGCCGTGCAAACCGGAGATTCAGTGGCCTATTTCGCCCTCGGTTTACGTTCCCTGGAGCGTGGTCTGTACTTCACTCATCCGGTGCGCGATCAGCGGGGCAAAATGCTCGGGGTCGTAGCCATCAAGATATTGGTCCATGAGCTGGAGTCGCAGTGGCACCGGCCAGAATCGACCCAGCAGGCGCAAATGGTGGTGCTGGACGGCGACGGCATCAGTTTTCTGTCCAGTCGCAGCCAGTGGTTGTATCGGGACTTTCGGCCAGGTGACAAGGCCGAAAAATCCGCCCGCGTGCGGCAGCGTTACCCCGAACGGGATTTAGCGCCTGTTGACTTTTCGGTCACTGGCAAGCCGTGGGGGCTGGCGGATTATTCCACACGGATTCAGTTACGGGGCAGCGACAGTGCTGGCACGTACCTGACCGTCGAGGTGGACTTGCCCAGGCTGGACTGGAGCCTGATGGTACTGTCCGAGACGCGATCAGTACTCTGGACCCGCGCCGGTTTCCTGGTCAGCGGGCTGGCCTTGTTCCTGGCCGGGTTCCTTACCTGGTTGTATCTCCGCGAACGATACCGGCGGGAACGTGAACTGGCCTTGAGGGGAGAGCAGTTGGAGCGTCGCGTTGCTCAGCGGACAGCCGATCTTAAACGTTCCAATGACCAACTGCTGGAAGAGATACAGGAGCGGGAGAGAGCCCAGACGGAGTTGCGTGAAACCCAGCAAGAGCTCATCCAGGCTGCCAAGCTAGCGGTGCTCGGGCAAATGTCGGCGGGTCTGAACCACGAGATCAATCAGCCCCTGACCGCTATCCAGGGTTATGCCCGCAACAGTCGGAAGTTTCTGGAGCGAGGGGCCACCGATATGGTGGATGCCAACCTGGGGGAAATTGTTGCCCTGTGCGACAAGATGGCGGAGCTCATCCGACAGTTTAAGGTGTTCGCGAGAAAATCCGAGGGCCCCCCGTCGGTGGTTGATCTCAGATTGGCGGTGGATGGAGCCCTCAAGATCATTCGTGCCCAGCACAGCAGTAGCGGCATTGGCATCGATTGGCATCGCCCGGAGCAGCCGGTCATGTGCCACGGCGATCTGATCCGGATCGAGCAGGTGATGGTCAATCTGGTGGCGAACGCGGTTCAGGCGGTTGAAGGCCGTGACGAGCCGTTGATCGAGATCATGATTGATGAAGAAGAGGGAAACTGGCGTTGCCGGGTT
>NZ_CAJXGF010000037.1 GCF_913053745.1 uncultured Nitratireductor sp.
GCGGGCGTTCGATTCCTATGAAGATGTCGCGTCGATTACCGCTGATCCGGTCGCCGATCCGCGTGGGTTGCCAGTTTTCAGCTCTGGTGTACCACGGGCCATCGATCAGATTGCTGTCAGCGTTCCCATGCCTCTCGACTTGTCCAGTCTCAACTTCTCCTACGCGCACCTGAAAGACGCTGATGGCGATCGCAGTCAGATCCTCAGCCTGTCCTACAGCCAACGAATATTTGACAATGGCAATCTCTACGCCAGCGCGTTCACGGATCTGGAAGACAACGACAGTTTCGGTGTGTTTGCTGGCGTATCCTTCCCGCTTGGGCGCAACGTGAACGCAACGGCCGGTGTTGAAAGCGGACCGGAGGGTGTGAATGGATTTGTCGAACTCGCCAAGTCGGAGAAACTCGAAAACGGCAGTTTCGGCTGGCGGCTTCGCACTTCGGAAGGAGCCAACCCGAACCGAACGGCATCGGCCAGCTATCGCGCGTCTTTCGGCCGCTTCGAGGCAGGGGTGCAACAGTATGACGGCGACATTCGAGCGACGGCACAAGTCGATGGCGCAATCGCGGTCGCAGGTGGAGGCGTGTTCGCCACAAACCGTATCGATGATGCGTTCGCGGTTGTCGATGTCGGGGCTCAGGACGTTGTTGTCGAACACCAGAACAGGCCTGTCGGCAAGACAAACCGGCAGGGCAAGATCCTTGTCCCGCGCCTCAATTCCTACGAGCGCAATACCGTATCCATCGACCCGGCAAATCTTCCGGTGGATGCCAGCGTGCCGGCAACCAAGGAAGTTGTGGTGCCAGCCGATGGCAGCGGAGTCGTTCTCGATTTCGGTGTTTCGGACTCTCCGCATGCCGCCCTTGTGGAATTGGTCGATACAGATGGCCTTCCCCTACAGGTGGGCCTGTCCGGCAAGCTTCAGAACGGCGATGGCTTCGTCGTGGGGTATGATGGCGAAGTCTATCTGAGTGGACTTCAGCCCAGGAATGTCATCACGGTTCGGCGTGACGACGGTACATCCTGTTCGGCGGAATTTTACTACAAACCCGATCCGGGCAATCAAGTGACAATCAGAGGTGTCACATGCGGATGAGCTTCCTTTGTGGGCGTGTCTTCGCTGTGACGCTTTTCGCTTGCTTGGTCAGCGGCCACGCGTGGGCGCAGAATTGCAGCTTCGGTGTTTCCGCAATGAATTTCGGCCAGATCGACACCTTGTCCGGCGCGCAGACCGATACTTCGGCGTCGACGAGCGTCAGTTGCAGTGGCCTGCCCCTGAATCGTATTCTTGTTTGTGCGGGGATCGGAAGCGGCAGCGGAGGAGCGACTGCCGCGGCAAGGCAGCTTGCCTCGGGTGGAAATCAGCTCAACTATCAGCTCTATGTAAATTCCGCCCGCAGCGTTGTGTGGGGGTCCAATTCCTGGCCTTTCCCGCCCGGTCCGGCAGCGTTTCAACTGACCCTCAACGTGCTTGGACAAGGCAGCGGCACCATTCCCATCTACGGACGGCTGTTTGGCGGTCAGGCCAATGCACCGCCTGGAAATTATCTCTCGTCCTTTTCCGGTAACGATGTCGAGTTTCGCTATCGATACACCACTTCGAATAACTGCAGCACCTCCGCTGGCAATGTGGTCCGGCCGAGCTTCACGGTATCGGCCACGGTTCCGGCAAACTGTCTGGTCAGCACACAAGATATCGACTTTGGTTCGCAGGGCGTGCTCGCCGCGAATGTCGATGCAACCGGCCAGGTGGATGTCAGGTGTACCCCGGGCAGTGCTTATACGATCGCTTTGAACGGGGGGAATGCAGGGGCGCCGCCCACAGAGCGTAAGATGACGAAAGGTTCCGAGACTGTAACTTATGGGCTGTACAGGGATGCGGCGCGCAGCCAGCCATGGGGAACCGAAGTCGGAACGACGGTTCCCGGTAGCGGCAATGGCGCCGGTCAGAGTTTTACGGTTTACGGCCGCGTGCCTCCGCAAAACACACCCTCACCGGGAACCTATGTGGATACCGTGGTTGTAACGGTGACCTACTGATTGCGGCAGGAAACGGCCGAACCGTTTCCGCCGCGGTATTTTGGTCCGCGCCGGCTAGCTGGCTGGCGTCGGGA
Organism: uncultured Nitratireductor sp.; assembly: GCF_913053745.1. Lineage (GTDB taxonomy): Bacteria > Pseudomonadota > Alphaproteobacteria > Rhizobiales > Rhizobiaceae > Nitratireductor. Next base: position 2,115 of record NZ_CAJXGF010000037.1, read on the forward strand.
GTGAGCGGCTGAACTGCAGAAGGCTGAGAAACTCAAAAAGCATCTGCGCTCCTGCATGCGCGGTGTTGCTCGTCGCGTCATAGGCGGGAGCAACCTCGACAACGTCGCCACCGACAAAGTTCACGCCCTTGAGACCGCGGATCAGCGCCAATGCCTCGCGTGTCGTTAGCCCACCGATCTCCGGCGTGCCGGTGCCGGGGGCAAAGGCCGGATCGAGACTGTCGATGTCGAATGAGAAGTATGTGGGGCCGTCACCAACCACCTGGCGAGCCTTGGCAATGATCGCGTCCAGCCCGAGGCCGTTAATGTCTTTGGCCTCGATCACTGTCATGCCGGAAATTTGCGAGAACTCCCAAATATAGCCGGCCGCACCTCTGATGCCGATTTGGATGGTCCGTTCGGGGTCCAGGACCCCGTCCAGAACGGCGTTGCGAAATGGTCCGCCGTGATGGAATTTTTCGCCTTCATAGGCTCCACCGGTATCGCAATGCGCGTCGATGTGGATCATGCCGACAGGTCGGTCGCGACCGATTACGCGCAGCACAGGATGTGAAACCGAGTGATCTCCGCCCACACCCACAGGGATCACGCCAGCATTGCAAATCCGTTCCACGAAGCCTTCAATGTCGGCATGACACTTCGCGAGATCGAAGCGGCTGCGGAACGGAACGTCACCGATATCCGCGACGGTCATCTGATGTAGGGGCGCTGTATGATGCGCGTCGTTGTAAGGGCCCACACGCTCAATCGCGCGTAGAGCACGCGGACCGAAACGGGACCCGTTTCGGTTGGTCACGGCGAGGTCCATGGGCATCCCATAAAGGGCGACTTGCAAACCGGAAAGCGCGTCGTCGCCGCTGCGCGCGGGTGCATCGAGCAATGTGGGAATGCCGGCATATGGCGCCGGTCGATTGCCGCCTTGCGAGAAAATGTGGTCGGCAATCTCCTGGTGTTTCGGGTCGACCATGTCGCCGCCCGTTTTCGCTTCGAACGTCGCACGCAGTGCCTCCAGTTTCTCGGGACTCCAACTCATGTGACGCTTCCTTGTTTCTTCGGCATTCAATGTTGACTGTGCGGTATTCCGACAAACCTCGCCGGATTTGAACCGCAACACAATTGACAATATTGACCATTCTTATGTGAATAATTATCACATATTGATGCTAGGACGCTTGCCCCCACTCTATCCGCTTCGCGCTTTCGAGGCGACTGCACGAACAGGATCGGTGACCGCTGCCGCGCGTGAGTTGAACATCACGCACAGTGCGGTGAGCCACCAGCTCCGCTCCCTGGAGAATTACTTGCAAGTCCAGCTTTTCAGGCGTTCAGGGCGCGGTCTTTTGTTGACCAGTGAAGGGGCAGCACTGCTTCCTGAGGTCACCTTCGCGTTTGAAAAGATTATTTCGGCCGCGGCCGGGCTGGAACGTCCGGTCATGACAGGTGAATTGCGAATTGGCTGCGTTCCGGGGATTCTGAATTACTGGCTGATGCCCAGGCTTGACGATTTCGCTCGAACTTATCCCGAGCTTCGTTTGAGGATCGACGCAGCGACAGGCCCCGAGGCGATCTATCGCTCCACACTCGACGTTGCGATCCTATATGGCGATGGTGCCTGGACGGATCTCTGGGTCAAACGCTGGAACGATGTCTATCTCTTTCCGGTCGCAAGTCCGATTCTGCTCAACAGCAAGCCGTTGCGTTCGCTTCGTGATCTGAGCAAACACCGGCTTCTCTTTGCGGGCGATCATCGCGAATGGCAGTCATGGTTATCGGACGCAGACGGGCTGAGCCTGATGAAGTGTCAGAAAATTACCATGAGCGATGCCTATCTTACGACGCAGGCAGCCGTTCTCGGCCAGGGTGTTGCTCTGGGGGACACGATCACTTCCGAGCCGCTTTTGGAAAACGGCAGCCTTATCGCGCCGTTCTCGCGAAAGGTTTCCGGAACGCAGCGGATGTATGTCGTCTGCCGGATGGGCGGTATGGAAGACCGGACTGTACGGGCTTTCATCGATTGGGTGTTTGCCTCAAGAGCAGGACGGGCGGTTGTGTCCTGAAACGCAAGCCTTAGTCCGGTTTGGAGGCAAGATAGCCGATCAGATCCTGCAATAGCGAAGTCATGCGGGTTGAAAGGCCTCGATCGTTCGGAAACAGAATATAATAGCTGCCGGCCGCCTTTATCGTGGTGCTGAAGGGCTGTATCAGTCGTCCCTCCCTGTGAAGCGTGCGGGTTAGAATATCCGACGCCAGTGCGATACCCTTGCCCTGAGTGGCTGAAGCGACCGCTTGGGCAAGCGATCCCACTTTCACAAACTGGCTGCCCTCCAGACGGGTACGTGCCGCCATCGCCCAGCGGTCCCACTCCGATCCATCGTCCTCATGCAGCAGCGTAATGCCTCTAAGGGTATGGTTCCGTCGCTGCAGTTCGAGAAACGGGAAAAGTGTCGGAGAACAGACTGTGCGCAGTTTGACGTTATACAGGAGTTCCCAGCGCACACCGGGAAATGGTGGATTCCCATAAACCACGGCAACGTCATTGTTCTGCCAGTCGACCTCCCGGGCGGTGATCGATTCGTTGATCGTCAGCTCCGGCACGCCGCGCTCCTGCGCGAAGCTGATGAGCGCTGCGCTCAGCCATGCAACGCCGAGCCCAGTGGGAATGGATACCCGTAGGATCGCGGGTTCGTCGGAAAGGGCGCTTTCGCGTGCAACTCGCTCGGCCGCTTCCACTTGGTCCAGGCATGACGACACCGAATGGGCGAAGGACTTTCCCGCGGATGACAGCCGAAGGGCCCGGCCCGACCGTTCAAAGAGCGGTACGCCGATCGAATCTGAAAGCTTCTTTATCTGCAGCGAGACCGCCCCGGGGCTGAGATTGAGCTGTTCAGCCGCCGTGCGCACGCTGCCACACCGCGCAACCGCGTCGAATGCGGGCAAATACTGTAGATAGGGCACGCGGCGTATCATCGGGCGCTCCGAAGCATAATTGTTTAGAATTATAGAACGGTTTCCGTCAGAATAAATCGCTTTTTCTACACAGGCGCATTGCATAACGTAATTGAAAAGGAGCCGTCAGATGATTGAGGCAGAACCCTTCAACTTCCCATACGACGGAAATCTAAACGCTGAGAATACGGCTTTGATCGTCATCGACCTGCAGCGTGATTTCCTTTCGCCAGACGGTTATTTTGCCCGCAAGGGGTATGATCCGGCGCGGCTCAGGCAAGTTCTTCCAAACGTCGATCGATTGGTGGCGGCTTGCCGCGAGGTCGGCATTTGTATCGTTTATACGCGCCAGGGCTATCGAGCCGATATGGCCGACATGACGCCTTATGAGCGGTGGCGGCGAAAACGGGCGGGTATGGAAAACACCGACGTCTTTCTGCGTGAAAGCCAAGGGTTCGAGCTGGTGCCGGAACTCGATGTGCGTCCCGAGGATGTGATCGTGGACAAAACCTGCAACGGGTCTTTCACCTATACCGATCTGGACCACGTTCTGCGTGCGAAAGGGATAACCCATCTTCTGTTCACGGGTTGCACCACGGATGTCTGTGTCCACACCAGTTTGCGTGAGGCCTGCGACCGAAATTTTCAATGTCTGACCGTCACTGACGGATGTGCCAGCGGTGACGCATACGCGCACGATGCCGCATTGCATATGGTGACGGTGGAGGACGGAGTGTTTGGCACCGTTGCCGACACTCAGGCGGTGCTCGCGGGGCTTCGTCGTTTGAAGGAACAATCTGCATGAACACGCTTGAAGTCCAGTCTGAGAGTAAACTGAAGTTCATATCGCTGATGAAACTGACCCAGAAAGGGTTGGACGAGCTGACTGACAGCGCCAGGCGGCGCGAGGTCAGCGAACAGCGGGTCGCAGCGGTCGGCGGTCGATCGATTGCCTTCTACGCCGTGCTGGGCGGGTATGATTTCGTCCAGATATTCGAAATGCCCAACGTCGCATCAATGCTGCAATACGTAATGACGGCCCGCAGAGACGGGCATGTGGAGCCGCTGCTGCTTCCAGCTTTCGATACGACGGAATGGAGCCAGATTCTCGAAACGTTCAAGGAGAGCAAGGAATGATTATTCAATCTGCACCGGTGTATGTCGCCACGGCGCTCCTCGTATTGGGAAACGGCGCTGCGGTTGCCGCTGAACCCAGTTTCGCATCAGACGGCGAGATCGCCGTCTGTACGACTGCGAACTTCCCACCTTTGACTTTCAAGCAAAACGCTGGCGACAGCACGCCGGTGGGCATCGATGTAGACTTGGCGGAGGCGATTGCTGAAAAGTTCGGGGCCACGACCAGCTACACGACAACCGAGTTTGCCGGACTTCTGCCGAGCCTTGGCGCTGGGCGTTGCGACCTGATCATCAGCGGCATCTATATCAACGATGAACGGCGTGAATCCTATGACGGCATCCGGTATATGCGTTCCGCCACCGTCATGGTGACCCAAGCGGATAATGACACCATATCCGAACCGGCTGATCTTAGCGGCAAGACCGTTGCTCTGGAGGCAGGCTCTTACTATCAGCAGGAGCGCATCGACCCGCTAAACGCCGAACTGGCGGAAGCCGATAAGCCGGAAGTGGAAATCACGCTCTATCCGGCGCAACAGGGTGCTTATCAGCAGGTTCTTATCGGACGCGCCGCCGCCACGCTGACCGAGGAAGCGGAGGGAGCCTATCGCGTCGCCGGCGCGCGGGATCAATTTCGCATCGCCTATACGTGGAAATCCGATTTCACTTACGGCATCTACATGCGGCCCAGCGACACCGATGCCGCCGCCGTGCGTGACACACTTAAATCGTTGTCGGCTGACGGGTTCTTCGACGATCTCGCGACGAAATACGGCATCGATCCAGCCGTCTTCGACGTCGATTACGACTCCTGAGTCATTGGGGCTGAGATGGCGTTCTCGTTCGAACTTTTCATCGAAGCGATGTTGACACCGGCAATGATCCGCGGCGCCGGTATTGCGTTGGTTCTCACTGTGCTGGTTTTCGTCATATCGTTTTTCGCCTGTCTGCCAATGGCGTTGTGGCTGGGGTCGAAGAAGAAACTGCGCAATATTGCCGCCAAGCTCTATGTATGGGTGTTCCGGGCGGCGCCGGTGATCCTGATCCTTCTGTTCGTTTGGAATGGCACGCCACAGCTCTTTCCGGCTTTGCTGAAATCCAGTTGGTTCACGCCATTTGTCGCGGCGACGGTTTCGCTGGTGCTGATAACCATCGCCTACATGGCTGAGATTATGCGCTCCGCTCTCAGCTCTGTCGCGCCGGGGCAAGGCGAAGCGGCGCAGGCACTCGGATTGGGGCGTTTCCAGACTTTCCGCCTCGTTGTGATGCCGCAGGCGCTGAGGATCGCATTGCCGCCCATGGTCAACGAGTTCATCAATGTGCTCAAAGTCACTTCTTTGGCATACGTGATCTCGCTGCGCGAAATAATGGCAGTCGTTAATGACTCGATCGCCGCCACTTTCCGCTTCGTCGAATGGTACACCGCTGCCCTTGTCTATTACCTCATCATCGTTTCGCTCTTCATGATGCTGCAGGGGATCGTGGCGCGTCGGCAGTCAAAAGCCGATCTCGCATGAGAAACAAACGGGCCGGAGTTGCAGAAACGTACAGGGGGGTAAAGAGATGACCGAAGCGGTCGTATTAAACAATGTCAGTAAATCCTACGGTAGTTTTCCTGTCCTGAAAGACATCAATCTTTCAGTTGAACCGGGCGAGAAGATCGTGATCTGCGGGCCATCCGGTTCCGGAAAATCCACACTCATACGCACCGTGAACCGGCTGGAGAAACATGATTCCGGGTCGATACATGTGGACGGTATCGAGCTATCCGACGATTTGAAGAATATAGATCAAATCCGGTCTCGCGTTGGGATGTGTTTCCAGCACTTCAACCTCTTTCCCCATCTGACAATTCTGCAGAACTGTACACTCGCCCCGGTCCACGTTTTGAAGGCTTCGCGCCAGGAGGCCGAGCGAACAGCCATGCACTACCTGGAAAAAGTCCGCATTCCCGAGCAAGCACAGAAATACCCCAGCCAGCTATCCGGCGGTCAACAACAACGTGTCGCGATCGCGCGCGCGCTGTGTATGAAACCGCGGATGATGCTGTTTGATGAGCCCACATCGGCGCTCGATCCGGAAATGATTGGCGAGGTGCTCGACACCATCGACGCTCTTGCGAAGGATGGAATGACTATGATCTGCGTGACGCATGAGATGGGATTTGCCAGCCGGGTTGCGGACCGCGTGGTTTTCATGGATGCAGGACAGATCGTGGAAACGCGGCCGCCGAAAGAATTCTTCGAGGATCCACGGAACGAACGCACAAAGAAGTTTCTAAGTCAGTTGTTGAATTGAAGGCGTTGTAGAAAAGACGCCAATCGGCGGTTCGTAAGACGGTGAGTCTTCCGCCTCGATACCGGGACCGCTTGATGCACAGGTGCGCGATAACAATCCGAGGCGCCGCTCCGTCATAACGGGTCCCGACAGGCACAGTTTAAGTTGGTGCCACAACCATGGGCCGTCGTAATCTCGAGCTCCTCGGCCGATGTTCTCCTTCTGAAGATGCGCGAGCGTTGCAGTCATGGCTTCGGTGCGGATGCATTCGGAGCTTTTCCCGGCGAACCCGTCTCGTCTCGGATTTTATCGTCCGGGAACCGAATTTTGCTGCCTATATTTCTCGCAGGGCCGGGCCGATCAAGCGCATTGCGTAAGGGGCGATGATTGGCATTCTCCGCACTGATACTTACGGCGTGGGGACTGAAGATTGCGGCAAATGATAAAATCCTGAAAAAAATGATATAAGAAAGATGTGGTGGGCGCCGTCCGGCTTCTCCGAGACGGGGACTTCAACGGGTTCCGGTGCTAGGTCTTTTTACGGCTCCAGAATGGAGAGCAGGCCTGTTGTCGAAGCTCGATACCGGACTGGGTGCGGGCTTGCCTGGAAAATCGACTGGCGTGGTGTCGGCGACGATGCGGTATGTTGCAAGTAATATTAATAATGAGATTATTGAAGAAATAACAATAAAATAAACAAATAAGGTTGTGAGAAAATTTGGGGGAGAAATTTAGGTGGTTAGGTTTCTTATATTATATATAAAAAATAATATTAAATATTTTTTCCGTTGAATTTCACTTCAGCCTTAATTTTAAAGGCAATTTTTGTGAGTTTTTACTTTCCTTCGATGGCATATGCGGATGAAGAATGTGGGCATCCGAGTTCCAGTAATGAGGTCATTTGCTCTGGTGGAAAAGATTTCACAAACGGCATAAAATATACTCAGGACAATCTTCTTCTTATATTGGACGGAAGCGCCAGTCCGTTGAGCATTAGCGGCCTGGGCGTGCTTCTCCTGAACGCCGCTTCGAGTAGCACCGACCCACTGACGATCAAGTCAAAAGGCACGGTCAAGATTGACGTTAACGGCCCCCACGGCATCGAGATCTATCAGACCGGACTTGGAGATGTATCCATCGACGGTGCTGTGGACATCAATCGGGATCATGCGCGTCTCGGGGCATCTGCCGGGATAGAGGCGCTTATTGCAAATCAGGCCAGCAAAGCAAATCTGACAATCAATGTCCCATCCGGAACATTGGAAATGCGCAATGCCAGCGGAATCGAAGCCATCCATCGCGGCAGCGGAGACGTTTCGGTCACAACGGCGTCCGACATCATCGCCTTTGGCGATCCGGCGCATGCTGTTTTTATCGACTTTCGAAAGTCGTTGAACTTGGCTGTAACCGGCGGAAAACTCCAGACCTTTTCGAGAGGGTCTCCAACAATTCTCATTGTGACGGATAATGCCGTTGGCGGATATGCTGAGGCGAACGTCTTCATCGCGCCGGGTGCCGAAATTAAGGCCAGTCAATCACAAGCATTTCGGGACTACCCGATGGGCAGCAGTCCCATTCGAACCACCTTCGCCGTCGGCGGGACCGTTACTGTTCCCGATCCGACCACGGTCGCCGTCGATCTGTCCACGGGCTCGGATACTCTGGAGCTCCATCCCGGTTTCTCGATCAGGGGGATGGTTCAGGGCGGTCCGGGGAGCGACACGATCAATTTTGCGGGCACGGGCTCCGATCGTTTCGACATTAGCCGTATCGATACCAACGGTTCTCACCCAGGAAATGTAGGTTACCTGAACTTCGAGGAATTCATCAAAACGGGCGACTCGAAGTGGACTCTTTCTGGCAATAACGATGAGATCAGCACTTTCCGGGTCGAGGCCGGCGAGTTGGCGGTCGATGGAGATCTGAGCAGTACGCATTTCATCGTAATGCATGATGGAACGCTCAGCGGTACCGGGCACCTGGGATCGGTCAATCTTACGACCTCAACCTCTGGCGTTGGCGGCTTCGTCGCTCCGGGGAATTCCATCGGTGTTCTGACAATCAAGAACGACGCCACGTTTCGCAACGGGACGGCCCTCGAGGTCGAGCTGGCTGCGAACGGAACATCGGATCTGCTGAAGGTCGGCGGATCCACGCATCTGCAGGGAGCGTTCGTTCAAGCCAAGCTGACCGACAAAAAGAACTCTTATAGCTCCGGAACAAAATACAAAGTACTTGAATCGGACAACGGCCTTGTCGGAAAATTCTCCGATGTGATCGACAATTCATTGTTGAACAACATGAATATAACTTACGATTCAAACGATGTTTATCTGGAAGTTGTCGATGCTGACCTGAACCCTCGCGACCTGCTCCTCGCCCATGCGCTGGACTCTCTTGATGGCGATGGGGACATCAGGTTTGTCACCGATGAACTCTATGCGCTCACGGAACCGGCAGCTCTCGCGAAAGCCCTCGACGCGCTGCGAGGACAAATCCATTCCGATGGGCTGGTCATGCTTGCCGATGCTTCCAGCCGCTTTAACCGGTTGTTGTTGTTTCGCGGAGGTTACGACCTCTCGTCGGACGCCGAGGTGGAAAGCCTGGCCTACAGCGGCAAGGCTGACAGACGCATCGCTGAGGCCTTCGAAGAAAAGGAGCTTTCGAAAATACAGGCGCCGACCACTGTCTGGGTCAGGGGAGTCGGCTCGGATATAGAGGTTGGCCGATCCTCCGGAAATGCCGGCTGGCGTATCGCCGGCACGGGCGTCGCGTTCGGCGTCGAGAGTGATCTCACCGCAGCAACGGAACTGACTTCACCGGTTGTGGCGGGCGCGGCGGTCGGTTTCACCCATAGCAGCATGACGCATTCTGTACAGGAGCAAACGGCCGACGCTGAAAGTCTTCATCTGGGTGTTTACGCTCGCGCCGGCGCAGCCGATCATCGGCCTGGATGGTCGCTGCGTGGCTCCCTTTCGCTCGCCAGTCAATTCGTTGACGCTTCGCGTCCGATCGCATTCGGATCGGTCGATCGCGAGGCCAAAAGCAGCTACAGGGCAGTGACAATGTCCTCCGCCGCAGAGTTACGCTATGGCATTGATGCCAATCAATTTCTGCCATGGCTGAAAATGCCGGCCACGATATCGCCTTTTGTGCGCGCCGAAACCGATCAGGTTTTTCGAAGCGCATTTGATGAAGACAGTGGCGGTGCGCTTGGTCTCTCGTCGGATGCGCAGCGTTTCTCGCGAGGTCTCACCGCAGTCGGCGTTGCAATCGGCGGGAGTGCGCATTTGGGCGACATTCAAACTCACGCATCACTGTCCTTTGCTTATGAACGTTTGTTTGGCGATACCGGAGGAGAAGCCGCTTTAACGTTTCCTGATGCTGCGAGCGGGTTCGTGACGACAGGCCTTGCGGAAGCACGAGATCGATTCCGCTTTCGCGCCAATACGTCCTTCGGGCTTTCAAGAAGAGCGGTGCTGGAGATCGGTGGTGAAGCGGTGTTGTCTTCCGATCGTCGGGAACTTGCTGGCGATGCGGTGCTAAGGATTTCTTTTTAAGATAGTCCGACTCTCGCCCACGGTTCATCTCCCACTATCTTGAGTGAATTGGTAGATACGGCAATCGGCGTGAGGCGACGCTTGATATATCGCATGCGCAAGAGGCGACGCAGGACTTCAGATTGAATGCGGCCCAATGCCCGCAAGTCGAAAATTCAACCCATCCCACCGTCTCGTTTCCGTCCGCCGGCTGATGCGTTCCCGACCTGCGATTGCAGCTCTCGCCGCCGCATCGTCCGGACGCATGCTGCGATAACGCACGCTCGTTCGGCCGGCTGCAAGCACATCACACGCCCGAGGTCGACTCACACCGTGAATTTGGCAGAGGTGCGCCATCGCATCCCGCCTGGCGTCACCATTGTCTTGCGGCAACATCCTTCAGGATCGCTGTAATCCGCTCTTCCGTGCACCGTGAACGCTTCATTCATCCGTCTCCGTGGTCAACGGACTCCACCAAAATCTGGAGGAGGTTCAGCGGCTCGATATTGCCCTCTGGTGACGGACAGCACCGGACATTTCCTAAACCAATCTATCAGTCAGTGTCTCTCGCCAGTTCGGCTTTAATGGGAACCCCGTGCGGCTCCGAAAATTCCTCATTCGGAGAGCGTGCCTGTATAGTCATATTCAGTTCTCCTGCTACGGTGATCAAAGATATGCGCCAGGCAATCGGTTTCGGAATGTGTCCACGTTTCTTACGCCGCTTTGTCGGGCGAGCAGCAATCGCCCTCAAACCAGCCCGCACCACAACAACCGCGCCCCAGTCACAAACCCGCTTGACGCCGGGCCGCGGGTCGCGGATTAATGCGCGCTGCGCGGGTATGATGTAATGGTAGCCTGTCAGCTTCCCAAGCTGAACGCGCGGGTTCGATTCCCGCTACCCGCTCCAGCGTCACCGAACGATCAATTTCTTTTTCGCATCGTGCAAGGTTGCGCCCGCGTTGGAGGGTGCGTATCTCTTTGCGGTCAAGATCAAGGAGCATTCCGGTGTCGGCACTGACCAGATTCCTGGGCGACAGCCCTTTGCGCATCATTATCAAACTGCTGATCGTTTCGCTTATTGTCGGCTTCGTGATGAGTGCATTCAACTGGTCGCCATTCGACATCTTTTACGCGTTGCGCGACACAGTGCTCCATTTGTGGAATATGGGTTTCGATGCGCTTGGCCGCTTTGCAGGCTATATCCTCCTGGGTGCGGTCATTGTCGTGCCGGCCTTCCTGCTCCTGCGCCTTCTGAACTACCGCCGCTAAGCGCGTTTCAATGGTCCACGTCTCGCCGCCGCAAGATCGAGCATCGCATCCGTTCGAGGTAACGAACAGGCTCGTTCTGTCCATCGCCTTGCCGATGACACTTGCCTATCTCACGACGCCGCTCCTGGGTATCGCCGACACGGCGATCATCGGCCAGTATGGCGATGCTGCGCTGCTCGGGGGGCTGGCGGCAGGCGCGATTGTCTTCGACGTTGTTTTCACCACCTTCAATTTCCTGCGTTCCGGCACGACCGGCCTGGTCGCTCAGGCTTATGGCCAGGGCAATGCGCTGGAAGAGCAAGCCGTTCTATGGCGGGCGCTGGCGATTGCTTTCGTCGCAGGCCTTCTCATGGTCGCGATCAGTCCCTTCATCATCGCCGGTGGCGTGTATTTCATGGATGCCGATCCGGCCGTGGCCGCAGCCATGAGCGCCTATGTCTCGATCCGCATTTTCGCGGCGCCCATCTCTTTGATCAATTACGCCATTCTCGGATATGTACTGGGTCGCGGTGAAGGTGCGCTCGGGCTCGTGCTGCAGATCATCCTGAACGGCGCGAACATCGCGCTGTCGGTGTTTCTGGCGCTATCGTTGGGCTGGGGGATCGAAGGTGTGGCCTGGGGCACAGTCGGGGGAGAGGCAGCGGGCATGTTGGCAGGGGTCGTCATTCTCGCATGGCGTTTCCGACAGGGCCCCCGCGTTTCATTGAGGCGGATTTTCGATTCCTCTCAGATCGTCCGGATGGTCGCGATGAATGGCGACATCATGATCCGCTCCTTCTCGCTGCTTGCAGCCTTCGCGCTGTTTACCAGGCAGGGCGCCCAGTTCGGTACCGTGATTTTGGCGGCTAACGCGGTCTTGATGAACTTCTTCCTGGTCGCGGGATATTTTCTCGACGGCACGGCGACCGCGGCGGAGCAACTCGCGGGGCGCGCCGTGGGCGCGCGTTATCGTCCCGCCTTTCTTCGTTCCGTACGGCTCACCGTGGTCTGGGGGTTCGGTTTGGCCGTTGCCATGTCGTTGTTCTTTCTGCTGGCCGGTGGGGCTTTGATCGCGTTCATCACCACGGCACAGGACGTTCGAACCGCTGCGAGCCTATTCCTGCCCTGGGCAGCGCTCATCTCCATCTCCGGCGTTCTCGCATTTCAGATGGATGGTGTATTCATAGGCGCCACCTGGTCGCGCGACATGCGCAACATGATGCTGCTTTCCTTTGCGCTTTATCTCGCGTGCCTTTTCCTTCTGACGAAGAGTTTCGGAAATCACGGCCTGTGGGCGGCGTTCCACATCCTGCTTATCGCCCGCGGAATAAGTCTGCTGGCGATCGTGCCATCGCGGATGCGCAGAACGTTTGCAGATTAGACAGCTGGCCTGGATGTTTGCAATTGAGCGAGATCACCAGGGCGCGCCTAAACGCAGAAGACGAAACGTCCTGGAGCACTTCAGCTTTTCCGTGAAACGCCGAATCTCTCCAGACCCTCAGTCGAGCTGCCTTGCAGCCCATTCGTCCACATGTGTGTCGCGAAGCTGACGCAGAGACGAGAGGTTTTCGCGCTGGGCGAACGCACTCATCTCTTCGAGGATCCTGCCAGGCAGGCAGGTGCCGCCGAAGATCATGCCGCTATACATCTGCACGAGGTCGGCGCCGGCGCGGATTTTCTCCAGCGCCGTTTCCGCCGAGTTTACGCCGCCGACGCCGATCAAGGGCATGGCCGGACCTACCAGAAGGCGTATTTTGGCAAGGACGACGGTGGAGCGTTCGAACAATGGCAAGCCGGATAGGCCGCCCGTTTCATGCGCCAACCGGCTTGTGGCTCCGGTTCTGGACAGGGTCGTGTTGCTGACGATAAGCCCGTCAATGCGCTTGTCGAGCGCTTCATCGGCGATATCGGCCAGCGCTGCGTCGGCGAGGTCGGGGGCGATTTTCAGGAAAAGCGGTACAGGCGAGCGTCTCAACTTGGCGACTTCGTCGCGCGTGGCGAGCACGCGCGACAAGAGCTCCGACAGGTTGCCACGGTCCTGCAGTGCCCTCAGGCCGGCCGTGTTGGGCGAGGAGATGTTGACCGCGAGATAGGAAGCGATGTCGCCAAAGGCACGAACGCCGGTCTCATAGTCGGCGATGCGATCTTCGCTGTCCTTGTTGGCGCCGATGTTCACGCCGACAATGCCGCCTCTGCCGGCACGCTGCTTTATGCGCTCGCGTACGGCCACCAGGCCGTCATTGTTAAAGCCGAGCCGGTTGATGAGTGCGCCATCCTCTTCCAGCCGGAAAAGGCGCGGTTTCGGGTTGCCGGCTTGAGGTTTCGGTGTAACCGTGCCGCATTCCACGAAACCGAAACCCAGTCGCAAAAGGCCGTCGGCAGCTTCGGCATTCTTGTCGAAACCGGCGGCCATGCCAAGAGGATTGGGGAACACCATCCCGCCGACGATCGTCTTGAGGCGCTTGCTGACTTGCGATGGTCGGGCGAGGGGCATGCCGCTTCTCAATGCCATGATTGCCAGATTGTGGGCGCGCTCGGAATCCATCCGGTAAAGAGCCTGGCGCGCAATCTTGTCGAGAAGGAGCTTCATGCCGGTAGCTCGGGAAAGACGTGGGTGCCGTCTACTCCAAGCGGCAGAGGGCGAACCCAAGAAACCGCATGGAGAGGCAGGGAAGCGTAGAGATGCGGAAACAGCGCTCCGCCGCGCGAAACCTCGTATTTCAGCGCGCTCCCCAGGGCATCGGTTTTCACCGCAACGAGCACCAGATCGTCCTGTCCGGCGAAGTGCTTTGCAGCCGTCTCGGCGGCCTGTTGAGCGGTCGAAAAATGAATATAGCCGTCGGCAAGATCGACGGGCGCGCCATCGAACGACCCGGCCACCTCGGCTTCCTGCCAAAGCGAACGAGGGCATATTTTGTAGATCAGCTCAGCCATGCTTGCGGCTATACTTGCAATGCGGTTTCAGCGAAAGGCCCGGAAAGGTGTTTTCGGGGGATTGCGTTTTATCCCAATTATGGCGCATTCCTTGCTCATGATCCCATCATCAGGTGCATGAACGCGGAGTGGACCAATGCGCAAGACCATTGCAGCGACGGGCGCACTGATCATCCTCTCGATGACGGTGAACGTCACGGCGCAGGAAGCCGAGCGTTTCCAGCTTGAGCGTACAGAACAAGGCTATGTACGCATGGACACTGAGACCGGAGCCATGTCGATCTGCCATGAGCGCTCGGATCAACTCGTCTGTGCGCCGGCCGCTGACGAGCGCACGGCGTATGAAGAAGACATTGCAGCGCTTCAAGACAAGGTCGAGGCGCTGGAGAGCCGGATCGACGCGCTCGAAAGTACCTCATCCGAAACCGCTTCTGAATTGCCTTCCGATGAGGAATTCGAACAGACGCTCGGACTGATGGAACGCTTCTTCCGGCGTTTCATGGGAATCGTGAGGGATTTCGAGGAGGAAAAGACCAACTCGCCGGAGGAACCGGCACCCGACCGCACATAGGACCAGTCCTTCCGGACATACCTCGGGATCAGGTGATTGCGCGCATGAGGCGCAGCATCATGGAAAAGGCGAAGAAGCCACAACCGACCTGAAGGCTGAGCACGGCGAAGCGCAGATAGATGTCTTTCAGTATGGTGATGAAAACCTTCGCGCCCGATTGGCCGACCGGACGCGCGTCCGGGCTTAGATGGATCCATACTTCCGTCTTCTTCGGATTCTGCCCGGCGAGTGCATAGGCCTTCAGTATCAGAAGCTCGGACATGATCAGCGTCATCAGCGCACCGGCGCTGAAGGCGAGCACGAGATCGAATGAGAAACTGAGCATCACGAGCCCGATCGCGAACACACCGAACATCACCGCGCGTCCGATACAGAAGATGGCTACCTTGTGGATTTTCTCCATCGCAAGCCCATGGGGTTTTCACCCCCTTCATGACTCTGTGGCATAGATGGGCGGTGGGCAAGTAAATCTTCTGCGAGCTTTCAGGCGACGACGAACGCTGTGGAGATGCGAAGCTTGAAAACACGGCCATTCCCCGCATAATCTCGCCGAGACCTGCGGTGGAAGAAGATGACAATAATGCTGCGGGTGCGGGAGGGACTTTTGGCATCGGGCTATAGATTTCTGGTCGCCGACGACCACCCCCTGTTCAGGGGAGCTTTGAAGGGCGCGCTGTCCGGATTGGACAATGCATGTAGGATACTGGAAGCGGGCGATTTCGAGAGTGCGAAAGCACATGTCGATGAGAGCATCGATTTGGTTTTGCTCGATCTCTCTATGCCTGGCGTAAGCGGGCTTTCCGGGTTGATTGCACTTCGCGGAATGAATCCGGCGGTGCCTGTCGTTGTCGTATCGGCTCATGACGACCCCGAGACCATAAGGCGTGCGCTCGAACTGGGCGCGTCGGGTTTCATCTCGAAATCGTCGGGCATGGAAGAAATCCGAACGGCGGTCCAAACCATTCTCGACGGTGGTGTCTACACGCCCGACGACATCGACCTCGGCGCGGAGGCGGATCCGGAAATCGTCGATCTTATCCGGCGTCTTCAAACGCTGACGCCTCAGCAGACGCGGGTGTTGAGTATGCTGGCGGAGGGACTGCTGAACAAGCAAATCGCTTACGAACTCAATGTCTCCGAGGCAACGATCAAGGCGCATGTTTCCGCGGTGTTGCAAAAGCTGGACGTGGACAGCCGCACCCAGGCGGTGATCCGGTTATCGAAGATCGGGGCCGACACGATCGCAAGCGAGAACTGAGCCGCGTCTATTCAGCAGCGGCCAGCATCTGCCTGCAGCGCATGAGCAATGTGCGCAGCGATGCCGGACGCAGGGGCTTGTTCAAGACCATCGCCGTCAGCGCTTCTGCCTCGGCGCGCACTTCGCTGGAACGGTCGGCAGTGATCAGGATTGCCGGTATCGCATCTCCGTAACGGGCGCGCATCGCCGCGATGACGTCAAGCCCCACTTCGTTGTCGAGATGATAGTCAGCCAGAATCACGTTGGGAGGCCTTTCCGAAAAATCGGGCAGGGTGGCCGACCCCGTGGCTGTTGAAACAGCACAGCCCCAGCCTTCGAGAAGCCGATGCATTCCGTCGAGAATACGCGGGTCGTTGTCGATGCAAAGAACGCGCAGGCCGTCCAACAGAGCCTGTTGAGCTGCGGCGGGTCCCTTGGTCGGTTCGGTCTCCATGGCAGGGGCCGAACTGACCGGAATGATAACGGAAAAGCGCGTGCCGCCGTTGGTGTCGGAAGCGAGGCGGATTTCCATGTTGAGAACGCGTGCGATGCGATCGACGATGGAAAGCCCGAGGCCCAGACCCTGCGCATGCCGTACACCTTCCTCCAGCCGGGTGAACTCGCGGAAGACGACGTTCAGCTTGTCCGGCGCGATGCCGATGCCGGTATCGATCACCTGCAATTCAAGAAGGTCTCCGCGCCGGCGCACGCCCACCAGTACGCGCCCGCTCGGTGTATATTTTATAGCGTTGGAGACGAGATTCTGTACGAGGCGACGCAGCAGGTTGCGATCCGTGTTCACGGTGAGTGTCGAGGGGACGATGGTCAGTTTCAGCCCTTTCTCTTCGGCCAGGGGCATGAAATCCGTACTGAGCTGACGCAACAGGCCGTCCAGTTGAAAGATGCTGGGAGAGGGTTTTAGCGCCCCGGTGTCCAGACGCGAAATGTCGAGAACCGCCCCCAGGATCGCTTCCACTGAATCGAGCGAGGATTCTATGTTGCCCACATACTCACTGGTTTCTCCACCGTCGGCGCGTTCCATCAGAGACGAGCAATAAAGCCGCGCGGCGTTTAGAGGCTGCAATATGTCGTGGCCGGCGGCGGCCAGAAACCGGGTTTTCCCGAGATTGGCCTCCTCGGCGATCACCTGCGCCTGTGCCAGCTCTTCATTGACGCGCATCAGTTCCGCGGTGCGGTCGGCCACGCGCTGTTCGAGTGTTTCGTTTATGCGTTTCAGGGCAATGTCCGCTTCCACGCGTGGCGTGATGTCGGTGTAGGTTGCGACGATGCCGCCATCGGGCATCGGGTTGGTGCGCAGTTCGATGATGCGGCCGCTTTTGCGGAGCCTGATTTCCCACGGCATCCCGAAATCGGTGAAGCGGTTAAGTGTCAGCGTATAGGCATCGACAGGGATCTCCCCGCGCACGACAAGAAGGTTGACGAAACGGTCGAGTGACACACCGACCTGCCCCATCTCATCGGGCAGACTGAAAAGCATCCTGTACTGGCGGTTCCAGCAGATGAGCTGGAAGTCGCGATCGAACACGGTGACACCTTCTTCCATCTGATCGAGCGCGGTCTGCAGCAAATCACGGTTGTGCTGCAGGGCCATGGAGGCGTCGTCGAGAAGTCTGAGCGCGTCGCGCGGAGAGCGGTCGTTGCGCTGGAAGAGCAGGGACAGAATAAGCCGCGAGGAGGATGAGCCGACCGCACTGGCCAGAAGCTGTTCGGAAAAGCGTACCAAGGCGATACCGGTCTGGTCGTTTCCGTTGAGCCGAACGCCGTGTGTCGCTTCGAAAGTGGCGAAGGAACGCTCGGTGCGCTCGGCGCCGAGATAGCGTGAAATTGTGTCTTTCAGATCGTTTACGGTGACCGTCGTGCGAAAACGGCGCAGGGTTGGTATTGGCCCCGTGTCGCGCGGTACGAAAATCGCCGCCTGAATGCGTTCGAGCGGTTGCGCCGCTCGCGAAAGTGATCCCAGCACGAAAAAGAGCGTGTTGACGGCAAGGCTCCACAGGACGCCGTGATTGAGCGGCTCGGCAACGGTGCCGAACAGTGCTTGCGGCCTGAGCGCCGGCAACCCGAACAGGCCGTCCGTGATGATGCCGGTGCCCTGCGGTGCAAGCGAGGGAAACAGCAGCGTGTAACCCCACAAAACAAAACCTGCACCCATGCCTAGGAGCGCTCCGCGTGCATTGGCACCACGCCAGATCAGGCCGCCGAAGAAGGCCGGCGCGAACTGAGCGATCGCGGCGAAGGAGATCAAGCCGATGGCGGCCAGGCGCGTGTTGTGCGTGGTTTCGCGGTAATAAAGAAAGGCTGTGAACAGGATGATAAAGATCGCCGCCCGGCGAATGTTGAGGATGATCGTCGACCAGTCGTCCTTCTCCCGGTGATCGGGCCGCAGCAGGCGGCGCAAGAAGAGCGGGATCACCAGATCGTTTGAAATCATGATCGACAGCGCGACACTGGCCACGATGACCATGGCGGTGGCTGCGGAAAGCCCGCCGATGAAGGCAAAGAGCGCGAGCAGGTCGTGTCCAGCCAGCAGCGGCAGGGCAAGAACGTAAAGATCCGAATTGGCGTCATTTCCCACGAGCGCCAGACCGGCAAAGGCGATGGGCAGGACGAAAAGATTGATGAGAACGAGATAGAGCGGAAAGAGCCAGCTTGCCGTCTCAAGCTCGTTGGTGCTCCGGTTTTCGACGATCGTGACGTAGAATTGCCTGGGCAGCATAATGATGGCGAAAGCACTGAGCGTCGTCATGACGATCCAGGTCGCGAGCGAGGTGGGATGCGTGTAAGCTGCCTGCACCTCGGGAAGACTGCTCACGGTGCGGGCCAGATCAAGCGGGCCGCCGAAGAAGACGTAGGTTACGGCAATGCCGACAGCGAGGAAGGCGGCGAGTTTCACAACCGTTTCCACGGCGACGGCGAGCACCAGCCCCTCCTGGTGCTCGGTGGCGTCCGCATGGCGGGTGCCGAACAGAACCGCGAAAATCGCGAGCAGAAAGGTGACGATGAGCGCCATGTCGCCGACAAAGAAGTCGATCGTCGGCGGGGCCCCGTCATAATGGGTAACCATTAGGCTGACCGAATCCGATATCGCCTTCAATTGCAGCGCTATGTAGGGAACCGTGCCGAAGGTGGCGATCAGCGTGGCGACGGAGGCAACGGCAAAACTCTTGCCATAACGCGCGGCAAGAAAGTCGGCGATTGAGGTGATTTTTTCGGATTTGGCAAGCCGGATAATGCGCTTGAGGACCGGAAAGCCGAACAGGAACACGAGAACCGGCCCTATATAGATCGCCAGAAATTCCATTCCCCGCTCCGAGGCGAGGCCCACCGAGCCGAAGAATGTCCATGAGGTGCAGTAGATCGCCAGGCTCAGCGCATAAATGAAGGGACGTGAGCCGAGGCCGCCCTGGCGCGCGGCGCGGTTATCGCCGACGCTCGCGATGAAGAAGAGCAGCGTCACATACGCGACGGCTATGATTGCGATGACCCAGCCCTGCACCGGTCGCGATTCTCCTCCTCACAAGAACATCAGAGGCAAACACAGGCCCGGTAGCGTGTCCAATGCTTCTTTCGGCCAATGAAGCGGTGTTAACCCGAACGAATGGTTTTTGTTGCACCTTGCGTTTGCGGCGCTGTTATTGTGCCAGCATTGGTGGCCTTGAGCCGCCGGATTGCAGCTAGATTGGGGAGATACCCTTATGATGAAGGAATTTCGGGAGTTCATTGCACGAGGCAATGTGATGGACCTCGCGGTCGGTGTCATCATCGGTGGCGCTTTTGGGCTGATCGTGAAATCGCTGACCGACGATATCATCATGCCGCTCGTCGGTGCGATCTTCGGCGGTTTCGATTTCTCGAATTATTTCCTGCCGCTCTCGTCCACCGTGACGGCAACGTCGCTCGATGCGGCGCGCGAACAGGGAGCGGTGTTCGCCTACGGCAATTTCCTCACCGTCGTCGTCAATTTCCTGATTCTCGCCTGGATCATCTTCCTGATGGTGAAGGGCGTGAATTCCCTGCGTCGCAAGGAAGCCGAAAAGCCGGCAGAGCCCGAGGCTCCGCCAGCGGACGTTCAGCTCCTCACGGAAATTCGCGACCTGCTTTCGAAGAAATGACAATCATTGTGCGTTCCACCCGGAAGCGGTGGGCGTGAACGAAAAAGCCGCCGGAATGACGTTCCGGCGGCTTTTCGCTGCGTTTTAAGCAAGGGTCAGCCGCCGGATTTCGGCACGAGCAGTGAGACCACCCGATCGGACTTCGCCGGCTGTGGCCGGTCGGCTTCGTTGAAAGGTATGCCGAGCGCTTCCCAGGTCTCCAGAAGCGCATCGCGCAGGGTATCGATCAGCGCGTCGTTGTGGAACGGCGTCGGTGTGATACGCAGCCGCTCCGTTCCGCGCGGCACGGTTGGATAATTGATCGGCTGAATATAGATACCATGCTTTTCAAGCAGACGGTCGGTGGCCTGCTTGCACAGTTCCGGATCGCCGACAAGAAGTGGAACGATGTGGGTTTGCGACGGCATGACTGGCAGGCCGGCCGCTAAAAGCTTTTCCTTTGTCTGCTGTGCCTGGCGTTGCTGTGCCTCGCGCTCGACAGACGAGGATTTCAGATGGCGGATCGAGGCCGTGGCAGCGGCAGCGATTGCCGGCGGCAGGGCCGTCGTGAAGATGAAGCCCGACGCGTAGGAACGCACAGCATCGATAACGGCGGTGGAGCCGGTGATATAACCGCCGATCACGCCATAACCCTTGGCCAGCGTACCCTCTATCACGTCTATACGGTGAGCCAGGCCGTCGCGCTCGGTGATGCCACCGCCATGGGGACCGTACATACCCACGGCATGGACTTCATCGATATAGGTCATGGCGTTGTACTTGTCGGCGAGGTCGGCGATCGCCTCGATCGGCGCGATATCGCCATCCATTGAGTAAACCGACTCGAACACGATCAGCTTGGCACGGTTGGGATCGGCTGCTTTGAGCAGGCTTTCCAGATGCGCGACATCGTTGTGGCGAAAAATTCTCTTCTCCGCGCCCGAGCGACGCACGCCCTCAATCATTGAGGCATGATTCAGCTCGTCTGAAAGCACCAGGCAGTTGGGCAAAAGACGGGCGATGGTGGAGATCGAGGCTTCGTTGGAAATGAAGCCGGAGGTGAAGACCAGACCCGCCTCCTTGCCGTGCAGATCTGCGAGTTCGGCTTCCAGTTCCACCAACGGATGGTTGGTGCCGGAGATGTTGCGCGTGCCGCCGGCGCCGGCTCCCATGGAGCCGGCCGCCGTCTGCATTGCGGCAATCACACTTTTGTGCTGACCCATGCCCAGATAGTCGTTCGAACACCACACGGTAATCTCGCGCGTCTCTTCTCCCGAGCGCCAAAGCGCACGCGGAAACGCGCCGACGACCCGTTCGAGATCGGCGAAGACGCGGTAGCGACGTTCAGCGTGCAACTGATCGATCGCTTCGGAGAAAAAACGCTGGTAATTCATTGGACCTTCCTGCTGTGCGGCGCGATCATAATGTCGGACCCAGCCCACGTCCATCACGCGATGCGGGCAAATTGACACGCCTGCGTGACATCCGTTGTGATCGATCAAATTCGGTGCGGCAAGGCGGGCCTGTCAGTGCGGCAGCGCGTTCTTCGGGCGTTTTGCGGTTGTCTGCAGGTCACCGGGCGGAGCCATCATGTCGGCAATGTCGTTGAGCGCGGACGTAAGTTGGTTTCGGCGCTCGGGGGAAAGGCCGGCGAAACGTCTGGCAAAGGCATCCCCCATCGGCTCGGGTGCGTGCGTCACCAGGGCCGCTCCCTCCGGGGTTAGGCGCGTGTGAACCACGCGACGATCATGGCGCGAGCGGTAGCGCTCCACCACGCGGCGGCTCTCCAGATTGTCGAGAATTGTGGTCACGGTTGCCGCGCTCAGGTCGACATGAGCCGAGAGCACGGTGGTCGTGACTTCACCCAGCCCCGCGATAGCCTTCAGGATCACGAGTTGCGGAGCCGTCAGGCCAATCTTCTTTGCGAGCGCCTTGGATTGTACATCGTTCGCGCGAACGATGCGGCGGATGGATTTTTCCACGCCGCGCAGCTCTTCACTGCGGAACCAGTCGACCGTCTTGTCAGTTGTGTTGTCGAAGCTCATGCGGACGCTATTTATTTGACATCTAATAATCATAACTATAACTAAAGCACGCTCCGACGCAACGACAAACAAGGGATCAGATCGCTATCCATGTGCGGAATCTGCGGAGAATTGCGGCTTGATGGCCGCCCTGCCTCACCTGTTGCTCTTTCAAAAATGATGGACTGCCTTGCCCCGCGCGGCCCCGACGGTGCGGGTGCCATCGTTCACGGCAACGCGGCATTCGGTCACCGCCGCCTTAAGATCATCGATCTTTCGGAAAAGGCGCGCCAGCCGATGGAAGATGCCGAGCTCGGTCTCACCATCGCCTTCAACGGTTGCATCTATAACTATCCCGAGCTCCGTGCGGAGTTGGAGGGCAGGGGCTATCGCTTTTTCTCCACCGGGGATACGGAAGTCATTCTCAAGGCATGGCACGCCTGGGGCGAGGACTGCGTGACCCGTTTCCATGGCATGTTCGCCTTCGTGCTGCGTGAGCGCGATACGGGTCGTGTCGTCATGGCGCGCGATCGGTTTGGCATCAAGCCGCTTTATTTGGCGGAGACGCCGGAACGTATTCGTTTCGCATCCACCCTGCCGGCATTGCTTGCGGCAGGTGAGGTCGATACTTCCATCGACCGCTATGCGTTGCATCACTACATGACCTTTCATGCGGTGGTTCCACCACCGCGCACCATTCTGAACGGCGTGAGGAAGCTACCGCCGGCCACCATCCGCGTCATCGAGGCGGACGGCAGCCAGCGCGACCGGGTCTATTGGGATCCGCCCTTTGCGCGCGACGCTGAAACGGCAACGCTTTCGCCCGACGAATGGCGCGACCGCACCCTGGAAGCGCTGCGTCTGGCCGTAAAACGCCGCATGGTGGCTGACGTGCCGGTTGGCGTTCTACTGTCGGGCGGCGTTGATTCCAGCCTTATCGTTGGCCTTCTTGCCGAAGCCGGGCAGAAGGGTCTCATGACGTTCTCCGTCGGTTTCGAGGAAGCCAATGGCGAAAAGGGCGACGAGTTCGTCTATTCCGATCTGATCGCCAAGGAATTCGGCACCGACCATCACAAGATCTTCGTGCCGTCGGCCGATCTGATGGATTCGCTTCCAGGCACTTTCGCGGCCATGTCGGAGCCCATGGTCTCCTATGATAATGTGGGCTTTTACCTTCTTTCGAAGGAAGTCTCCAAACACATCAAGGTTGTGCAATCGGGGCAGGGTGCGGATGAAATATTCGGCGGCTATCACTGGTATCCGCCATTGATGAATTCCAACGACGTGGTGAGTGATTACGCGAATGTCTTCTTCGATCGTTCGCACGCGATGCTCGCCGAGCAGCTTTCACCTGACTGGATTGCCGACAGGGACGCGAGTCGCGAACTCGTTGCCGCGCATCTGACGCGGACCGGTGCCGACACGCCTGTCGATGCCGCGCTGCGGCTCGATTCCACCGTCATGCTGGTGGACGATCCGGTGAAGCGGGTCGACAACATGACGATGGCCTGGGGCCTTGAGGCGCGCGTGCCGTTCCTCGATCACGAACTGGTCGAACTCGCTGCCCGCATACCGCCCGAGGAGAAGCTCAAGCAGGGCGGCAAGGGTGTGCTGAAAGAGGTCGCCCGGCAGGTCGTTCCGCACGAGGTTATCGACCGCAAGAAGGGATATTTCCCGGTGCCGCAGCTCAAATATGTCGATGGGCCCTATCTCGATATGGTGCGCGATGCGCTGTCGTCGCAGTCGGCCCGCGAGCGCGGTCTCTTCCGCCAGGATTATCTCGACAAGCTTTATGCTGCACCGGCCGATCACATCACGCCACTGCGTGGATCGGAACTCTGGCAGGCGGGGCTGCTCGAACTTTGGCTGCAAACCCACGGGGTATGACCGATGGCCAAGAAAGAGGACGTGGCTTTGCGCGCCTCGCGCGGGCGCAGCGACAAGGCACTGGGCTATCGCCTGAAACGCCTTCGTAGCGAGACCATGAAGCCCAGCAACGCGCCGGCGGATCAGGTGGCCGAGCAACAAGACAAATCCGTTTCGCTCGAACTGGGCTGGGGCAGACTCCTGTTCGCCCAGACCTTTGAGACCAATGACGAGCTGGCCGACGCGCTGCGTGAAGAAGGGCCGGCCCGGCGCGATATCGCCTTTTACATACGCGATCCGCACGTGCTTCTGTCGATGGCGCCGCAAGAGCTGTTTCTCGATCCTTCGCACACGTATCGGTTGGACCTTGCCACATATCGCCCGAGCCGGCGGCAGCCGCGCGGGTTCTTTATCCGCCGGTTGACGTCGGAGGCGGATGCCAACGCTGTCAACGCGATCTATCAAAGCCGCGGCATGGTCACCGTGCGCCCGGATTTTTTCTGGACGAACCGCGACAGCCGCGCTGTGACTTACTTCGTCGTCGAAGACGATCAGACCGGCGATATTCTGGGTACGGTCACGGGCGTTGATCATCGCCGTGTGTTCCAGGATGCCGAAAACGGCGCGTCTTTGTGGTGTCTAGCGGTCGACCCGCAATGCCGTCATGCCGGCGTCGGCGAAATGCTCGTGCGACGGTTGGCCGAGCATTTCACTGCGCGCGGCGCGAGCTTTATGGATCTGTCGGTCATGCACGACAATGAACAGGCCATCGCCCTTTACGAGAAGCTCGGTTTCCATCGTGTGCCGGTGTTCGCTGTCAAGCGAAAGAATCCCATAAACGAAAAACTGTTCACCCATCCCCCGAAAGAATTCGACAGGCTCAATCCTTACGCACGGCTGATCGTGGACGAGGCACACCGGCGCGGCGTGGCGGTGGACGTTACGGATCCGGAAGGCGGCTTTTTCCGTCTGTCTTTCGGCGGGCGCTCGATTCATTGCCGTGAAAGCCTGTCGGAATTGACTTCGGCCGTGGCCATGTCGATCTGCGATGACAAGGCGGTTACGCGCCGCGTGGTCGAGCGCGTGGGTCTTAAAGTGCCCGAGCAAATGGACGCCGCCGAAAACGACGAAGCTCTCGACGCATTCCTCAAAAAGCACGGACGTGTGGTGGTGAAGCCGGCGCGGGGCGAGCAGGGCAAGGGTGTCGCGGTCGGCCTGGAAACCCTGGATGAGATGAAAAACGCCATCCGCGTTGCGCGCGAGTTGTCTGACCGGGTTCTTGTCGAAGCGTGCTTCGACGGCGAGGACTTAAGACTGGTCGTCATCGATTATCGCCTCGTCGCGGCAGCGGTACGCCGTGCGCCACGCGTGGTCGGCGACGGCCGTAGGAACATCGAGGAACTGGTCGAGAAGCAGTCGCGCCGGCGAGCGGCTGCAACGGGTGGCGAAAGCCGGATTCCCATCGACGACGAAACACGACGCTGCATCGCTGGCCTCGGTTATGAGTTGTCGACGGTTTTGCCGGAGGGCGAAGAGGTCGTTGTGCGCAAGACGGCCAACCTGCACACGGGCGGTTCCATCCACGATGTCACGGAGAAGGTGCATCCGGATCTCGTGCAGGCGGCTTGTGCCGCTGCCCGGGCCATTGACATTCCGGTCGTCGGCATCGACCTTATGGTCAAATCGCCGAACCGGTCGGACTATGTATTCATCGAAGCCAATGAGCGGCCGGGTTTGGCGAACCATGAACCGCAACCGACCGCCGAGCGTTTCGTTGACCTGCTCTTCCCGCGTTCCGGCGTGAAATCGGCGGAACGGGCACTGGCTCCCAGGGGTTAGGGCTTCGGCGATATTCTGTTTCAGCGCGGACCGACAGGTCTGCCCGGCTGGTCGTTCTCCGCGAGGAGAAGGGCCAGGCAGGGTCGAGCAATTCGAGAGGAACGTATGTCGCGACTTAAGATCGATGTTTCCTATCTTGTCGATCAACTCAAAGCGCTTTTGTCGATCGATAGTCCGACCGGCTACACAGATACGATTGTTCGTCATGTTACGGCGGAGCTTGAGAGGCTTGGGCTGGAGCCCGAGCTCACCCGGCGCGGTGCAATCAGGGCGGTGGTGCGTGGAGGTCGGCGCGAAGGCGCGCGCGCCATCATCACGCATCTCGATACGCTGGGCGCCCAAGTCAAGTACATTAAAGACAATGGCCGTTTCGAGCTCGTATCGATCGGGCACTGGTCTGCACGCTTCGCCGAGGGCGCCCGCGCGACCATCTATACGGAGAAAGGCAGCTATCGCGGAACCATTCTGCCCCTCAAGGCTTCGGGGCATACCTTCAACGATGACGTCGACACGATGCCTGTAGGCTGGGACTATGTGGAACTGCGTATCGATGCCATGTGCTGGGAACGTAGCGACGCGTACAATCTGGGCATCGACATTGGCGATTTCGTCGCGATCGATCCGCAGCCGGAATTCCTCGAAAACGGGTTCATCGTCTCGCGCCATCTGGACGACAAGGCTGGGGTGGCGATTGCGCTTGCCGCGCTGGAATCGCTGCTGCATAACGAGGTGACGTTGCCGGTCGATACGCACTGGCTCTTCACCATCGCCGAAGAGGTGGGTGTGGGGGCAGCCTCTATCGTTACACCGGAAATCGCTTCCATGGTGACCATCGACAACGGCACCACCGCACCGGGTCAGAACTCCGCCGAGTTCGGCGTTACCATCGCCATGGCCGACCAGGCCGGCCCGTTCGATTACCATCTCACAAAGAAATTGGTCGATCTTTGCCGCGAAGAAGACATTCGCTACCAGAAAGACGTGTTCCGCTACTATCGTTCCGATTCCGCCTCGGCAATAGAGGCTGGCCATGACGTGCGTACGGCGTTGATCGCCTTCGGCATTGACGCTTCCCATGGCTATGAGCGTATCCATGTGCACGCGCTGCGGTCGGTAGCGGAACTGGCAACGGCCTATGTGGCGAGCCCGATGGAGATCGAGCGCGATGTGGAGGAGGTTTCCGATATCGAGGGCTTTACCGAGCAGCCGACAAACGAGGCGGAGATGGCCAAGCGCGCCAACAACCTGCCAAAGCAGGAATAGCGGTCTTTCAACCGGGCGAACATCACGGAAGATCGGAAAAGGCGGCGTTTCGGCCGCCTTTTCTGTTGCTGCCATCCTGGGGAGGCCTCACGAGAGGTCGTTATGATTTTAAGCTTCAAATATCGATTGATCTCGGGCATGATGAGTGATCATGTGATCAAATAATTTTCCGGATAGCTGAAGGGAACAGGCTTCGGGAAGAACGGAAGGAGATCGATCATGAAGATCCGTACATATGCTCTGTCCATCGCTGCCGCCGCGTTGACCCTCGCGTCGACGGCATTCGCCGAAACGATCACGGTTGGCGCTTATCCGGCCAATCCGCCGTGGGAATATAAGACCGAGACCGGCGCCTTTGAGGGGTTTGAAGTGGACGTAGCCCGCGAGGTTGCCAAGCGACTGGGCATGGAGATCGCCTTCCAGGATCTTGGCTTTCAGGCGCTCTTCGCGGCGACGAGTTCGGGTCGTATCGACCTTGCGGTTTCATCGATTTCGATCACCAATGAGCGTTTGCAAAATCAATCTTTTACGCAGCCCTACTACGACAGCGACGGCACGATAGTGGGCCGCGAGGATTCACAGGTAGCGACGCTTGAAGAACTCGATGGAAAGACCATCGGTGTCGTTGCTGCAACGACCGGCGAAGCTTGGGCGAAGGAAAACGCGGAAAAATACGGCATTGCCGACATCCGTTCCTATTCGGCGCAGCAGGATCTGCTGCTTGATGTGCGTGCGGGACGGCTCGAAGGCGGTGCGGGTGAAATTGCCGGATTTCAATATGCGATGACGCAGGTGCCCGGCCTCAAAATCCTGGTGCGTATACCGACCGGCGAACGCTTCGCGATGATGACCCGCAAGGATCATCCCCTGCTGGAGCAGGCGAACGAGGCCATTTCGGCGATGAAGGAAGACGGCACGATGGCGACGATCCACAAGAAGTGGTTCGGGGTGGACCCGGATGAGGGCACGAGCACCGTCGAGGCGATGCCGATCCCGCAACCGGAATAAAATCCGAGCCAGCACAAAACAGCGATGGCGTTCGCGTGGGCGGACGTCGTTGCTTTACGAGGATATTATGTCAGCACAGAATAAGGCCATGGATGGCTCCGGATACTTTCTCTATCACTCGATCGGCATGTATCCCGGCAAAGCGGTTGAAATGGCTGAAGCCCTGTCCGATTTCTCGACCGGATGGGCGCGATGCGACAACGAGCAGTGGGTGCGGGCGCTCGGCGTTCGACAGGAGTTCATCGATCGGTGGTCCACATTGATCGGCGCCCCGGCCGGCACGCTGACCACAAGTGAAAACGTCACCACGGCACTCAATAGCCTGATCGGCGCATTGCCGGCGGAGCGATTACGCGGTCGGCGGCTTTTAATAGCCGGCGACTGCTTCCCCAGCATGCATTTTCTGCTGTCCGGGCTTTCCGAGCGCTACGGGTTCGTTCTCGACACCGTGCCGGTTCGCCCGGGCGAGCATTGGGTGCGCGATGATGATGTTATCGAGGCCTGGACGGACGATGTAGGCGTCTGTCTCATCACCTATGTGACGTCCACCGCATCGCATCGATGCGATCTGGGGCGGTTGGTCGCTCACGGTCGCAAGAGGGGCAGTCTGATCGGTGTCGATGTTACCCAGGCGGTTGGTTTGTTGCCGTTCGACGTGATGCGGCCGGCGGTGGATTTTACCATCTCGACCAGCTTGAAATGGCTCTGCGCGACGCCGGGCGCAGGTATTCTCCACGTCGCCGAACCGCTGCTGGCGGTGTGCCGGCCGGAGTTGCGTGGCTGGTTTAGCCAGGGGAACATTTTCTCATGGGATCTCGATAGGTTTTCCTATGCGCGCGACGCACGCCGTTTCGACAATGGAACCCCGTCCATCATCGCTTGCGCCGGTTCGCTCCCGGCCTTGAAATGGCATGCCCGACAGGACACGTCAGCGCTTCTGACACACAACCGAAAACTCTCACGGATGATTGTCGAAATCGCACAGGAATTCGGCTTCTCCCTCGCAAGCCCGCTCGACGAGGCCGAAAGAGGCGGCAGCGTGATGCTCGCCTTGCCGGAAGATCGGGACGCGGTGGAATTGGTTGCCCGCCTCGCGCAGGCGGATCTCTACGCCGACCACCGGGGGCAGATCATACGGCTTTCGCCGGGTTTCATGACCACCGATGAAGGCATTGGGCGGCTTGCAGATGTTCTGAAGACCGCCTGATGGATGCGTCGCGACCTTAGCTTGCCAAAGCCATACCCTTGTGGCGGAAACGTGCGGTGCTCGGGTCGAAATCGTATGCATCGGCATGGTGCCGAGCCTCGCGCGCCAGCCGGTCGACAGTTTCGATAACGAGGTCCGCTTTTTCGTCCGTCATGAGGTAGCTCAGATTGAGCCGCACCCAGCCCGGTTTTTCCATCTCACGTCCGTCGCGAATGCTTTGCAAAAGCGCGTTCGAGTGCGGTTCGTCGATACCCAGGAGTTGATGCGCATAGGGGCCGGCACAGGCGCAGCCGCCGCGCGCCTGTATGCCGTGAAGGTCGCTCAGCATGCGAGTGAAGAGCTGATGATGCATCGTTTCGCCGTCGGGGCAGAGGATGCGAAAGGAGAAGATCGGGAGACGCGGTGCGGTTGGGTTGCCGAGCAACTCTAGGCAAGGGTTCGTCGACCACACCGCAAGCGCATGCTTGCACAATTCTTCATGCCGGCGGTCGATGAAGTCCTGCCCCAGGGCCTCCTTGACGAGAAGGACGAGGGCGGAACGGATATCACCAACCACGTTGGGAGTCCCTGCTTCCTCGCGCGCCGACAGGGATGCCGAATAATCATGAGTCCAGGGCGAAACGAAGGTCACCGATCCACCGCCGGGCTGGGTCGGCTGTACAGTCCGGGCAATCGCATCGCGCACGATCAGCAG
>NZ_CAJXGF010000038.1 GCF_913053745.1 uncultured Nitratireductor sp.
CCGTGCGGACAGAGGCGGCACCGGCCAGTACGGCAACGGGATCAACGCCTATCGCGCCGAAAATCTGCGCATATCCGATAATGAAATCACGGACTGCGCGTTTTCCGCGATACGCGGAAACAGTGCCGGAAACCTTCAGGTCGCCGGTAACACATGCCTGCGCTCGGGCGAAACCGCCCTCTATGCGGAATTCGCCTTTCAGGGCGCCGTCATCAGCGGCAATCTGGTGGATGGCGCCGCCCATGGCATCTCCATGGCCAATTTCGACAAGGGCGGCCGGCTGTGCGCCTGTACCGGCAACATCGTCCGCAATCTTTCCGCGGATGGCCCCTACCCCTCGCCAATGGCCGGTTTCGGCGTCGGCATCAATGTCGAAGCCGACAGCACCGTTACAGGCAACGTCATCGAAAACGCACCGCTCGCCGGCATTCGCATTGGCTGGGGCCCGTTTCTGCGCAATGTCACCGCTTCTGGAAACGTCATCCGCAAGGCGAAAACCGGCATCATCGTTTCCGTGGTCGAGGGCGCCGGCAGGGCGGTCATCTCCGGCAACGTCTTCGAAGACACCCCGGCTGGCGCGATCGTCGGCCACCGTTGGGCCGACGCCGTCACCAGCGACCTCCTGGACTCTGGCAGCGAGGAAATGCCTCACCTGACGCTTGCGGGCAATCACGCCGGCTAACAACCTGCGCGTACAAAAGTCCGAAGTCCGCATGCCCGTGCCGAGCCGCGTCGAATGTTCAAAAAGGGGCCGTGTATCCCATGGAGTGCTGTCGCTTCCGTGCGCGAGGCTAACCTCTTTCTGCTGTCATAGCGGATCGCGGGTCTCGATCGACATGCCCCCGTAAATATTCTGCCTGACCGCGGGGCGCCGCAGATAGTCGTGCGGGAATCCAAGGTCGATTGCGCTCACCTGATTGAGACTGTCGATTTCACCGGGCGTCAAGTCGAGGTCGAGCGCCTCCAGATTGCCCTCAAGCTGGTTCAGTGAACGCGCACCGATCAGCGGAGCGACGCCGCCGGGTCGCGAAAGTAACCAGGCCAGCGCAACGGCGGCTGGCGTCGCACCACGGGCCTCCGCCACCCGCCGCAACGTCTCGATCACCGCGAAGACGCGCTCATGGATAACGCCGGCCTCGGGGATGATTGCCGCCCGGCTTCCCGCCTCGACCGCGCTTCTTGAGAGGTCGTCGCGCCGATACTTCCCCGTCAACAAGCCACTCGCCAGCGGCGACCACGCGATCACTGCCATGCCCATTTCATGGGACATAGGTACCAGATCCCGCTCTACCGTCCGCTCGATCAGATTGTACTCGATCTGCATGGCGACAAGCGGCGACCAACCGCGAAGATCGGCGATCGCCTGCATGCGCGAAGCCTGCCACGCCGGAATGTCCGAAAGGCCGAGATAGACCACCTTTCCCTCAGCCACCAGATCGTCCATGGCGCGAAGTATTTCCTCCACACTCGTGGTGAAATCCCAGGCGTGGAGATAAAGGAGATCGATATAATCCGTGCCGAGACGTTTCAGGCTATCTTCGACCGCCCGCACCATCGCACGGCGGCTGTTGCCGCCCGAGTTCGGATCGCCCGGGCGCATGGGGAGTGTGTATTTCGTGGAGATGACGAGATTGTCACGGCAATTCCGGGCGAAGCGCCCGACCATAATCTCCGACGTCCCGCCAGTATAATAGTTCGCCGTGTCGATGAAATTTCCGCCTCGCTCCACATAATGGTTGAAGATTGCGCGCGATGTCTCCTCATCGGCACCAAAGCCCCACTCCGTTCCGAAGGTCATGGTGCCGAGCGCCATCGGCGAAACCTTCAACCCGCTTCGGCCGAGAAGGCGATAATTGTCGAGTTGCATGCCAGTCTCCTGCTTTTCTTATCGAGACCATGGTCAGACAATTGGTATATGCTTGGAATACGATATAAACTTCATGCATTCTGTATTTGGAGTCATTAATGCGTGGAAGCGATGTCGCCGAACTGAGAGCATTCATGGCCATCGTCGAATGCGGCAATTTTGCCCGCGCGGCGGAACGACTGGCCGTTACGCCCTCCGCCCTGTCCCAGTCGATTCGCCGCCTCGAGCGGCGTCTCGGCCAACGTCTGCTGAACCGCACGACAAGAACGACTCGGCCCACCGATGCCGGTCAGACGCTCTATGAAAGGTTGCGCCCGGCATTCGCCGAGATCGATACGGCCCAGGAAGATCTCATCACCTCGAGTGGGACGGTCGCCGGGCGACTGCGCATCAATGCGTCTGAAGCGGGCGCAGCCCACGCGCTGGCGCCAAGAATGAATGCATTTCTGCAAAACCATCCGCGAATCGAGGTCGAAATCGTCATTTCAGGCAGTCTCGACGATCTTGTCGCGAGCGGTTGTGACGCCGGGGTCCGGCTTGGCAATGTGCTGGAAGCCGACATGATCCGCTTGCCTCTGACGGGGCCAGTACGCTGGATCGCGGTAGCGTCACCGGCCTATCTCGAGCGCGCCGGCACACCGGTCCATCCCGATGACCTTACGGGTCATGCCTGCCTCAATATGCGCTGGCCCGGTAACGGACATCTTTATCAATGGGAGTTCGAAAAGGGAGACGAGAGGGTACGCGTGCCTGTACGCGGTCCGCTCTGCACCAACGATGCCGCGACGAGGCTGCGCACGGCGACCGATGGACTGGGAATTGCCTATATGCTCGAAACGGAAGCGGCGGAGGCTTTGCGATCCGGGGCAGTCGTCGAAGTCCTGCCCGACTGGTGCCAGCCCGAAACGGGTTTCTGTCTGTATTACCCCGGCAATCGGCTCGTCACACCGCCGCT
This sequence comes from uncultured Nitratireductor sp., assembly GCF_913053745.1. Lineage (GTDB taxonomy): Bacteria > Pseudomonadota > Alphaproteobacteria > Rhizobiales > Rhizobiaceae > Nitratireductor. Next base: position 2,823 of record NZ_CAJXGF010000038.1, read on the forward strand.
GAGAGCCTTCTGCGATCTCATCAAGTCGACGCGAACAATGGCTGCTGTCTAACGGACACGCCCGGTCAGATTGTCCGAAGGCCGCAGTGCGCCCACCTCGAAGCCGCGCCGACTGGTCAGAACGGGTCGCGCCATCTCGTTCAACGTCTCTGCGAGCGTGTCGCCTTCCAATAGCTGCGCCAGCACCTGGGCCACCATCACCTCGGCAGCGCGTGTTGCTCCGTCATCGCATTTGAGCGCAATGCCAATCCCTTTTTCGGGGATTGCCGCACAGAAAACGCCTTCCGCGCCCGTCTTGGTGAAGATACGACCCTCTCCAGCCTCCATCATGCGTGTGTCGGAACGCGCGGTACCCGCCACGTAAAAGGGTTCGGCCATGCAGGCGGCGAATATCCGTCTGGCGGCCTCCGCTCTCTCCTGCGCCAGTCCGGTGCCGGTTGCCATGCGCGCAAAACCCTGAGCCAACGCTCTGAGCGGAACGGCATAGGTTGGGATGGAACATCCGTCCGTGCCGCACAGATCGCTCTCATGCGCAGCTCCCGTCACGTCTTCCATCGCCGCCTTGACGACGTCCTGTGCCGGATGACCGAGCGCCGCATAGCCACGCGGATCGTGCCCCAGATGAGCGCAGGTGCACAGGAAGCCAGCATGCTTGCCCGAGCAATTGTTGTGGGCCGCCGTCGGCGCTGAAAGGCTGCGGGCCTGCTCTATCAACACGTCTTCTTGGAAAGCCCAGTGCGCCCCGCATTCCAAGGCAGTCACGTCAAGTCCCGCCCGCTCGAGCATGGCTGTTGCCAGCGCGGCATGTTGCCGCTCACCCGAATGCGATGCGCAGGCAAGCGCAATCTCCCGGTTGCCGAACCCAAAGGCGTCAACCGCCCCGCTCTCCACGAAAGGCAGCGCCTGAATGGCTTTGACAGCCGAGCGTGGGAAAACCGGCCGATCGATGTCGCCGATACCCATCACCTGACCGCCATCCGCATCGAACACGGCGATGGCACCGCGGTGCCTGCTCTCGACAACGTTACCGCGCAGCACCTCGACCAGAACCGGATTGCCCATGTTTTCACCGTATTTTGCGGGATTCACTTTCAACTTCTGCCAACCGCAATAGACTGACCCCCATGCGATTTTTCAAGTGGACTTTGCTGTTTCTTATCGTCGTCTTCGTGTTGCCCGCGTCCGGCTCGATGGCATGGTGGGCGATGCAGGACCGGCCGGGTTCCTGGCGCAACGCCGACTGGTCGGCGAGCGGCGTTCTACCCCCGGCATCTCAGGATACGGACGCCGCAATCTATGTCATGGCCGCCCGCACTGGCGGCATGAAAGGCGCGTTGTCCGTGCACAGCTGGCTCATCGTAAAACGCCCGAATGCTTCCGACTATGAACGTTACGACAAGGTTGGCTGGGGAAGTCCGGTGCGCCGCAACGCCTACCCGGCGGATGGGCGATGGTATTCCAACACACCCTATGTGGTGGCCGCGCTCAAGGGAGAAAACGCCGAACGCCTCATTCCGCAGGTGGAAGCGGCGATTGCCAGCTATCCCTTTTCCCGGCATGGCGATTACGGACTTTGGCCTGGCCCGAACTCGAATTCCTTCACCGCCCATGTGCTGCGCACAGTGCCAGATCTCGATATCGCACTGCCGCCGACTGCCGTCGGGCGCGATTACCGCCCGGGCGTTTTCGCCTTCGATCACACGCCTGACTGGAGCGACGTGCATGTGTCTCTTGGCGGTTTCGCCGGTCTCGCCGCCGGCCTGCGCTCCGGTTTCGAGCTTCATTTCCTGGGATTGGTCGCCGGCCTCGACCTCCGCAACCCGGCCCTGAAGGTGCCGGGCTTCGGACGCATCGACCTATGGCCGTCCGTAACGGCCGGCGAGAAAGCCGCGCCCGCTACTTGATCCGTTCGAGGATCGACACGTAATTGGCAACCGCAGCGCCGCCCATGTTGAAAATACCGCCAAGCTTGGCGTCGGGGATCTGAATTCCTCCTGCCTCGCCCGTCAGCTGCATGGCGGTCAACGCGTGCATGGAAACGCCGGTGGCTCCGATGGGATGCCCTTTGGCCTTCAGCCCGCCCGACGGGTTCACCGGCAAACGCCCGTTCTTTTCCGTCTGACCTTCCAGCGCGATCTTTCCCCCCTCGCCCGGTCTTGCCAGTCCCATCGCCTCGTATTCGATCAGTTCTGCGATGGTGAAACAGTCATGCGTTTCCACGAAGGAAAGATCGCCCAGTGTTACCCCGGCGCTTTTCAAAGCCCGTTTCCATGCTGCTTCACACCCCTCGAACTGCAGAATGTCCCGCTTCGACATGGGCAGGAAATCCTGTACGTGCTCATTGGCGCGAAGCGCGACGGCGCGGCGCATCGAAAGCGCGGTCTGCGTGTCCGCCAGAACGATTGCCGCCGCCCCGTCCGATACCAGCGAGCAATCCGTCCGCTTCAGGGGACCGGCGACATAGGGATTGCGCTCGCTCTCCTGGCGGCAGAAATCGAAGCCCAGATCCTTGCGCATCTGCGCGTAAGGATTCTCCACACCGTTCTTGTGGTTTTTTGCCGCCAGTGTCGCGAGTGCATCCGATTGGTCGCCATATTTCTGGAAGTACGCATCGGCAATCTTTCCGAAAACACCCGCGAAACCACCCGGAATCTCTCCGTCTTCCGGCAAATAGGACGCTTTCAAGAGGTTTTCGGCGATCTGCGGCCCGGGCGTCTTCGTCATCTGCTCGGCGCCCACCACCAGCACAATCCGCGCCGCGCGCGCGTCGATGGCCCGCGTGCCCTGACGAACCGCCGCCGATCCGGTGGCGCAAGCGTTTTCCACCCTGGTGGCCGGCTTGAAGCGCAGCCCGTCGTCTGCCTGAAGCACAAGGCTTGCGGTAAAATCCTGCGGTGAGAAGCCGGCATTGAAATGTCCGAGAACGATCTCGTCCACATCCTCCGGTCCGATGCCGGCATGATCCAGCGCTGCGCGCGCCACCTGCACGATCAGAGCTTCCAGCGTATCGTCCGTCAGCTTGCCGAACTTGGAATGGGCCCAGCCCACAATGCATGCGGTCATCGCGTATCTCCCGGACCGCCAGCCATGGGCCGGCGCGTTAATGAACTCTCTGGCAAAATCATAAATCCGGCACGAAGATCGTTCAAGTCTGAACTATTTAAACCTCCAGTTAGGATTTCCGAATTTTTCTTGATTGATTCGTCAATCAATAATAAATGAAGCGCATGCCCAAGATCGGAATGGAACCCATCCGCCGCCGCGCGCTCATCGATGCGGCCATCAACGCCATTGGCGAGCGTGGCGCGCTCAATGTGACCATGTCGGACATCGCCGGCCGCGCCGGCGTGTCGACAGCGCTCGCTCATCATTATTTCGGCGGCAAGGACGACCTTCTCTTCGCCACCATGCGCCACATCCTGACTCAACTCGGCAACGAAATCCGCCCGGTCATGGCTGATCTTTCGGGGCAGAACCGGGTTCGCGCGATCATCGCAATCAATCTCTCTCCCGAACAGTTCCGTCCCGAAATCATCGCCGCATGGCTTGCATTCTATGTCGAGGCCCGGCGCGATGCCGCGCTCGGCCGGCTCTTCCGTATCTATGTACGCCGCCTTCACAGCGATCTTATGAGTGGCCTTTCCGGCCTTCCGCGTCCGGCGGCAATTCGCACCGCACGCGCCATCGCCGCCCTTATTGACGGTCTCTATCTGCGCCGCGCACTGGGCGAAGGTGTCGAGGATTCCGCCGCCGCCATCGCCCTCGTTGAAGATTATTTCGATATGGCGCTTGCCCGGGGCACGCCGAATGCTTGAAGCCGATTTCGTCATTGTGGGGTCCGGATCCGCTGGCTCCGCGCTTGCCTATCGCCTTTCGGAAAACGGCAAGCACTCCGTCATCGTCATCGAACACGGCGGGAGCGATTTCGGGCCCTTCATCCAGATGCCCGCGGCGCTCTCCTTCCCCATGAACATGGCGCGCTACGACTGGGGCTTTCAGAGCGAGTCGGAGCCCAATCTGGGTGGCCGCGTACTCGCCACGCCGCGCGGCAAGGTGGTCGGCGGCTCTTCCTCCATCAACGGCATGGTCTATGTGCGCGGGCATGCACGCGACTTCGATCACTGGGCCGAACAAGGCGCCGCCGGCTGGGCGTATGCGGATGTGCTGCCCTACTTCAAGCGCATGGAGACGATGGCCGACGACGAAGCGGGCTGGCGCGGCACGGACGGTCCCCTCCATGTGCGCAAAGGACCGCGCGAGAACCCACTTTTCTCGGCTTTCGTGGAAGCCGGTCGTCAGGCCGGGTTCGAGACCACACAAGACTACAACGGCTCCAAGCAGGAGGGCTTTGGCGCGCTCCAGCAGACGATCTACAAGGGACGGCGCTGGTCGACCGCCAACGCCTATTTGAAGCCCGCGCTCAAGCGCGGAAACGTGAGTCTCGTCAATGGTTTCGCGCGCCGCGTTGTCATGGAGAATCAACGCGCCGTGGGTGTTGAGATCGAGGCTCGAAAGAAGATCCAGACCGTTAAGGCACGCCGTGAAGTCGTCGTCTCGGCCTCCGCGGTCAATTCGCCCAAATTGCTGATGCTATCGGGCATCGGGCCGGCCGCGCATCTGCGCGATAACGGCATCGACGTGGTGGCCGACAGGCCCGGCGTGGGCGGCAATCTGCAGGACCATCTGGAACTCTACATCCAGCAGGAGTCGCTTCAGCCGATCACCCTTTACTCAAAGCTAAACCTCCTGTCCAAGGGCTTGATCGGCGCACAATGGCTGTTCTTCAAGTCGGGTCTCGGCGCCTCGAACCATTTCGAGGCCGGTGCATTCGTTCGCTCGGCCGCCGGTGTCGAGTATCCCGACATTCAGTATCATTTCCTGCCTGTCGCCATTCGCTATGACGGAAAGGCGGCGGCGAAGGGACACGGCTTCCAGGCGCATGTCGGACCGATGCGTTCCAGATCGCGCGGCACGATCCGCCTGAGCGCGAACGACCCATGGGAAAAGCCTGAGATTCGCTTCAACTATATGTCGCATCCCGATGACTGGCGAGATTTCCGCCACTGCATCCGTCTCACCCGCGAAATCTTCTCGCAAGACGCTTTCGCTCACTATCGCGGCGCGGAGATCGCGCCGGGTGACGGCGTTCAGTCGGATGAGGCGCTCGACGGTTTCATTCGCGAGCATGCCGAAAGCGCCTATCACCCTTGCGGCACCTGCCGCATGGGTGCAAGAGATGACACCATGAGTGTCGTCGACGAGGAGTGCCGGGTGATCGGGGTCGAGGGATTGCGGGTCGCAGATTCGTCGATTTTCCCCCGTATCACCAACGGCAATCTCAACGGCCCGTCCATCATGGTCGGAGAAAAGGCAGCCGATCATATCCTTGGCCGAACCCCGCTCAGCCCGTCCAATCAGGAACCCTGGATCAACCCGCGTTGGCGGGAAGCCGACCGATAAAGCGTTTTGCAGTCGGGTGGCATCATCCGACGTCCGCATAAATGCGGAAAGATATAACAGAGAAGGCCGGGCCAGCGTTTCCGCGAAACGATGAGCCGGTCTGGAAGCTGGAGAGCCCATGCGCGCGCAGCCAAAAGCATCGCACTACATCAACGGCCGCCATGTCGAGGACGAGCACGGCGATGTTATCGAGGTCGTCTACCCCGCCACCGGCGAAACCCTCGCCCGCCTCCACTCCGCCACGCCCAACATTGTGGAACTGGCCATTGAGGCCGCCCGCGCGGCCCAGCCGGCATGGGCGAAGCTCAAACCGGTCGAGCGCGGCCGCATCCTGCGACGCGCGGCGGATCTGTTGCTTGAGCGCAATGGGGAGCTGGCGGAGCTGGAAACTTTGAACACGGGCAAGGCATTGCAAGAGACCCTTGTCGCCGACGCTCCTTCGGCCGCCGAGGCACTCGAATTCTTCGGCGGTGCAGTCGCCGCCTTCAACGGCGAGCAGGTCGATCTGGGTGGCGCATTCGGCTATACGCGGCGGGAGCCGCTGGGCGTTTGCGTGGGCATTGGTGCATGGAACTATCCCATCCAGATCGCCGGCTGGAAATCCGCCCCCGCGCTCGCCATGGGCAACGCCATGGTGTTCAAGCCCTCCGAGATCACTCCCCTCTCCGCGCTCAAGCTCGCCGAGATATTCACAGAGGCGGGCCTCCCGGACGGTCTTTTCAACGTGGTACAGGGACTGGGCGATGTCGGCGCGGCGCTGGTGGCCCATCCCGAGATCGCAAAGGTTTCTCTCACCGGCTCGGTCGAAACCGGGAAGAAGGTCCAGGCGCTTGCCGGTAGCCAGATGAAATCGGCGACGATGGAGCTTGGCGGCAAATCGCCGCTGATCGTGTTCGACGATGCCGACGTGGAGAATGCCGTCGGCGGCGCCATGCTCGGCAATTTCTATTCCGCCGGCCAGATCTGCTCCAACGGCACACGCGTCTTCGTCCAGAAGGACATTTACGAAGGTTTCCTGTCGCGCCTGACCGAGCGAACGACAGCGATTCGCCTCGGCGACCCGCTCGATCCCGAAACCCATCTCGGCCCGCTCGTCAGCAAGGCGCAATACGACAAGGTTCTGCGCTATATCCGGATCGGCAGAGAAGATGGCGCAACGCTGCACCATGGCGGTGGCGCGCCCCGTTTGCAGGGTTTCGAGAACGGCTATTTTATCGAGCCGACGATCTTCACGGACGTCGCCGACCATATGCGGATCGCGCGCGAGGAAATATTCGGTCCCGTGATGAGCGTTCTGACCTTCGAGGAAGAAGCCGAAGTGATCGAACGCGCCAACGAGACGCCCTTTGGGCTTGCCGCCGGCGTCTTCACGCAGAACCTCGCCCGCGCCCACCGTGTCATTGGCGCGCTGAAAGCCGGCACCTGCTGGATCAACACCTACAACCTCACGCCTGTGGAACTGCCCTTCGGCGGCGTGAAGCAATCGGGCTTCGGCCGCGAAAACGCCATGGCTGCGCTGGCACACTATTCACAGGTCAAATCCGTCTATGTGGAAACGGGCGACGTCGAAAGCCCATATTGATTGCGGTTTGACCTTGCGCAGTGAAGAGACGGCGGCTATAAGCCCGCCGTCTGGTCACGGAGTGTAGCGCAGCCTGGTAGCGCACCTCGTTCGGGACGAGGGGGTCGCAGGTTCGAATCCTGCCACTCCGACCAGAAAAATCAATTACTTACGCGGAACATACCCCGACAGAATTGACCTCTCGGACCGAAACCGGACCGAAACGGCCCATGACCGAGCCCCGCCTCACCATTCGTATCCGATACGAGCCGACCGGAAACCGTTATCAGATCGTGCGGGACGGCTCCGTCCTGAGTGACCATCCGACAAAGGAAGCGGCGGTCGCCGTGATTCGAGAGATGGGGGCGCGGGTTGCTGCCGTGTGGAGCAGAACCGACCTCGGCTCAGGCCCGCTGCATGCCGACTTCGTCGCGAAAGTTCTGGATGAAGAGATCGGCAGGATCATGAGAATCCCGCACGGCCAACGCGAAGGCGAGTGGTCATGGTCAATGACAGCGTACAAGAAGGTCAACGCGTTCAAGATGGCGCTGCATGGCAGTCTGGCGACAAAGCAGGAAGCGGCGCGAATGGTCGAATTGGCCTACACGCTATGCAAAGAGGACCGGCCGGATTTCAAACCGGATCGATAGCCGACGCGCCTTGGAACCTTGATGAGTTCACATCCCGGCTGACACGGTGCATGACAAGCTGTTCATCGAGATCGTGAACAAGCACAGCCTTGGCGTCTTCGACGCTCGCTTCAGGGTCGAGCCAGGCATCATAGAAATCGGGATCGAGAATGATCGGCTGCCGGTTATGGACTGGCGACATGGTCTTTCCAGCCGCTGCCGTGAGGATCGTGCAGCTCGTCACATCAAGTGCAGGATTGTAGGCCCATAGCCCCGCAAAGCTGAACACCTTGCGTTCCGGCAGATGAATGAACCATGGGTCTTTCCCGCCATCATCGGCCTTGGTCCATTCGTAGAACCCATCTGCGGGGATCAAACAGCGCTTCGATTTAAAACTGTCCCGAAACGCCGGCTTCTTGTCCGCCTCTTCCGATTTGGCGTTGAAGAGGGTGTATTTCGGGATTTCCTTCGCCCAGACCGGGACAAGCCACCAGCGGCCCTCCCTGACCCGCCTGCCGCCATCCTTGTCAGCGGTAATGAACGGCGTGTCCTGAGTTGGCGCGATATTGTAGCGTGGAGCCGTGTTCCGGCCGAAATATTCCGCGGTCAGGTCGTAGTGCTCCACGACCTCGCGCCAAGACATGATCTGTGTATAGCGTCCGCACATGACCGGCATCGAACCCGAGAATGGATCCGATGGCAAGGCACAAAAAAAGAGCCCCGGCCACCACTGAGGCGGCCGGGGCAGTTGGGGAGGATGTGAAAAGATCAGGGCGCGAAGCCACCTTTGATCAGGAACGCCACCACACCGGTGATGATGCCCCCGATGATCAGCCAGTTGATGTGAGACAGGGTTTTCTTGATGTCTCCGACCGAGCTTTCCAGACCGGAAAATCGGGTATCGATCCGGGCCTCCATCGCATTCCATTTCTCATCATGGCGCGCGCTCTCGATCTCTCGTTGAGCCTTCCATGCTTCCAGATCGGACAATCGCCTTTCCTTGTCCGCCGATGAGTGCTCGAGCGTGACAACGCGAGCCCTTATATCGTGATCCATGTCTGGTGCCTTTTCGGTCACGCCCCGCTCCTGTTCCAATGCGTTGCCTGTGGGGTGGGTTCAATTACCAGCAGCCTTGGCGGCTACCAAAGATGTTGTGGGCGGCCACGTCCTGCGCGAACGCCCGGTCGTTCTGGATCACAAATGCACGGGTTTGTGCCGAGGGTGACAGCTTTTGCCACCCATCACAGACCGAGGCCGGCGCATTCGTCTGGCAGGCCACCAAGAGCCCGACAAAGGGCAACAGCATCCATGTCGCGGATTTCTTCATCGGTCTCATTCCTTTCGCGGAGAACTTCGACGGAGCGAGAAAGGATCGCCTGCCTTTCCGACACAGCGCCCCTGTGATGGCCAAAGACGTAGATCCCGACCACAAGCGCCAGCACTAGCGCAACGGCGCCCAGAACCTGCCCCAGCTTCGAGAGCAGGGCCTTGTAGACGAAACCGGCGCCGATCATGTGCCCTGCCCCTCGACTGCGCCCTTGATGTGCCGCACAGCGGAGACGATCTGTTTCTGGAGCAGAACGAAGATCAGAAGCACGAGGATTGCAGCCCCCGCGATCACGGCAATAGCTTGCCAGTCGACACCCCACAGAAGACCACCGCCGACGCCGCCAGCACCGAAGAACCCGGTTACTTTCTGCCAGAAGCCGGTTTTCTCCTTCACCTTCTGCTCGACTTCGGCTGGGACGGTCGGGCGTGGAACCGGCACGGGAACACGCTCTACGTCCGCCGACCGGCCGATCATGTTCACCGCATCCTTGCGCACATCGGAGACACGACGCGTCCAGCCTTTCCCGAAGGTCGGCCAGTGCTCCAGCTTGCGCAGGAAGTCCATGCGGGCATCGCAAAGCCGGTTGATGACGTCGGACGGCTCCATACGCGAGACCGCGGCAATCGTCTGCGGCCCTACTCTTCCATCGACATTGGCGCCGACGATCGATTGCAGATACTTCGCCGCACGTGCAGGGCCAGAGTTCACCGCGAAATCGAAGACCGCATAGTCGACACCAGAAGGAAGCGCCTGGGCATTCACAGCAGCCCAATAATGGCGATAGAAGACCGTGGCGATCTGCTCGTCGGAGATCGCTTTCAGATCGGCCTTGGTGCCGTCTGCCTTCACGTAGCGACGGAACGTTGCCAGCGTGACGCCCTTCATTGTCGCGCCGCCAGGATCGTCCGGATGATCTGCCCAGCCACCCTCGTGTTTCAGGACAAGCGGAAGCGCCCGCGCGAAATTGCGGTCCATGTCGTTTCCTTTCATTGTGATCAGCCCACGCGAAAGCGCCGCGCCAAAGGGCACGGGCAGGCCGTGGGTTTCGATTTCAGATGTTAGATGTTAAGCCCGGGATGTCCTGTTGGGGGCGGCCCCTGCCGGTTTTGTGTCCGACCCGTCGCGCCGGCAGGGGTTACTCGCGCTCTTCGATGAAGAACTGGCGTGATCCCGCGGGTAGTAAAGCCCACACGCGATGATTAAATTGCAATCGTCGGCGAGTGAAGAATTCCCCTTTATTCCCCATCTCGAATGTGCGAGTTCGAGCGCTTCACTCGTCGGCACTTGGCTTACGTCATCGCACCAGTCCGAAGCCTTCACAGAATGTAACAGATATGTAATGTTTCCCTTGGGTAAGGTGGGAAACTGATGACATTTTCTGAACTTGTTGCACTTCTTGTAATCATCGCATTAGCGTTTTTGACTGGAATGTTTTACGAGCGCCTTCGGTCGCAATGGCTCGGGTACGACTTTCCCGAAGACCATTCGATGGATGACGATCCGAATCTCAGATGACCCGCTTCGAGCTGATCCTAGTTTGCGGTTTCTCGCTTGCAGTGATTGCGGCTGGTATCGCTGCGCCATTGGTTGTCGCAGCGATTACAATTGATTGATGATGACGATTAGCCTAATCGAAACCAGATGCGACTACGGCCACCATTGATCGTCTGCCAGGTCTTCAGGTATCCCGGCCTCGAACGGCGCTTCTTCGTCCTTCATGGCCCACGAGACCGCCATGACCGCCTCCATCCACGTCATGCCCTCGGTTACCAGTTCGATCATCTGGGCCGGTGTCAGTATGTGGTTCACGTTTTCGGCGTCCCGCACGGTCAGAACCGGATCCGACACACCATCGGCCAATAGTGATTGTGCCTTCACGAGCAATCCCATAAGTGCCACTTGGTCGCGGTCGCGGCCGGTCAGCGGCACATCACCATAGCCCGCCACCGAAAACACGCGGCCGGCCGAGATGCGCCTGTCCCGCTCCGCGTTCACCATTGATCGACTGCGTGCCAGTGCCTCGGCGGCTTTCTGCTCGGCTGTAATGAGCATTGAAAGATCAACGTTCATTCGTCGTCCTCCGGCGTCTCGGGTTCGATCTCGGGTTCGGGTTCGGGAGGCGGCGGGTCGAACGGAACATCTATGGCCCCGTCAGATGTAACGTTAAGTGCCTCTGGAAAGGCCACGGCTGGCGACGGGTTCGGACCATGAGGGAGAACCAGCGTCATCCGCAGTTGTCCAGCCACCCGTTCCACGGGGCCTACGAACCAATTGCCGGCAATCGCTTCTTGAGGAAGCGACGCGCCCTCCGGCACGCCCGAGAAATCGAACGGATCGCCATTGATGGTCAGCACGTCGCCCGCCCTGGAGAGTTCCAGCGTGGTGTCGCGGCGCTGCGGGGAGAAAGAAATTCGCATTAGCTCCACCACCTTCCTATGGCAATTGCGCAGTAATTGAGATTCACGGCCGATTGAGATGTTCCAAATGCATTCAATGTGCATTCAGTGCTGTTGATGTTTCTAATAGTGACCCATCTGGCGGAGCTTGTTGAAGCTTGTCCCGCTGCCGCCGTGGGCGTGACGGCAAAAGCGGCTGGATATACCCAGGTTGACGGGGAAGAGCTGTTATAGATCGACCCGGAAGAACTGTTGGTGTCCAATGATCCGGCAGTTAGATGCCAGCATATCTGCGTGCCGTCCGCGAAGCGCGCAAAGTAGCCATTTGCGTTCCCGCCATATTCGATCAATGCACCTGTTGGAACACCGCCAGACTCAGACACAGTGCCAAGTATGTTTCCGCGCCGAAACGCTCTATCAGGTGTGAGCGAGTCCGAGACACGCGAATTCGGCAGCGTTCCGGTTGTCAGGTTGGACGCGTCGTCGGACCCTATTCGTTGTCGCGTGGTGGGACCGTTTCCGGCTGCCAGATAGTCTCGCGCAAAGTTGGTAACGAGGAAACCGTCTACGAGCGCCTTCCCTTCTTCGCCGCTCCACAGGGCGACATAATTGTTTGTAGAGCTTGCTGGACCTTCGACATAATCATCCAAGGCGGACGCAGGCGCAAAATCACTGATATCGGCAAGAGCCATCGCCCCTGCACCGGTGAAGACCGGAAACGTGTCCGCAGACCCGATCAGTCCACGCAGTGCATCCAGATTTGCGCCGTCGACTACATCCATCGCGCCAGGGCCGGCACCACGGATATAGCTTCCCGCATCAAGGGTCAGACCCGCCAATGCCGAGACGTTGCCGTTCGAAAGCAGCTGGCCGATCTCCTGCAAGGCCTGCCGGTAGGCGACGTGATAGGGCGTGAAGGTCACGCGGTAGGGCTCGGCCGCCTGTGTCGGCCCGGGCCACGGATAAGCCAGCGTGATCTGCGTGTCGCTGTCCACCGAGGCGATGGGGATCGGCATGCCGACGTGTTTGCCGAAATCGTCGGCCGGACGAACAATCTGCAGCCAGGCTGTGCCCTGCCCCGTAACAACGGTCTGACCCTGCGTGACCGAGGCCGTGCCGGTGGAATAGTAACCTTGTTCGTAAAGATCACCCGCCATTCTTGGCATCCTTCTTCGCTGCTGCGTCCTGAAGCTTGCCGTTGATCTTCGTCAACCGGTCGATTTCCGCCTGCATGGCGTCCTTTTCCTGACGCTCACGTTCCAGCGCATCTGCAAGCATCAGATTGCGATTGCGATAATAGTCGTTGAGCGCGGTCGCCTCGACGGCAGCAGCCATCGGGTTGACCTGCTTTTTCTGCTGGTCAGTCATGGGGTTCCGGTGTTTTGTGGTGGCTCTAGAGGTGCGCGATCAGCGCCTTGATTTCATCGCTGGCCGTTGCGGAGCGGACGCTTGCCTTCAGGTCGCGGCGCTCCTTATCCACGGCGGCCAGTTCCGCGTCCTGTTCAGCCGCGCGGACAAGAATGGCATCCTTGTCGGCGACCAGATCACCTGCCGGCACGATACGTTTCAGGAGATGCAGCGCCGCCATGGGGCCAAGAATGGCGTCGATACGAGCCGCGTAGTGCTTGTCTATCAAGTCAAGAGCCCTGTTGCGATGATGATCGACCCTACTCAACTTCAACATCGATCACCTCATCGAGCATTGGCCAGGGCGGCGTGACGTGAATGCGAACTTGTCCGGGCTCATCGACCTCGAACAGGAACGGATCGCCTGTCGCCTCAGCCTGTACCGCGCTCTGCACATCCGTCGGATCGAGAAAGATTGAGAGCGTTGAACCTTCCGGCAGTCCGGCAAGTGAAACCACCCTGCCCTCAACGCTTGCAGTGCACCCGCAAGACGGGCGCCGGACAACCCGACCGTCCACGACATAATCTTTCGAGATATCGCACGCAGCAAAGCGCAGGCCGGGAGAGCCCATTGCAGGCTCGCCATCATCGTCAAAAACGAGGTGACCAGTGTCGGGGTCGCGCATCTGGACTTCTGGCAATGGCTCAGGTGGCAGATCGAGAAAAGTTCTGCCGCGGTCGTTGAGCATTGCCGCAATTGTGTCCGGAACCGGATCGCTGATGACGTGGAAAATTCTGCCGTCCTGATTATATTCAACAATCATTAGCCCAATCCATGATCCCAAACTGCATAGCGGATGATTGCATTGGAGGTCCAATCTCCCTCCGTCATGCTCGAGTTGTTTTGAAAGACAAACCGATCGTTTCGCACATCGACGATGTAACGATTAGCCGGGCTCGGGCTGTAAAAGGCGAAGAATCCGGCTGTCCCTATATGCTGCCTTGCAGGGCCGAAGAGATCGCCTGATGCGGCGTAAGGGTGGACGACCGTGAACACCAGCGGCCTGTAAGTGAAGGACTTCCCGTACAGAATCGTACGTGTATTCGCGGAATTTGGGTTAACTGAGAACGACCCGAAAATCAGCCGGCTCATGGCCGACCATTCGGAGTTGAATATAAGACCGGCCTCACTCGCTGTCTTCACATCAACCCCGGGCTTTGACACCTTAAGACCGGCGGAGTGCAAAAGAACGCGGTCAACCATGATTTATGTTTTCCCGCAGAACGACATATAGCGAATAGTTACTGTCGAAGATGTTGTTCTTGTCGACGTTCAGTCGGATTTCCGTATTTGAAAGATAGTCGACCCAATGGAAGATATGAGAGTTGGTCCCGAAACCTGTCAAAATTCCAATGTTCCAGTCCGATTGCAGAATGACCTTGGGTCTGTATCCCAAATTCGGAACACTGATTGTTACGGGCTCACCGGTCGTAAGATAGACCCTTCCTGATTTCACGATCTGCAGCGTTTCAAAGCCCGCTGTTGTTCGAAACAGCAATTGGCTATCGCTTGCCGACGACACGTCGACGCCGGGCTTGGAGATGAAAAGTCCGTTCTGACCGCCGCGCCGCCCCAATATGACACGATCAACCATAGAAGTTTCTCATCACGACATATCTGAATGTTCGCTGCGACGATCCAACATTGTTGGTAGCGTTTGTGCTGATCTGAAATCGATCCCGAAAGACGAAAACAGCGACGTTGAAGTCGTACCAGATCGCTTGATCGATAGGATACCACGTGTCGAGATCGTTGTTCGCACCTGACATGTGCACGATCACCAACGGTGGGTCCGCATATGTGGTGCCATAGTAATAGTTGAATGCAGGATCGTTTCCGCCCATCTGAAACGTCCCTCGCGACAGGATGTTTCCAATTTCCGGCCACCGACTATCGAATGAGAGATGTTCCGTAGGCAAACCAGTGTTCTTGACATCGTATCCGGGGCGGGAGGCGCGTAAGACGTGCGTCCCATCGAACGCGCCTAGCAAAATCCGGTCTGTCATCAGTCGGCTACCAGAATTCGATTGTTATCCAGTTCGATCCGCATCTTGCCATCGTTGCTCCGCACAAGCCCAGACGTGACCGTTCCGATGTTCGCAACGTTCATGCGTGCCACGCCCCCGGAGATGAAGAACGGCACCAGATCGGTGGAACCGTCCGAGACGATGAACTCGTCGGCCTTGAAGATGACGCGGCTCATGCCCGGCTGCGCATCCATGAAGAACGCCGCCTGAGACCAATCCCCGCCTGACTCAAGCCGAACCTGGATGCCATAACGCGCCCATCCGCCACCCGGAGATGCCATGGCTTCGCCACGCATCGTCACGTTGGCTTCAACGTCATCCACCTGCGCCGTCAGTGACGTGATCGCGTTTGCATTCGCTGTAACGCGTCCATCTACCTCGGTGATTTCAGCGGTCAGAAGATCGACAGCCTGGGCGATGTCTTCGTCGATGGTAACTTCCAGCGCCTCGATACGCTGCGCAATCGCCGATCCCGGCCCCACGGCAACGACAATGGCCTCCTGATAGGATGCCGTGATGTTTCCCGCTGTGACAGCCGCCTCACGTCTCAGTCGCTGGACATTGCCATATTGTTGATCGAAGTCGGCCATGTCCTTGGTGGCGTTATCGAGCCCGCGCTCGATCTCTTCACGCGTGTTGTAGTTTAGCCAATCCGTCGCCTCGTTGATGATCTCGGGATCTATGGTCACGTCCGAGATTGGCTGATCCGGCGTTGTCACGGCTTCCGGTGTGGACCAGACAACCGGACGCTGCGGGCTTGTGAGCAAGCGCGTCCGCACCTGATATTCGGTGTCCGAAACCACGGCCTCGGTGAGAACTGCAATGTTCTGATCGTCCGCAACGGTCATGCTGGCGCGCGAGGCCGGCTGATCCGTCGGCCACCACTCCAACTCTACGCCGACGACCGTCACATCGTCGATCGCATCCCATGACGCCTGAATGGCCGGCATCAGCTTTGATCCGGACCCGGCAGTTACGCCGGCCAGCATGAGGTTCTGCACCTCCTGCAGATAGACGGGCTTACCGGGTGGGTACGGCACCACCGGAACGGGAACCGTCACGCTGTCATAGATCGACGCATCACGTTGCTGAAGCGCCACGCGCACATTCCGTGGCCCTTTGCTGTCGAGCGAATAGAGCGTCGATTCCGTCACCAGATAGGTGAGCGTGCCATAGCGCGCGCTCTGCCATGTGATCCAGTCGCCGGCCTTCAACCCTCGCCAGCGAGGCCGCAACGTGATTTCGGCCGTCGCTTCCAGCCTGTTTTCGGCAGCATAGATCGATGCAAGCTGCTTGGCCTGGCGCCCGCTCATAACAGTCGGAAAGTCGAGAGCCAGATCGCGGGTGCGGCGATCCACGACAATAGCGCTGTCGAGCACAATGGATTCGTAACCCACCATGGACCACAACTGACCCGGATCGGGATGCGTCCCGGAAATCGAGTTGACCAGCTCCGACATGGAACGCTTGGCCTGCCAGCGCACCGGCTCGCCAACGACCAGATCGTCATCGGTGATCGTCGCCACAACGGGTTGAGCGGCACCGACCATAGGCCACGAGCCGTCCGGCGCATCGATGACCACACCGCCGCACGACTTCATGAGCGACTGGATATTGTCGCCATGCGTGGCCGTGCAATCGAGCATGATCGAACAGCGATAGCGCTTCTCGCCCTCTACTGTTTCGTCGCAGACGTTTGCCGCCGCGGTGAACTTGTCGAGCGGCAAGTCGCTCGCCTGCATCTCCATGCCACAGAACAGGTCATTGTTGACCGAGAGCCCGCGCCGGTAATTGTACTCGATGACAATCGGGTTGTCGGTCCACTCGTGGGTGCCGAGATCGTTCCATCGATGCGGGCCGGTTCCGCCGACCGTTGAATCCTTGCGCCAGTCATAGAGCGGTGCGCCCTTCAGCTCGAAGAACACATCGGGCATGCCGACCGTTTTCTCGCGGTCGTACTTCGCCTTGACGATTGCATAGGCAATGCCGGTGCCGATACAACTCGCCTCCCAGCGTCCTGCAGGATTGGCATCGGCGACCAGGTCGCTATCTGCCGTGGTTTGCGTGCCGTCATGGAACTTGATCCAGGCAAGGTTCGCATACTCGCCGGACGTGACCTTGCGATAACCGTCTCCATCGGGCGCATCGAGCGTTACCCACTCGCCATTGATCGCCACGCGGTCGAGGCTGGTGCAGGGATAATCGGAAAGCTGATAAACGTCTTGAAGCCAGCCATTGTCGTTTCCGAACGTGTTGACATGGACTTCGTGCCCGGCAATGCCCACGAGACCGCACGCCACCTGGCGCGGAACGTCCGCACCATACTCGGTCTGTATCTTAACGCCCGCCGGCTCCGGAGCCTGCTGCTCGCGCTTCATCAGCGCAGAGGCGGCAAGGTTCAGACCGATGCCGATTGCCAGCTTGCCGATAAAGCCAAGTCCCGTGATGAACGAGCCGATGGCGCCAATCGCACCGGCAACCGCGCCGATGATTGGAGCAAAAAATGGCATGGATTACCCTCCGCACAGCGCGGTGCGCCAGCGTTGAAAGATCATGAACTGAATGGATGCGGTCTATGCGACCCGAAACGCCGCCTTGACCTCGGTGGCCGGAAGAAGCTCCACGGAGCGTTCGCCACGCGTCGCAAACCCTATGGAGGTAAAGACACCCCCGGATATGACGCCATCGCGTTCCACGACGCCCAGATCGCCGCGCTGTGCCATTAAGCGGCCGATTTCCGGCAGGCGCGCACGAAAAGCGTCCTCGACGGTTTCGAAGCCGCGTTTTCGCAACTGGCGGCCTGCGCCAGCCTCAGTCTTGTAGCGGACGCCGGAATAAAGCTTCTCGCCTGTGATCGCCTCGAAAGCGTCGGCCGGAATCAGGTAGCAGTCGGACACGCCGAATTCGCTCGGCAGCCCCATGTGCTTTTCGATAACCGCGTTCAGACGGTTTTCCCAATCCGGAAGGCGGGCGCTCATCGACCGAGCCTCCCGATTCCATTCACGAAGTCCTTCAGGGAGCCTTTCGTGTTGTTCTGCGCGTTCTTGCGCGCCCTGCCCCAGAAGACTTCTTCGCGGCCGGTCGTTGCCGCGTTGATATAAAAATCGTCTCCCGGCGCACGGCGATGCTGGTCTGCCATGTTACGCTTGCGGCCATTCGTGCGGGTGTAGTCGAGCGCGCGAGTCTCGCAATCGGCAATGAGCTTGTAGCCCTCTTCCGGATCTTCCTCATGCGATAGCTGGTCGATGTAGCCGCGCTTTAGAGCCTCCACATGCAGGAGCGATCCTGTGTCCGGATGAAAGAACGCGTCATAGATGGTGACGGGCCGGTCGCGGTAATCCTCCTGCTCTATGGTCTTCAGAACGTCGGGCGTCAGGCCATCATCTGGCGATTCCGCAAGCTCGATGGTGAACTGCCGCGCCGTGGTGCCCATGCCGCCGGGCAGGTCCGATACCTTGATGACGCCGCCCGGTTGATAGGTCAGACCGTTCCACTCAATCGGCTGATCAGATTTCGCAAAGCCATAGGTTCCGGTTCCGAATTGGAACTTGATCAGACCGCGAATTGAGATGCGGCCTTCATCAAGTAGGTCCTGGACGATCGTTGGGTAGGCCATCACATCACCCGCTGATAGGCGGTGAAGGAAATTGGTGTCGGCTCAATGGTGTCTTCGGCCGACCATGATTGCCAGTCGAGAACGAACTTCGCCACAGGCTGCCAAATTCGCGCGACGGCAGCGTTCGTGAAAATTCCGGCGTGCAAGTGCGGTGAGACCGTAACCGTAGCTGAGGTACCCACGGCAGTAGTGTCTTCGACGATCTCGTAGTAACCACGTGCCCCACCTTCTTCCAATCCAATTCGATCACCTTCCGAGAATTGATAGCCGGTAGGAAGACCTGACAAGCCAAGCTCTCCGGACAGACCAATGGCGGTGACAATTGCAGTGCCGTCCCACCCTCCGGATATATCTTCTGGAGACGACGCATTTGGAAAGGCCAACGGCGGGTTGCGGGTAATGTCGTAGGCGATGAACTGATTGAGTCCGCCACGTAAACTGTTCTTCCAGGCTGACCAGGTGCGCCGCTCGTTTCCCCAGTGAGGCACTGTTTCCGCATCAAACATCCATGTCGGATCAGCCACCCGTGACGGAGATTGGATACCAAGCACCGAACGGAAGCTACCGGCCACATCGGATGCGAAGCCTGTGACGCTGCTCTTGACCGCTTCCCATTGCGCTTTGAGACCGTTCCAGAGCCCCTGAACGATGTCGACGCCGATCTGGTACATCTGGCCGGGCAAAGCCACGAAGGCCGCAAGCAAATCCGCAGCGAACTGCGTCGCCTGGATGGCCGAATTGCGAAGGTCTTCGCCGAACTGGCGAATGGATTCTCGCGTCTCGACAAGCCAGCGGGCAGCATCGGCTGAGCCGCGCCCCATCGCGGCAAACATATTCGCCGTATCGACCGCGAACTTGACGATCCCGTCGCTGTTATCGACAAGCCACTGGCTGAACTCTTCGAGGATCGGCAAGAGTTGCTGCGTGATTTTGGCCGAGACCGCGCCGAATGTCCCTGTGAGGCGGGCCATATTGTCGTTGAACGCCTCGGCGCTGGTGCCCATCTCTTGAGTGAAGACCTGTGCAAACTGGTCCGCCTCCGAGGTCAGCTTGTTGATCCCCTCCGAGCCGCCAGCCAAAAGCGAGGCGAGCTGCGGGCCGTACCGCTCTCCGAAGATTTTGCCCGACAGTGCCGCCTTGCGCGTTTCATCATCGACGTTCTGGAGCGCGTCAGCTACTTCGCCCATTAGCTGGGTGGCAGATTTCAGGCTGCCATCGGCATTCGCGACACTGACGCCGAGCTCGGCAAACGCATCCTTTGCGGCACCTGTCCCGTTCGATGCGTCATAGGCATTCTTGTTCAGCGTCCGCAGCGAGTTGCCGAGATTGCTGAACGAGACACCCGAAAGATCGGCCGCATACCTGAGACGCGACAGTTCCTCGATGGGAACCCCGAAGCTTCGACTGGCCTTTGCCATTTCGTCGGCGCTGTCGATGGTACCCTTGACCATCACGGCCAGGCCACCGGCCGCAGCCGTCGCGGCGGCACCGGCAGCAAGCAGTCCGGTCTTTGCCATCTTTCCGAACTTCTGAAGTCCGGATTCCGCCTTCTTCAGCCCCGTCGAGAACGCAGCAGTATCAATGCCGAGGTTGACCCGGAGGCTGCCAATCACGCCTTGCGCCATGTCTACCTACCTTGCCGCTTCATCTTCGGAGCATTCGCGAGCCACGCCCTGACCTCATCCACTTGGACGGGCCTCATGTGGCGGCTTGCGCGCTTCGGGCCTTCATCGAGAACGTTCTTGAGCTTCGGCATCTTCTTGATGCGCTGGAAGGCTGCCGTGTGCCACGCCTGCGACATCATGAGATTGCCGTCGCGCCTTCGCTTTTCGTTGTGGCCGGCGAGAACGTTTTGAATTTCGCGGAGAGACAGGCCCCAGAAGTCCTGACCGTTCCCGCCGACGACGCTTACCCAGTCCTGTTGCAGCGAAAGCCAATCTATTCGGCTTTCGCCTTCGGAGGGTTTGCCTTGCCCTTCTCAGCCCCCGCATCTGGAAAGAAGCGCTGGAGAGCAAGACCAATCTTCTCCATCACAACCTGCTGACCAGCGTGATCCAGAACCCGGCCGGCTTCCTTGTGGGTGATTTCTGGATCGTGCTCCAGAAGCGCGGCCCAGACGATTGACCGGATCATTCCCATGCTCACCCGGCTCTCATCTTCAAGCTCGTTGACGATCTGCATGATCGGTTTCCCGAAATGCTCCTCGAGCTCGCAGATCGCGTTGGTGGAAAAGCGCAAGGAATAAACCTTGTCCTCAGTTTCGAGCGCGACGGCTCCACGGTTCGGGTTCGCCATTACACGCTGCCCGCAGAGATCGTGTCCCAGACCTCGGAGCCAGATGGCGCGAGCGTGATCGTGGCCGTCATGCGGTCATCCACGGGGATCGTGCGCTCGTAACCGGTCACCGACGCCTCGAAGGTCACACGATGGCGATCCGTGTCGCCCTGCTGGAGCGGGAATGTGATGCGCCACTGAATGACATCGCCGCTGTTCAGTAGCGAGAGGATGAGCTGATCTTCCGGAGAACCTGGGATGTAGTTTGCCTCGAAGCTTGCCTCGCCATTGTCGATCAGGCCCGGAATGTACTCACGGCGCCGATCCGGGCTGCAGAAGTGCGTGACATCGATCCGATCCGCTTCCTGCGCACCGGGCGACAGGTTGAAGACCTCACAGAGTTGGACGAAGCCGGGCGGCGAACTGGCGTCATCATACGCCTCAAGGATCGTATCCCAGCCGATGGTTGCTTTGCTTGCCATTTTACGGCTTCCTTTTCAGAGAATGCCTTGCCCAAGGGCGGTTGCGGGCAGACCGGCCGGGCCGGGTCAACCGGCGTGGTGGATGCGGAAATCCACGGCCACGCCAAAAAGCTTTGAGCCTGCGTCTGAGGTATTCACGCCACCGGGAGCGTCTTCGGCGAGGTCGCGCCCTTCTCCGTCGACAAAAACACCGTAGATGCCGGCTGCCGGGTCACTGAACATGTCCAGAGCGGTCACCACAGAGCGAGCAAGGGATTTCACAGCCCCATAGGTTTCTGCGATGCAATTCACCTGCACGCGGCTCTCCACAGTGCCGCGCCCGCAGAAGTGATAGTTCGGCAGCCCGTCGACACGGTGAAGAACGAGATAGGGAGGCGTGACAGCGAGCGAGCCATCGTCCCGGCGCGGTGCCTTCACCCAATACCGCTTGCCATCAGCCACGCCGCTTAGGAGCGCGGTTATCCGTTCTTCGATCATTCGGCTTGCGTCCTGTTGGTAGCTGTGAGCGCTCGATCAGACGGGCCAAAGCGGCGCGGGCCATTTCACACACTCGGCAGGTCATCTATTTGCCCTTGGCAGCGGCCTTTGCCTGCTTCTTGGCGAGGCGTTTCGCGGCTCTCATGATTTCGTCACCAAGCTGATCACCGATCACGTCCAGCACCTCCATCTTGTTCGCGTCCCAGGCTGGGCGCATGAAGGGCTGCGGGCCGTGCTGAACCGTTCCGAACTCCTGCCAGTGCCCATGCGGGTGCGGGACCGAAACGTCGGGGCCGACATACATCTCGACAAACGATTTATCGGTTCCGCGCGTGGCCTTGCGCTGGTTCTTGTTCAAGCGCGTGGAAATGGTGATCGAGGTCGGCAGATCATTCCGTGGGCGGCCGGGGCGATCCGGGGCCAAACGCTGCGCATCGTTGATGAGCGGCTTTGCGGCTTCCCGCAGCGTGCGCCGGAGGACGTTCTTGCCAGTTGATTTGGGCAACTCCGCCAGCGCCTTGTCGAGCTCGCGGAGCCCCTCAATCCGGACATTGGTCGCCATCAGTCGATCACTCCAAGTTCCCGGGCTTCGCGAAGTATCTCAGTGAGCCGGCCCTTCGGCGCTGCAACAAGACGACCGCCACCGAGCCAGTGGATTTCGGTTGCATCTGTCGGATCATCGATGAATCGCTCTATGGCTCTATCGAGTTTCCGAAATGTCTCGCCATGCTTCGTTGCCAATCTGGCATGGATTTCGGAAAGCAAGCCGATTGCGTCGTGAAGCGCATCCATCTCAACGGACAGATGGAGCTTGACGGTCGCCATTAGCTCGTGCTCCGAACCGCCGTGATCTCAATGAAGCGCCCGCGCATATCGCCCTGATCGCCTTCTTTCACACCCTCGATGTTCCAGATGCCGCCGTCATAGGACAGGCGATCAACTGGCGAGATCGTTTTCGATTTGGTCGAGGCGCGGATGACGAACCGGCTGCGAAGCGAGGAACCTGTCTGCCCGGCCGCGAACCTTTCACCGTCTGACACATCGCGGCGAGCGGCCCGGACCGTGATGAACCCGGCCCATTCCCGGATATCCTCGTTGAAGTCGTTCGTACCCACGACCTGATAGCGCTCAACCGTGATTGTCCGGTCGAGCGATCCCGCAGAGCGCTTTGCCATCAGACCCGAGCCCACCATGTGAAATTCAGATCGGTTTCCAGCGTGCGACCGGTTTCCTCGATCCACTCATCAACCGCACGGTCGACGCCGAAACAGAAGCGCGCATCCGGGTTTTGATAATCGTGCCCGCCGATCCAGCCGCCGGCCTTCACCTTCGGGAACCAGGCCGCAATGTCTTCCCGGACGCCTTCATAGGAATGGTCGGCATCGATGAAGACCAGGTCGAGCGTGCAATCTTCGACCTGTGATGCCGCCTCGACCGAAGACATTTCCTTGATCTGCGCGCGACCATGAAAGCGATGCACCCGGGCGAGCGCTTCCCGCTTGTGCTTACTCACGATCTCCGCAGCATCGAATGCGTGCTGATCTTTCGTCGCCTTGTAGCGTTCTGGCTGCTGATCGGATGGCAGCCAGTTATCGACCATGATCAGGTGGGCGTCTGTGTTCTGGAGAACGCATTCCGATACCTGCCCGCGCAGGACGCCGATTTCGACAGCCCGTGCGTGGGCCGGCAACCGGCGAATAATTGTCTGGGCTCGCTGTTCAAAGGGGCGCATTACCATCCGATTTCCCAAGGCCGGGGCTTGCCGTGAAAGATCACGACACGCGCGTTCTCCGGCAACGTTCCGTCACCGAACTCTTTGTCTGACCGCGTTTTCTTGCGGACATGGCATTTGTACGAAACCACCTGACTGGGCAGCGCGTCTTGCCATCGCTGCGCCCTGCCCTGCCAGAACTGACCAAGGAAACCCTGGTCGCCCCACTTCTCCCGCGTCACGCATTCGCGCATGTGCCGCGAAGGGTCAGCGATCCATGCATCCCAAATCGCCAGTCGTTCATTCTCTGGAATGAACATGAGCGACGATTGAATGCGCCCAGTCGTCGGCCAGTAGAAATCAGACAGCACCGTGAGGCGGTCGACAGCCGCAATGTCTTCCAGAGTGCCTACGATTGACGTATCCAGATCCATGAATAGAAGATCGCCACCGATATCGGGGCGAAACAATTCCATCTTGGACCACCAACCCGGCCAATCATACCGAAGCTCGATACGGGGGCACGGAACCTCGACATCCGACAGGCAAAAAATCTGAGCGCCGGGAAGATGGTCTGTCACCTGCCGGCAAAGTCGGGCGATATGGGAAGCGTCGAAGTCACCTCCTGACCGCAAAACCAGCGCGACCCTCATGAGGCAAGGGCCTTGTCCAGTTCCATCTTCGGATAGCTGGTCAGGGCAGATACCTTGCTGCAGTTGATCACCTTGATACCCATTGGATGGATCACCTTGCTCGCGTTGTCGACAGCGCGCCGCCACCTGGCAACGCTCGCTTCTTTCGGATTGTGCAGGTTGCCCGTATGCGCCCCATGCCAATGAAGGCCGTAGCGGGTGGTCATGTCGTAGCCGACAAGGATGATTTTGCGACAGCCGAACTGCACTGCGAGGTTCAGCGCATGAAACCCACCGTTGCCGCCCCAGCCCACGGTGCCGAGAGGTGACAGAAACAGGCGATCATCCGGCTTCCGGCATTCCACTTGTTTGATCTCCGGGAAGTCCTTCACCGCGGCTCTGTCGACCGTGAGCTTGAGACCAGAAAAGCCCGGGCATCCTTTTACGTGTCTCCACCATGCAAAGTCGCAGCCGTAGAGAATGTCGGCCCATGGCGCCAACTCCCATGACTTGTTGATCGCAATGAACTTCGC
This sequence comes from uncultured Nitratireductor sp., assembly GCF_913053745.1. Lineage (GTDB taxonomy): Bacteria > Pseudomonadota > Alphaproteobacteria > Rhizobiales > Rhizobiaceae > Nitratireductor. The sequence continues at coordinate 27,359 of NZ_CAJXGF010000038.1, forward strand.
TTTTCCCTTCGCGACATGCAGCGGGGCGTTCTTTGCGCTCGGCCCGGATGCCACGATCACGACCGTCTCTCCCTCCCATGAGGGCCACCACTCAGGCTTTGTCATCGAAGCGCAGGGTCTCGGAGCGGATAAAGCAAGGCGGTGACCGGCTTCGGGAGATACCCTCGGTCGAAGGCTTCTTCGGTGTCGCCGTCCGGCTCGCGATAGAAGTGACCGACGAGCAGGATTGCCGCAGTTTCGATCTCCTTCGGGATTTCGGTTCCTGAAGGCACGTCGTCGCCGCTGTCCAGGTTCAAGATGACCTCGGCCTGATCCTTCAGGTAATTGATGATCGCGGCGGATGCGGCCTCGATATAGGCGTCGATCAGCGTGTCATCCTCATGCGGGAGAATATCCCATCCCCCACTCGTTTCCTCGATCTCACCGATGCGTAGCGCAAGCTTCACGGTGTCGAGGGAAACCAGCTTGACCATCATCCCACCTTCAGCGGCTGTTTCGGCTTCTCGGCCTTCATGATGCCGTCCTTGCCGTCCCTGCCCTTCTTGACAGCGAGACGCCAGCCGTCGCCTTCTCCGGGCTTGTCCGTGGTGTCCTTCTGAGCAATCCAGAACGAACCGCCCCAGGTGACACCGTCGCCGGCGGCATAGGTCTCGCCAGATTTGAAAACGCCGCAATCCAGAACGACCGGAAGCGTGAAAGGAAACTCTGTCACCTTCTCGCCCTTTGCGAACCGGAATGTGAATGTGCGCTTGCCATCGTGAACAACTTCGAGATCATCGAAGCCGAGCCCGTCCGCACCGTCCTTGCCATCTTGACCGGGATCGCCTTTCTGACCGTCACGCCCGACCACAAGACCAAGTTCCCGCGTGGTGCCATCTGTCAGTGCGAGGACTAGATTTCCGGATCGATCGATAACCGCCCCGGCCAAGCCCACACCATCGGCCCCGTCTTTACCATTGGCCCCGTCCTTGCCGGGATCGCCTGCCGGGCCGGGGTCGCCCGGATCGCCTTTATCACCCTTTTCCCCAACAACACCGGGCGCGCCATCCTTGCCGGGCGGACCTTCTGGACCCCGGTCGCCGGGCTCACCCTTTTCGCCGCGCTCGCCTTTTTCGCCGGGTTCACCCTGTGGGCCGCGCTCACCGTCAGCCCCATTTGCACCGGGATCGCCCTTGTCCCCCTTATCGCCGCGCTCGCCTTTCTCGGGTTGGCGCTGTTCGATGGCATCGAGGCGAGCCAGTACCGGCGCAATCGTATCGCGCACATACTCCTTGACCACGCCAACGATCTCTTTGCCGAAGGCCTTCCCGTCGAACGTCATCAGCGCAGTCCTTTGTAGATTTCGACCAGTGCGGCGCGGGCCTCGGCTTCGGCATTGTCGTTTGCAGCGCCGTCATCTGCTGGAGGCGTGGGAGGCGTTGGTGATCCGAATGGGTCTTCCTGCGCGTCTCGCTTGGCCAAAGCTGCCAGGGAATAGTTCTGCTGCTGCAGGTATGGCGTTTCGCCGCCATCCACTTTCTTCAGATCGAGTCGGCGGCGCGCTTCATTGGGTGACATGATGCCGGCGCTGATACCCTCCTTCAGTGCCTGCATCTGAGTGACGCTGTCCATCCTAAGCAAGCCGTCCAGATCGAACTCCGTGCCGATCTTCTCGCCGGTCATGCCCAGACCCTCGTCAAGGCAAATCTCAATATCTTCAATGAGTTTCTGGAGACACTGAGAGTAATACTCCGTGTTGAGCGCTTGCACGTTGTTGTAGCTGGGCATCTGCCCGACGCCGATCTTGTACGGAGGGACGTGGTAGACGGAACACACCACTTCAGCCGACCACTTCAACTGCTCGATGAGCTGGGAATCGATGGCTTTGGCCGCCATGGCCTCATACTTCAGCCCATCGCCGAGAACCGCCACCTTCCCGGCTTTCTTGCCGGTGAAGTTGTTGTCCCAGTATTCCTTAAGGCGACCGGCCGTTTCATCCGAGATGGACCCGGGCGCCACAAGAACACCGCCGGGCTGCGCCCCGTTCTCAAAGAACCTGGTGGAATTGCTCTGGATCGCGAGCCCCTGCATCGCAGCCAGACCACCGGCATAGATCGGAGACATGCCGACCAGAGGATGAAACATGCAGTTGAAGCGGTCGTGAATGATCTCGCGCGCTGGCACAATCACGCGCTCCGGCAAGCCGCTCAACTCATCGGTGTTTAGCTCGTAGAACACGGACCCGTCATCGGCCACCAGTGGCTTTACGCGAAGCGGGTCCAGAACGAACAGCCGGCGGACACTGCCACCATTATCCCGCTGCTTCAGAATGTACGTGTTGCCGCGCTGGAGCTTCGACAGAACCCACGTCTCAAAGAACTGGATGCGGTTCTGGAAGTGGTTCGGCTTGCGCAGAACCGGCGAATAGGCCGGGCTGCTAACTTCCGTCCAGATGCCGTCATCGTCTTTCTTGACGAGCTTCACCCGAAGCTTCGAGATATCGGAAGCGATCAGCGTGCGGCATGCAAAATCTGCGTGGAACGACAGGACCGAGTTGAAGTCCACCTCGACATTGTTCTGCCAGGCGCCGGAGAAGCTTTCGAGGATCCGAAACCAGCCACCCCGGTTCGGGTTTACTGGTGACAGGTCTTTCTTGGCCTCGCCCGTAAAGGGGACCGGCATGCCGAGAACGCGCATAGGCTCAGCCCTTCGCTTCCGCGATCTTGGTGCGCAGCGTGTCCGCGTCCCAACCGTGATAGGGCTTCTTGCCCACGACTTCGGCATAGCGCGCACGCAACACCTTCATGTCATCGACCGGCTTGCGCGGCTTCACCTGCACGTCGCGGCGGCCATAACCAAGCTTTTCAGCGATCTTTGCATAGCGCGGATCGCGGGCGTTCATGGCGCGCGTCAGATAGTTGGATTTCATCGGGCATCTCCCGAGAGAGGAAGGGAACCGGCCGCAGTTGCCCGCGGCCGGCAATGTCATTCAGGTCTGCTTAGGCGGAAGCCGCCGGCAAGCCCCAGTTGACCTCATCCAGAAGGGCCACAGCCGAAGCACGGCGCTTGGACCAGTTCAGGATGCGTTCGGCACGGAATGCCACGCTGTTGGTCTGCCACATGGAGACCATGGAGGTAGCGGTCGGCGTAACCGTGTCGTTGGTCGGATTGTCCAGCATCTGAAGCGAAGCTTCGCGGGAAACGTCGATCATGACGCCGCCCTCGTCAGCGAAGTAGATGTCGGAAGCGTTGACCAGAGCGACATAGCCGCCTGCCGAGACCGGTGCGAAGTATTCCGAGACAATGACCGGCAGGCCCATGAAGGTGCCGCCGTTCATGTTGATGCCTGGGAATTCCGGCTGACCGAGCGGATTGACCATGAGCGACAAGGCAAGTGCCGTTGCCGAAGACATGATCCACACACCGGCAGTCGGCGGGTTCTTCGCTGCCACGAAGGTTGCCATCAGAGCGCGTACGTCTTCACGGATCGCATCCGCGTCATTGCCGCTTGAAGTGATCGCGCTGACGCCATTGGTGATGGAAGCAGGAGAGACGCCTGCAGAAGCCGACTTCGAAGGATCGATGAAATCGGTATCCACACGCTCAGCAACCGCGCCCGCAAGAGCATCGCGCAGCAGTACGTCTGCCGCAGGGCTCGACTTGCGCAGCAACTCTTCCGTCACAACGCTGATGGTGGCGACCTTCAGCTCGTCGAGAGTGTTGCGGTTGAAGTCGAATGCCGTGAGCGGCTTGGGCTTGCCTTCACCCACCCAATAAGCCTGACCGCCGCCGGTCTGGCCGATCAGGGGCGTGCGGAACGGCACCGTGCGCAAAGACGGGATGCTGTTCTGTCCGAACTTGCCCACGATGGTCATTGGGCGAAGGAACTCGACAAAATCGGCATAAACCGAGGTTTCGTCACCCACAAGATCAGATGCCCAATTGCCGTCTGCACTGGACCCGGCAACGACACTCGCCTTCGAGACGATGCCATATACTGCCGAGTTCTCACCATAGAGTTGTTTGGCGATCTCCGTCTGACGGCGTTCACCCTGGCTCAGGAACGCGAGAGCCTTCACCTTGGCAAGGCGGG
>NZ_CAJXGF010000039.1 GCF_913053745.1 uncultured Nitratireductor sp.
TCGCCATGGAGTTAGCGCCGGACCGGTATCGCTACATTCTCGAGCGGCCGATGAAGGACGCACCCGGCGAGCGCTGGGTTTACAATGGCGGCGCGACTGCGCTTCTCGGTCGCGTGATTGCGAAGGGAGTCGGCGAACCGCTCCTGTCCTATGCGCGTGAGAAACTGTTCGACCCGCTTGGAATAGAGGATGTCGAATGGGTCGAGGGCGCGGATGGCGAACCCGCTGCCGCCTCGGGTCTCCGCATGCTGCCGCGTGACCTCGCCAAGATCGGCCAGTTGGTGCTGAATCGCGGAACATGGGGCGGAAAGCGCGTCGTCCCTAAAGCCTGGCTGGAAACTGCGCACTCACCGCATGCGGAGATCGGCGGGGGAACGGAGTACGGCTATCAGTGGTGGTTGACCGCGCTGCCGAGCGGCGAAAGCGTGATCGGAGGCTTCGGCAATGGCGGTCAACGGCTCTTCATCGTCCCGGCTCTCGATCTCGTCGTTGTCATCACGGCCGGCCGTTATAACCAGCCCGAGGAAGGCAAGCTGCCGGGCCAGGTGATGAACGACTACATTTTGGAAGCGCTGACCGAGTAATGCGCGTCGCAGCGGGTGGGGGAACGACAATGACAGGATGTCACCATGACGGATATTCATAGCAATTTTCAGGATGTCGACCGTGCGAGTGAAACGGATGCGTTTTTCGCGTTTTTGGATGCGGCGAACGACTTGGAGTCGATACAGAGCTACCGACACCGAATGCTGGAGCTTTGTCCTGTGCACCTGGGGCAGCGCGTTCTCGATATTGGTTGTGGCGTTGGCCATGCGACTTTGGATCTCGAAAAGAGAGTGGGTGACGGCGGGTCTGTCACTGGCGTCGACAAGAGCGAAACTCTGATCGCCGAGGCAAGACGGCGCGCCGGAGTGTTGTCTGCGCCGGTCGACTACCGGTCGGGGGATGCTTGTCGGTTGGACTTTCCGGACGATCACTTTGATATCTGCCGCACAGAACGTGTGCTCATGTATATCAACGCCCCCGAAGCCGCGATCGATGAAATGGTGCGCGTTCTGCGTCCCGGCGGACGCTTCGCATTGTTCGAGTTCGACTACGACAATCTGGTCGTCGATGCCGAAGATGAAGAACTCACGCGTCGCATCCTCCGATTTGTCTCCCGTTCAATTCCCAGCCCGTGGATTGGCCGCCAACTCCGGCGACTGATGCTGGATCGTGGCGCGGTGAACCTGGAGGTCCTGCCACATATGATTACGACACCTCTCGAGATGTTCCGGCGGGTCGTCGGCGGCACAGTTTCCGACGGAGTAAAGCGAGGTGCGTTTGAAGCTGCGCAGATCGACCGTTGGTGGCAAGATCTCGAACGATCCGAGTCCCAGGGCCGCTTCTTCTCAGGGTTCTTCGGTTTCGTTGTTTGCGGACAATTGGCCGATTAGTGACTGAATGGGAGGCGGCCGATCACCATGAGATATGGCGCTATCGCAATGCTGCCTCTCGCTGCCGGCGCCGCTGTCTACGGCTTTGCGTTCGGATTGTTGGCGGCCCAGATCGGATTTCCATGGTGGGGTGTTACGCTCATGAGCGGCCTCGTCCATGCCGGCTCATCTCAGATCGTCGCCGTCGAGCACTTTGCGGAAACCTTCGCAGTGATGGGCGCGGCGCTTGCAGGCGCCGCGTTGAACCTACGCTATATCGGCATCATCGCAACGCTATCGGAAATTCTGAGCGGACTTTCTCTGCGTATGAAGCTTCTCACGATCCATATCGCCGGAGACGAGAACTGGGCCTTGATGATGGCGGAGAGAGCGAAGAATCCGGAAATAGGTGCCGGTTTTCTCATCGGTTCGGGCCTGGTGATGTTTTCAACGTGGACGACCTCAACGACGCTTGGGGCGATCGCAGGCGCGACATTGCCGAACCTTGAGCGGTTCGGATTGGGCTTTGCGTTTACCGCGGCCTTCATCGCGATGGCGCGAGGACTATGGCGTGGCCCGGCAAACCTCGCGCCGTGGGCGGCGAGTTTTTTTATTACGATCTGCTCTGTGTCGCTTGGCGTGCCGAAAGCTTATGCGATCATCATAGGAGCTGTCTGCGGTCTCGGCTTGTCGCGCGTCATCAGGAACAGGAAGAGGCGCGCGGCATGAGTTTCTCCCATTGGATGCTAATCCTCGTCCTTGCACTCGCCGCCTTTGCGATCAGGGTTCTCGGCCTCATCGCTGGTGACGCGATCCGATCCTCCCGTTTTGCATGGGTCCTGGATGACTTGCCGGGCTTAATTATCGTCTCGCTCGTGGCGTCGTCGCTTGCTGGCGAAACCATTGGCACCTGGCTTGCCGCGGCAATTGCATTGCTGATCGCTCATGTGACGAGGAGTGTGATCCTGACGATGTGTGCCGGCGTTGCGGCATACGGCGGAATGGTTTGAGCCGGACTGTGAATGGCCGTGACCATTTCCACTTCCTGCCGGTCAGCGACGACGAGGCCAATGTGCGGGTAAGGGTGAAGCTCGGTATTCAGCGCTGCCTATCAAGAAATCGCAACGCGGTAGAGGCGAACGGTGTCGCGGCATCGAATACGGCAGAGTGGTCGCTGCCCGGAATAATCCATAACTCGGCATTCGGTATCGACCGATACAGGTCCAGAGGAATTTCAACCGGGAAGAAGTTGTCGCGATCGCCGTGCACGATCAGCGTGCGCGCCGTGATGGCCGACAAGCTCTCTTTCGTGAAATTCATATCATCATCGTTTTCGGCAAGCGCGTTGAACTGCGAAAGGAGTTGGCGAACCTGTTCGTCACCGCGCTTGGCGCACTCGCGATACATCTCCTGCACATCTTGAGGTAGAGTGCCGATCGAAGCGCGGCGCATTATAGCCCTGGCCTGATCCGGAAAATGGGTGGTCGTGCTGATCAGCACCATCGAGTCGATGCGCTCAGGCTTCCTCGTCGCCATGTGCAGGAGCGCCATTGCTCCAGAACTGATGCCCATGGCCGAGAATGATGCAATTCCAAGTTCGTCGAGCAGCAGGAACACGTCGCCGGCCGCGTCCCGATGTGTGAACCTGTTATCTGGATTGGTGGAGTAACCATGGCCGCGCAGATCGACGAGGATCAAGCGATAGCGCTCGAAGAGTTGATCGATAAAGGGATACCAATTTTGGCTGCATCCGCCGAACCCGTGCAATAGAACAAGCGGTTGCCCGGTTCCGTATTCCTCGTAATAGATCTCGACACTGTTGAGGTGGATGGTCTTCCCGGGGCTGGTCGTTCGCTGGGGAGCATATATTGTCATTGTTGTTGGCCTCGATTGTTCGAACAAACGGGCGCGCGGCGGTGGTGTCGTTGCCAATGAATCATATCGTCAGCGCCTCGGGAATGCCATTGGCTGGTTTCGCAACCGACGTCGATATAGGCGCGGTACTTTCCAGCAGTCGAATAGTCCTTCCAGCGCAATCCACGAACATAGGCAACCGGATAGCTGTCGCCCCTTGGAAGTGTGATCGTGCCCGTTGCAAAATCCACATGCACGCCACATTGCCTGAACCCATCTGACGTCAAGACCGGCCTTTCAACATGACCGCTCCAGGTCCGGCGCAGCCATTTCGCCGCGACCCAGACCAGCAAGAATACCAACGGCCAGGCCCACCAGGGCTGGCTTTGGTAGATCGCAACGATTTCGTTCCAGCTGATGCTCATGGTTCTTGCCCGAGAGGGTCTTCATTCGGATGCAATAACTTTACCCGGTCCGCGACTCTTGGGTAAAGCGCATCGTCTCACTTTTTCTTTTAAACTGTTTTCAGGCTGGAAAGTAATGATGCGTCGCACTGCCCTTCGTTCTGAAGATGCGCTACCAGAATATTGCCAATGTCGGCCAACACATATTTGACCGGTTCGGAACGGAGAAGGCCGGGCCTTTGAATCCGGCGCTTCCCACCAGTTAGGTCAGAGCAGATTGTTGGGCGTCGCCCTTCGGGCCGGGCTGTTGGCAGAGCTGAAGTCCGCAAGCGGTCTTCCCCCATCCGGGCTGCCATCCCTTCTATAATCGGAGCCCGGACGTCAAGGCACGAACTTTGCGGATTTTGGAGGTTTGTCTGAGGCCATGGCCTGGGTGATTTTCAGCAGTTTGGGCAGCCGCGCGTATCGCGCGACCGTGCTCTATCTCCTGCCGGCGAGCCGGCTTCCGACCAAACCCGTTTGTAACGGTTTCGGCCCATTCGGGTTACGATCACTCTGCCGGTTAGTCCGCATCAGTCTTCTATTCGGAGTCGCGTATGTTGCGCTCCATGATGGGTTTCGATGAGGTGGTCGTCCATGCTGACGGCACGTGCTCTGGTGTCACAGGGATGGCCTCGGACTGACCGGCACAGGGATCGCGACGGACTGACGTTTCCCCTCGGAGCTGAACGTCTCCGGCGGAATCTCAGGTCAGGCCGTCACGGCGCCAGGTTGATCATCCTTGCCGAAGCGGAAGCATTCGCCAGTGACCCACATCTGGTGCATAACGATGGCAATGCGGCGCGCGAGCGCAACAATCGCCTTTGCTGTCCCAGATCGTTTTGCCACCTTCATCGCCCATGCTTTGAGGGAACACCATTTCTTCGACACAAGCATCATCGAGGTCGCAGCCTCGACCAGTAGATAGCGCAAGAGCTTGTCGCCGGATTTGGAGACATGCCCCGACCGGTCGATCTCTCCCGATTGATAAACCCGCGGCGTTAGCCCCAGATGCGCCGGAACCAATTTCGATCTCTTGAAGCGACCAGGATCGTCAATGGTCGCCTTGAACGCGAGAGCTGTCAGTGGACGGACGTCCGGTATCGTCTGGAACAGCTTGCAGATCGGATCGGCGCGTGAGGCGCGTTCCAGGGCATTGTTCAGCTTGCGCATCTGCGTGCGCATTTCGTCGCGCGCCGTCAGAAGCGGTTCGATTGCCGGCAGCAGCATTGGCTCCTCATTACAGAGCTCTTTGACCCGCTCGCTGAACTGGCAGCGGTGAACCTTTCCAAGTTTCAGTCCTTGGGTGCGCAAAAGGGCCCGGATCGTATTTTCTATCTGCAGCATCGCCGTCATGAACTGGCGTCGGCCGATCAACAAGGACCGGACGAACTGCGACCGCCGGCTTTTCACATGCACGGGTTTGAAGTGCCCGACGCGCATCATGGTGGCGATCCCGTGCGCGTCGTTGCGGTCGGTCTTGTTCGGCCGCGTTGAGAGGAACCGTTGCGTGTGCCGCGTCTCAAGGCAGAACACCGGGAAGCCCGCATCCTGCAACGCGCCGTAAATCCATTCTGAGAGCGGACGGGCCTCAAGCCCGACCTGTGTTATTTCTCCCTTCAATTTCGAAAGTTTCGCGATGATTTCTGCCGGCTCCGAGCGAGCTGTCACCTGGAGAACGTTTGAGCCGTCCTCGTCAATTGCGCATATCGCTGTTTTATTGAGACCGAGATCCAATCCGATAAATAGTTTCATTGCCAGATTCTCCGTTATGTTCGAACCAGGCACGATGCTAGCAGACGTCTGGGGTCCGATTATCCCATCTGACGCGATCGCAGTCCGACAACGGAAGGACATGCCCGTGTTCACGCTCATTCACCAATGGGTTCAACGCAGACGAGCGATCCGGCGCCGGTGGCAGGTCGATGCCCATCAACTGCTTAAGGCCGATGAGGTCAACGCCTATTACGAGGCGCAACGCCGCGTCGCGCGTGCCCGTCATCGCGGGGACCGCGACGAATTCTATCACTGGGCCAAAGTCGCCGCCGAAGTCGCGCGGATCAGCTCCCTCGCAGAAATGGACCTCGATCTCGTCCTGCAGATCGCGGACGAGGAGGAAGCCAGGAGCGTGTGAGGTTGGATTGCCGCTTGCGCGCGTCAGCCGGCAAGGGAGGCTGCGCCGCGCCTGGCTGCGAATAAATCCGCCCCGGCACAATTGCCGGCTTGCCAGGCGCGCCCTTGCCTGCCTTGCTCTTCGCGGCGTCCGGGTCCCGCCCCAAAGAGATCGGGAGCGGAAACCGGATAGAGGGACCGCGCAAGGCGCGGAAAGAAGATGGAAAAAGCCGAGCTCGAAGAGCTGAGAGAGAAGGTGAATTGCGGGGCGGTTCTCGAAACCGCCGGCTTCGCCGTCGATCTGAAGGAAAGCACCCGCAAGGCGATCAAATACCGCCGCGGCGACGACATCATCATCGTCATTCACGAGGGCAAGGGCTGGTTCGATCCCCTCTCGGAGGCCAAGGGCGACGTCTTTCGCCTCGTCGAACACCTCGACGGCCTTCCCTTTGCGGCCGCGCTTTATGTCGTCGCCGATCTGATTGGTTTCGTGCCCAAGGAGCCTGAATGGAAGCATCAGTCGCGGGAGCGCGCGCCCGACCTCACCATCCCCGAGCGATGGAACACGCGGCGCAAGCCTTGGCGCGGATCAGCCACATGGCGCTATCTGCGCGATGAGCGTGACATTCCCGAAGCGATTCTGAGATCTGCCATCACCCAGGATATCCTGCGCGAAGGCCCCCGGGGCAGCATGTGGGCGGCGCACCGCGATCGCACGGGGGCCGTGACCGGCTGGGAAGAGCGCGGGCCGGACTGGCGTGGTTTTGCGACCGGCGGCGCGAAAGTGCTTTTCCGGCTCGGGCCCGTCGATGGGCCGCGGCTTTGCGTCGCCGAGGCGGCGATCGACGCCATGAGCCTTGCGGCACTCGAGGAACAGCGCCCTGACACCCGCTATCTGAGCACCGGAGGCGGTTGGTCGCCGGCGAGTTCCGAGGCGCTGCTCGATCTCGCCGTTCGGGCAGACGCCCTCCTGGTCGCAGCCACCGACAACAATGCGCAAGGGGAGACCTTTGCCGAAAGGCTCGAGGCGCTCGCCACCGATGCCGGTTGCGGGTTCGTGCGATTGCGGCCGGAGCTGGAGGACTGGAACGAGGATCTGAAGGCAAAGAGCAGAAAGAAGGATGGAAGGGAGGAGGAGAGGGACGGCTGCCGCATGCCCGCCGCCCGCCTCAAGGGTGAAGCTCCGCCCGGCTGACGCCGGCCCTTGACCCGGCCGGACGGAGAGGCGGCCGCGGGAAGGGGTCCGGAAGGGCTGAAGAAGATGGTGACACCGAAAGGGTGCGCCGCGCTCCAGCCCGGGACAGGTCCCGAAGGAGCCTGCCATGACCTCTCTTCCACCCATCCGAAAAGTCTATTTCGGCATTACCGACCGCCACCAGATGTTCAGATTGTTCGACCGCCATGCGCAGCGGCCCGACCGCTGGCAGACCGACGGAGCCAAGCTTTACGCCGGCGAATGGTTCGAAATCTCAGCTGCCCAGCATGACTACATGCTCGAAATCCTGCCGCCATTGTGGATGCGCGGCGAGATGTGCGCCATGCGCGAATTCCTCACCGGCAGCATCACCAGCGTTTTCTATACGCTGCATATCAATGGCGTGACACGGTACTTCCACGCCTATTGCGATCTCTCCGATCGCCGCTCGCCCTATGAGATGCGCGATGCCATCGTCGAGCGCGAGCGCCGGCCGGTCAAGGCGATGACCCGCGACGAGCGCATCGAGCACATCTGGAGCGCCACCCACGACAAGTATCGCGGCTATGCCGGCGCGGACTTCCGGCCGGAACATCGCGGCAAGCGCACCGTCATCGTCTACGGCACTCCCGGCACGCGGTTCGAACTGCTCGAGAGCCTGAGCGATCAGCAGATTTCCGAGAAGCTGCCGGTGCATCTGCGCCACCTGTCGCTGCCCGAAGCCGCGTGAGGTGGGCCATGTTCACATTTCCCATTCTTGCGGTGCGCAAGATCATCGCGCGCGGCGAAGAGGATGCCGCCGCCAATGGCGGCTTCCGCAATCCCTATTACGGCACCCGGCCGGGAGAGGGCGAGAAGCCCGGCTTCTGGCTCGTTGGCGACGAGGGCGTCTACATCATCTCCAATGGCAAGCTTGCCGAGGGCCAGAAACCGCTCGTCGTCTATTCGACCGAATGCCACCCGAAGGGCGATACCGACTGGTGGGACTACAAGCGCCGGCACTTCGGCGGCGATGACGGCATCGAATTCATCGATGCCGATCTGCTGGTCCCAAGCTTCAACCGCAGCTTCGGGATCACCCATCTCGGCATCCGGCTCACCGAGAACGACATCTCGTTCTCGCTGATCACCCGCTAACCCCTTTCTCAAATCCGCACGTGGAAAACGCTGCCGGGCCTCCCGGCGGCGCGGCTCCGTGCGCGCGCTTCACAGGAGACATCATCATGTCAGACCACGATCCTTTCACTCTTAATATGTTCGGTGGCTCGGCCTTGTCCTCCGGGCTCGGCCTTGGCGTCACCGCCTTTTCCGAGAGCCCGAAAGCAGAACCAGCCGATACCGAACCTGCACCGGTGGCGAATTCATCCGGTTCGCCAGCGCGTGAGAAGTCCGCTGATGAGCATGTCGGCGAAGCAGCCCAGCGCGGCAGCAATTTCCATCTTTCCGGAAGCCGTTCGCTGGCCAAGGGTTGGAAGGCCCGCGCCCGCGACAACCTCGACGCCATTGCCCTTGCCGCGGCGATCGCGGGGGAGGACCGGCCCGCGACGTCCGAAGAGCAGGCGCGCCTCATCCGGTTCACTGGTTTCGGTGCGTCCGATCTCGCCAACACAATCTTCACTCGGCCCGGCGAGGAGGGGTTCCGCAAGGGATGGGAAGATCTCGGCGAAGAGCTGCGGGAAGCTGTCTGCGAGGCCGATTACGCCTCGCTCGCCCGCTGCACGCAATATGCTCATTTCACCCCCGAGTTCATCATTCGGGCGATCTGGAAAGGGCTCGAGCGCCTCGGCTGGCGCGGCGGCCGTGTGCTCGAACCGGGCATCGGGACGGGGCTTTTTCCGGCCCTGATGCCGGAGGTGCTTCGTAATGCCGCCTTCGTGACCGGTGTCGAGCTCGATCCGGTCACCGCGCGGATCGCCCGGCTCCTGCAGCCGGTCGCCCGCATCATCGAGGGCGATTTCGCGCGCACCGATCTGCCGGCGCATTTCGATCTGGCCATCGGCAATCCGCCCTTCTCGGATCGAACGGTCCGCTCCGACCGCGCCTACCGCTCGATGGGTCTGCGGCTGCATGATTATTTTATCGCCCGGTCGATCGATCTCCTGAAACCCGGCGCCTTGGCCGCCTTCGTCACCTCCTCGGGGACGATGGACAAGGCGGATGCCACAGCCCGCGAGCACATCGCCAAATCAGCCGATCTGATCGCCGCCATCCGTCTGCCCGAAGGCAGCTTTCGCCAGGACGCCGGCACGGATGTCGTCGTCGACATCCTGTTCTTCCGCAAGCGCAAGCCGGGCGAGCCACAGGGCGACGCGAGCTGGCTGGACCTTGCGGAGGTCATCCCCGCGAGCGAGGACAGCGACGCCACCCGCGTTAACCGCTGGTTCGCCGATCACTCCCATCATGTGCTCGGCCGCCACGCGACCACATCCGGTCCCTTCGGTGAGACCTACACCTGCCCCGCCGGAGACGGCGATCTCGCTGCCGATCTCGATGCCGCCATCCTTTCCCTTCCGGAAGCGCTTTATGACGGCGAGCCCGGTACAATCGATTTTGATCTCGAGCTTTGCGGGACGCTGACCGATATCGCCAGACCCGAGGACGCCCATGTGCGCGAGGGCAGTTTTGTCTTCGATGCCTCGAGGGGCCTGATGCAGGTGATCGACGGGACACCCGCTCCGGTTCCCGTCCGCAAGGGCCGCTCGGGCGAGGGGTTTTCCGAAAAGCAGATCAACATCGTCAGAAAGCTGATCCCGGTGCGCGACGCGGTGCGCGCGGTTCTCAAGGCACAGGAGACCGATCAGCCTTGGCGCGACCTTCAGGTGAAGCTCCGCATCGCCTGGTCGAGCTTCGTCCGCGACTTCGGGCCGATCAATCACACCAAGGTGTCGATCACGGAGAACGATGCGACGGGGGAGACGCGCGAAACGCATCGCAGACCCAACCTGCAGCCCTTCCTCGACGACCCGGATTGCTGGCTTGTCGCATCGATCGAGACTTACGACCTCGATACGGATACGGCCAAGCCCGGCCCGATCTTTTCCGAACGGGTCATCGCCCCGCCATCGCCGCCCGTGATCACCAGTGCCGCCGACGCGCTCGCCGTCGTTCTCAACGAGCGCGGTCATGTCGATATCGACCATATCGCCGAGCTGCTGCACGAAGACGGCGAAACCGTCATTGAGGAACTAGGCAGCGCCATCTATCGCGATCCGGCGGATGGGTCATGGCAGACGTCCGACGCCTATCTTTCCGGTCCCGTGCGCGACAAGCTGGCGATCGCCGAGGCGGCCGCCGAGCTGGACCCGGCTTACAGCCGTAATGTCGAGGCTCTGGAGGGGGTCCAGCCGGCCGATCTCAGCCCATCCGAGATCACGGCGCGGCTTGGCGCGCCATGGATTCCCGCTTCCGATGTCGTCGACTTCGTCAAGGAGACGATGGGCACCGACATCACGATCCGGCACATGCCGGAGCTCGCCTCCTGGACGGTCGATGCGTGCATGCTCGCCTATCGCGCCGAAGGCACGTCGGAATGGGGCACAAAGCGCCGGCATGCCGGCGAATTGCTCGCCGATGCCCTCAACAGCCGTATCCCGCAGATCTTCGATACGGTGAAAGATGGGGATAGCGAGCGCCGGGTCCTCAATGTCGTCGACACCGAGGCGGCCAAGGAGAAGCTCACCAAGATCAAGTCCGCTTTCCAGACATGGGTCTGGTCCGATCCCGACCGGACCGACCGGCTGGCGCGGGTCTATAACGATACCTTCAATAATATCGCGCCCCGATCCTTTAACGGGGAGCATCTCCAGCTACCGGGCGCCTCTGGCGCCTTTGTTCTTTATGGTCACCAGAAACGCGGCATCTGGCGGATCATCTCGTCGGGCGCAACCTATCTCGCTCACGCCGTCGGCGCCGGCAAGTCCATGACGATGGCGGCCACCATCATGGAACAACGCCGCCTCGGCCTGATCTCGAAAGCCATGCTGGTCGTGCCCGGCCATTGCCTGGCGCAAGCCGCGCGCGAGTTCCTGGCGCTTTATCCGACGGCGCGGATCCTGGTCGCCGACGAGACCAACTTCACCAAAGACAAGCGCCATCGCTTCCTGTCGCGTGCGGCGACGGCCAACTGGGACGCGATCATCATTACCCATTCGGCCTTCAAATTCATCGCCGTCCCGGCCGAATTCGAGAAGCAGATGATCGAGGACGAACTGACCCTCTACGAAGAGCTTCTCACCCGGGTCGAAAGCGACGACCGGGTGTCGCGCAAGCGGCTGGAGCGGCTGAAGGAGGGATTGCGGGACCGGCTGGAGGCGCTCGGCTCGGTCAAGGACGATCTCCTGACCATCTCCGAGATTGGCGTCGACCAGATCATCGTCGACGAGGCGCAGGAATTCCGCAAACTCTTCTTTGCGACCAACATGTCGACGCTCAAGGGCGTCGATCCGAACGGCTCGCAGCGCGCCTGGGACCTCTATGTGAAGTCGCGGTTCATCGAGACGAAGAACCCGGGCCGGGCACTCGTGCTGGCCTCGGGAACGCCGATCACCAACACGCTCGGCGAGATGTTCTCGGTGCAGCGCTTCCTCGGATTCGAGGCCCTGAAAGAGCGTGGCCTGCATGAGTTCGATGCCTGGGCCTCGACCTTCGGCGATGTGGCGACCGAACTCGAATTGCAGCCATCGGGCAAATACAAGCCGGTCTCGCGCTTTGCCACCTTCGTCAACGTGCCGGAACTCATCGCCATGTTCCGCTCCTTCGCCGACGTCGTGCTGCCGGACGATTTGAAGCAATATGTGAAAATCCCGGCCGTCTCGACCGGCAAACGGCAGATCGTCACCGCCAAGCCCACCGACGACTTCAAGCTCTATCAGCAGGTGCTCGAGGCGCGCATCAAGGCGATCGAAAACCGCGAGGGGCCGGCGCAGCCCGGCGATGACATTCTGCTTTCCGTCATCACCGATGGCCGCCATGCGGCGATCGATCTCAGGCTGGTCGACCCCGACAATGACAATGAGCCCGGCAACAAGCTCAACAAGCTGGTCGAGAACAGCTTCCGCATCTGGCGCGAAACGGGTCAGAACGAATATCTGACCCGCGAAGGCAAGCCCTTCGACCTGCCGGGCGCGGCACAGATGATCTTCTCCGATCTCGGCACGATCAGCGTCGAGAAATCACGCGGTTTCTCCGCCTATCGCTGGATCCGCGACGAGCTCATCCGGCTTGGCGTTCCGGCCTCGGAAATCGCCTTCATGCAGGACTACAAGAAGACAGAGGCCAAGCATCGGCTCTTTGCCGATGTGAATGCCGGCAAGGTCCGGTTCCTGATCGGGTCGTCGGAAACCATGGGCACCGGCGTCAACGCGCAGCTTCGCCTCAAGGCACTGCATCACCTCGACGTGCCCTGGTTCCCCTCGCAGATCGAACAGCGCGAGGGCCGCATCGAGCGGCAGGGCAATCAGCACGACGAAATCGATATCTTCGCCTATGCCACCGAAGGGTCGATGGACGCGCAGATGTGGCAGAACAACGAACGCAAGGCCCGCTTCATTGCCGCGGCCCTTTCCGGCGACACCTCCGTGCGCCGGCTGGAAGATCTCGGCGAGGGGCAGGCCAACCAGTTCGCCATGGCTAAGGCCATCGCTTCCGGCGATCAGCGCCTGATGCAGAAGGCGGGACTTGAGGCCGACATTGCCCGGCTCGAACGCTTGCGCGCCGCGCATCGCGACGACCTCTTCGCCGTCCGCCGTCAGATCCGCAATGCCGAACGCGACATCGACCATGCCACGCGGCGGATCGCCGAGATCGGCAAGGACATCGAGCGCAGAACTCCGACCTCCGGCGCCGCCTTCGCCATGACGGTCGGCGGGCATTCCTTCACCGAGCGCAAGCCCGCGGGCCGCGCGCTGATGAAGGAAATCATGACCCTCGTGCATCTGCGGGAGGAGGAGGACAAGACGATCGCCAGGATCGGCGGCTTCGATCTTGTCTTCTCCGGCCAGCGTTTCGGAAACGACGAATTCCAATACGATATCGCGCTCGCACGGACTGGCGCGGAGACCGATATTGATCTCGCTCTGACCCTCACGCCGCTCGGTGCCGTGTCGCGGGTCGAACACGTTCTTTCCAGTTTTGATGATGAGCAGGCGCAGTATCGCCTCCGGCTCGACGATGCCAGGCGCCGGCTGACCTCCTACCAGTCGCTCCAGGGAGGCGAATTCGGTTTCGAGGAAGAGCTTGCCGACAAACGCCGGCAGCTCGATGAAATCGAGTCCGATCTGGCGGACGAGGTCCTGGAGGAGGGAAAGAAGGCCATGGAGGCGGCCTGAGAAGGGAAGGGACCGGTCGCAGAACGGTCTGCCCGGTGACGCCTACGCTCAACCGCCGCCTGCGCCATCCCGGCCCGTCATCCTTCGCAGGGCTTTGCAGCCCAGCTTGTCCAGCCGGGCAGGGACGCTCGGCCGCAGTTGCACCGGCCCGCCCGCTCCGCGGTTCGGAGGAGGTCTTCGAGAAGAAGACGAGAAAGGAAGCCGGCGCGGTGCCGGCCCACAATCCTCGAACAGGAGCTACTCATGCATATCATCAAGATCGACCCTCGCGCGCTGAAGGACAATCCCGACGACGCCCGCAAGTCCAAATCCACCCCGCAGGGCGATGCGCTGCTGGCCGCGACCATCAAGGCCGTCGGGATCATCCAGCCGCCCGTCGTCTCTCCCGAAGCCGATGGCAGCAACGGCTTCATCATCCAGGCCGGTCATCGCCGGACCAGCGGCGCGATCGCCGCCGAGCTCGAGGAGATTGAGGTCATCGTGACCGATGCCGCCGATGATGGCGGCGCCATGCGCTCCATGGTCGAAAACATCGCGCGCGAACCGCTCAACCCTGTCGACCAGTGGCGCGCCATCGAGCGGCTCGTCGCGCTCGGCTGGACGGAGGAAGGCATTGCCGCGGCACTCGCTCTTCCCATCCGGCAGATCAAGAAGCTCCGGCTTCTCGCCAACGTACTGCCGGCCATGCTGGACCAGATGGCAAAGGGCGACATGCCGGACGAGCGGCAGCTCAGGACCATTGCGGCTGCGTCGATTGCCGAACAGAAGGAGGTCTGGAAGGCGCACAAGCCCAAGAAGAACGAGACCACGACCTGGTGGTCGGTCGCCAATGGTCTCTCCAAGACCCGCATGTATGCGCGCGATGCCAGCTTCGACGATGAGCTGGCGCAGGCCTACGGCATCGCCTGGGTCGAGGACCTCTTCGCCCCTGCGGACGAGGACAGCCGCTACACGACCGATGTCGAGGCCTTCCTCGGCGCCCAGCAGGAGTGGATGACCAACAATCTGCCCAAGAACGGCATGATCACCGAGTCGAACAATTGGGGGCAGCCGGAATTGCCCAAGAAGGCCGAGCGCGTCTACGGCAAGCCCAAGAAGTCCGACCATACGGCGATGTATCTCGACCGTGAGGGCAAGGTGCAGTCGGTCGTCTACCGGATGCCCGAGCCGAAGGCAGCGAAAGGCAAGGCCGCCGACGGAGGTGCCGTCGCGCCGGCGCAGCGCCCCGATGTCACCCAGAAGGGTCAGGACATGATCGGCGATTTTCGCACCGACGCGCTGCACGAAGCGCTTCAACGTGCACCGATCGAGGACGATACGCTGATGGCGCTGCTCGTCATCGCCTTTGCCGGTCAGAATGTCCGCGTCGATACCGGGTCGGGCAATTCGGGTTCGTTCCGAAGCCAGATCGCGCCCCATGCCGCATCCCTGGTCGATGAGCATGGCAAGCTTTCCTTCGACACGGAGACGCTTCGAGTTGCGGTGCGTTCGGTGTTGATCGAGGTGCTGTCGTGCCGCCGCAACATGTCGAACAGCGGCATCGTCTCGCGGATCGCGGGCGACGTCGTCGGAGCCGACAATTTCCTGCCAAATATGGGCAAGGAAGATTTCCTCCTGTGCCTCTCCCGACAGGCGCTCGAGGCGGCATGCACGGGCACGTCGGTTCTGCCGCGCAACAAGGTCCGCGATACCCGCACTGCCCTGGTCGAGCATTTTCAGGAAGAGCGGTTCGTTCATGCCTCGGCGCTGTTCGCGCCGGACGCGAACGAGATCGCCAACTGGAAGACCCGAAACGAGATCGTCGAGGACGAGGACCTGGGCGATGCCGAAGGCTCCTCGGACGAGCCGGAAGCGGGCGACACCGACCCGGATGCCATCTCGGAAGGCTTCCGCGAAGCCGCCGAATAGCGACCTGCTTCTTTCCGAACGCATCTCACGCCGCCGGCATCGTCCGGCGGCGTTTCCGTTTCCAATCCCGAAAACAGGAGGACATCGTCATGTCCGCACAACTGATTTACGACCACGCGCCGCTCGGCGCGATCATCCGCTATTCCGACGGCACACCGCGCCCTCCGGAACGGCACCGCCGCAAGCTTCGGGCGTGGGAGAACCGCAACAATACCGGCCGTCTGGTCAAGAAAATGCCTGGTCGCCGCACCGGCGAGATCACCTTTCCCTGCAGTTTCACCCTTCATGAGGGCGATTACGGCACCAAGGCCGTCATCGTTCTGAAGGTGTTCAAGTCCTTTTCGGTCGACAGCGATCTTGCCTTCACGGTCGTGGAGCGTCCGGCCGTCGGTTCGGTCCTCGTCCTCAGCCGTTCCGGCGATGCCGGCGAACTGGTTCATGTCGCCGATAACAGGCCCGCAGCCGAAGAATGGCTGTCCCGCCACGGTTATCCCGGCGCGGTGTTGCATGAAGTGACCGCCGATGAGGTGGCGGCCGATCAGGTCGAGGGGAGGGCGACATGACCCGATCCCTCCAACCTCTCCCTTCCGTTCCTCAACTTCCGGACATGTCCGAGGTCGAATTCGGGACCAGTGCCGAGGGGTTTCCCGTCGCGCGCCTCGATGACACCGCCTACGCGATGCTGCCCGGCACGGATGGAACTCACCACCTTGCCGCGGCATGGTTCATGCGCCGGCCTTTGCACGAGCTCGTGCGCGGGGATTTCAACGGGTTTCACGGCGCGCTCGCCGACGAGGTGACCTTCCGGGCCAAAATGGCAGAGAAGGCAGAGCACATCCGCGAGAAACGTGCGCTCGGCCGCCGGGAGATCCATTCCCGTGCAAGCACGCCCTGGGGCCCTTCGCAGGGCGCCACGGTCTTCGCCGAGGGCATCGCCTGCCATTCCACGGCCGGTCATGGCGGATTCCATCTTTCGGTCGATCGCAATGCAAAGGTCGATTGCCGCTTTCGCATTGCCAATGGCTGGTACGAGGAAGACGCCGAATGGGCGATCGTCGCGGTCACCTTTCCGGATCTGTTCACCAGCTTCGAACGGCGCTGCGCCGAGCAGACGGTCAGGGACAGTTGGCCGGATGAATTCGAGGCGATCACGGGAACCGTGCTCGAACCCGGTCAATCCCGCGAAAAGGATCGCCGTGCCTTCCACGCAGTTCACGCCGAAGACTGGATCGTCATATCCGCCATCCGGTCGGATCATCGTGAGGGATTTGCCGAAGTCGTCGCTACGCGCGGCGGCAAACGCGATCCTGCGGCGGAGGAACGCCGATTTCTGGTTCCTTCAGCCGACCACGGCATCCGCCGTGCTTTCCCAATTGTCGAAAGGAAAGCTGACACTTTCTGCCTGCGGGCCGTTTGATTCTGAATGAGAATAGGTCAGTTTCGCTTCCAGGCCCGGCACCGAAGAGGGAGTCCATAAGAGCTTGAAGCGGCCGTTGCGGATCAGAATGTCCGTCTCCGCGTCGCCGGGATCGAAGGCCGGGTTCACGAAGTCGACATAGGTGTCGCGGTCGAAGTAATCGAGCGCCAGACGCGCCGCCAGTTCATCTTCGACGATCGGGCCTGAAAATGCCACGGATGCACGCTTCATATTGTTGCTGCCATATATGACCTGATAGGCGGCCTCAGGTGTAAATGTGGGGTCCTTGGTGTTGACGATAATCGCGCCGGCGATGCTGTTGGCGCCCTGCGACGTGGTCTGTGGCCCGCGGAAAACTTCAACGCTTTCCACATCCCAGAGGGACGATGTTCCAAAATAGAGTTCGTTGAAGCTCAGATAGCGCCCATCGACATTAAGGGTTGCACGAGGCACCGTGCCGGCTGTGAACGCACCGACGCCCCGGTTCGGGCCCTCCGTTGCCTGACCGCGAATAACGGGCGCGCCCGTGTCCCCCGGCATGTGCACATTGGCCATGCCGTCGATGATCTCTTTGACGCTCTTGCCCGGCGCTTTCTTCTTCAACTGTTCGTCGCTAACGACCTCGACCGAGGAAGCGGTGTCGAAGACGCTGCGCTCGACCCGCTCACCGGTCACCATCAGGGTTTCGAGAACGGTAAAGTTCGAGACCGTGTCGGCCTCCTGGGCCTGCGCCGATACCGCATTTGCGACGAGAATTGAAAGCGCGCTGGCGCCCTGCATCAACGCCCGCTTGATCGTGATTGACATGGAATGCCCCCGGATTGCCATGAAAAATGCTGGCTGGGGAAAACCGTGGCTCGCATGGATTGGAAGATGATTCCACAATAAAGAACGCATTCCACCGGTCAATCATTCCTATGGAGATTGCCTGCCAGCGAGGCGGTTTCGTGCGTCAAAGTGAAATCATTGTGGCATGAAAGGCACAGTTTCGACGGTCCGAAACATGGGCGGAGCGGATGGCTCCGCTCCGGCCGCGCTTCATTGTTTTGTCACGCAGGTTGCTGTTCCAAACCTTTGAAAACAGAATGAGTTCTGGCAGACTGCCGCTTCATTTGCGGATGAATTGACTGACGGCAATCAGACAGAAGAACGGGTTTTGTCGCGGGGCGTCTTGCGGGCCGCACGGGAGTAGCGAACATTATGTCACTGAGCGACGCAGAACTCGGACAGCGGGAAAAACGCGCCGGGACGATACAATCGGTCTCGATCGCAACACGCTTCCTGAAAATCCTAGCCGATGCGGAAACGCCTCTGCCTCTGGGCGAACTGGCAAAACGCGCAGGCACGGGAAACTCTTCCGCACACCGCTATCTGCAAAGCCTGGTCAAGGAAGGGCTCGCCGATCAGGACGCACTGAGCGGCAGATACGATCTGGGGCCGCAGGCGCTCAATATCGGCATCGGCGCGCTGCGCCGCATCGACCCGGTGGAAGTGGCGACGCAACGCGTAAAACAGCTTGCCGCCGAGATGACAACGGCATGCGGCATCGTGATCTGGACCGATCGCGGCCCGACCGTCGTGCGCTGGTTCAAAAACGCGCGGTTCACGATCAGCACGGTCAGTCTCGGCGATGTTCTTCCGCTTGACAACTCGGCCTGCGGATTGGTGTTTCAGGCCTATCTCACACCGCAAGAGATTGCCGTGGCGCGGGAAACCCAGCCCGACATGGTTCGCGGAACCCCGCCGCCTGAAACCCGGCTTGAAGAGGTTCGCCGGGAAGGCGGTGCGGAACTGAGCGAGCATCTTTTCTCCGCGCTCACGGGCAAGGCGGCTCCCGTGTTCGATGCACAGGGAGAAATTGCCTGCGTCATGTCGACAGTATCGCTTCTGGAGAATGCCGCCAACGAGAAGCACCGCGAAGCGTTGTTTCTGGCAGCGCGCGATGTCTCGCTTGGCACTCGGCCGGCATAAGCCAGCCCCTGCTCATGGAAGTCCGAGATGCTCCCGCAGCGTCGATCCGGTGTAGTCTTTGCGGAAAAGCCCGCGCTCGACGAGCATCGGGATCATCTCATCGAAAAACAGGTCGACCGATTGACTGGAACCGCCCGGAAGAGCGATGAAGCCATCCATCGCGCCTTCCCGAAACCAGTCCTCCACATCGTTGACCACATCCTCGACGGTGCCCAGTGAAACCCAATGGGCGGATCCGACCACTTCGGGGCGGGCAAGCAGCACCTCCACGGTCGGTTGCTCGCGCTCGATGTAGCGACGCAGAAGGTCGGCATGGGTTCTGCTGCGAACTGGCTTGTCCGGATTGGGCAGCATTTCCGGTGTCACCCGCCGGTCCGCTTCGACCCCGGTAAGATCGAGGCCGAGCACGGATTTCACGGAGTCGATGCGCTTCTGCGTGTCGTAGAAAGCATGGGCCGCGCGGTGCATCTCCAGAGCCCTTTCACGCGTCTTTCCAAGAAAGAAGTAGAGGCCCGGAAGAACGCGCACCGCATTCGCTGACCGACCCTGCGCCACTGCGCGTTTTTGCAGGTCGCTTCTCAGGTCAATGCCGGCGTGGATGTCGGGTGTGGCTGCAAATATCGCGTCGGCCACAGATGCCGCAAAGTTGCGTCCCGTGTCGGAAGCGCCGGCCTGAAAGAGCGGTGGCGGGCCTGCGCGGTGTCCGGGAACGTTAAGCGGGCCTTTGACGCTGAAATGATCGCCCGTGTAATCGATGGGGGCAGCCTTCTTTTCCTCGACACCCGCCTCATAGCAAAGGGCCTCATAAGGATAGCTCTGCCACAATTGGCGAACGATCTCCGTGGCTTCCTCCGCCTTGGCGTAACGCTCCTGCGGCGACGGCATTTCCGTCAGCCCGAAGTTCTCCGCGCCTTCGATCGAGGTAACGATGTTCCAGCCCGCACGCCCGTCGCTCAACCAGTGCAGCGACTGTATCTGTCTTGCCATGACATAGGGCGGATTGAAGGTCGTCGACGCCGTTGTGACCAGACCGATCCGGTCTGTCTCGCGCGCGAGCGTGGCAAGCATCAATGTCGGGTCGAGCCCCACAAAGCCGGAGGATTTTCCGACCATCGCGGGATTGTGGTTGAGCGTATCGGGCTTGAACACGAAGTCTAGCTTCGCCGCTTCCGAGCGCTTGGCCAGATCGGTGTAGAACGCGACCGTGTCCTTTTGCTCAACGGTTCCGTCTTCCCTTGTGAAGTCCTTTCCGCGCAGCCATGTCGCCGTGAGGCTGAAGCCGATGCACAGATGTTTTCTTGCGGCTGCTTTTTCGTCGCTCATGGTGAAAGCCCCCTCGTGCGAACCGGAACCTGCGTGTCAGGATGAAACGATGGCGTGGCCGACAAGCCCACCCCGTATCGTGAGAAGCGTGCTGACGTAGCGGCCTTCGGGATTTGCAACATGGACGAGAAAGTCCTCGTTTTCCGGCAGCGTGTCGGCATTGTCGGCAATCACAATGGAGCCGGGCCGCAGCCTGTCTTCGAGCATCAGAAGAATGTCGAAATAGAGGTCTTTCGCTCCGTCGAGGAACAGGAGGTCGATGGGGCCCTGAAGCCCCGCAAACGTGTTCCGCGCGTCGCCGACATGCACGGTCGCGAATTCGGAAAGTCCCGCATCAGATAGGTTGGGAACGGCCTTTCCGGCCTTGCGCGGATGAAATTCGGAGCCGGTTACATGCCCTCCCGTATCCACTGCCGTCGAGGCCAGACAAAGCGTCGAGATGCCGAATGACGTCCCGAATTCGACAATGATCGCTTCATCTTCCAGCGACAATACCGTGGAATGCGTCTCCTTCGGCCCGGTCGGCAAGTCGGCCGCCGAGGTGCGCTTTCTCCACTTCGCCACAGTCTTCTGGTTGATGCCGTTGCGCTTTGTCAGAACCCTCAGACTCTCTTGACAATTTTGTATCCATCGACGGATCGCCTCTGTCGTCGTGGCGCTCCCGTGTAGAACCTGGCCCAAAGCGCACCCCTCCATTCATAGGAGAATAATGCACCATCAAAGCCCGGAATCAAACACCCCTAGGGCGTCTGGATGTACCCATTCAAGTTGCCGTCCCAGGCGAAACGCTTTGCCAACTCAGTCTGAATTCGCATCAAACCGATGATTTCAATATTGAACAATGAACCATGTCTTTGCATCGGAACAGATGAGCATAAAAAAAACCGGATTTGAGTTCCATTCTCACGTGGTTCGCCATCTCGAAGCAGATCATTCGGTGATGAGCTTGGTCGATGATAGCGAAGCCAATATCCGGGAACCCTTGCATCTCGACTCGGAAACGTTTCATTTCCGGGGCACGACAAGAACAGTGCTCGGTCAACGGTAGCCCCGAGCCTTCCATCCATTGGCGGTGCATTGGCTCGGGAATCCAAATTTGCCATAGTGCCCCGCATGGATATGCCCAAGGAACGTCAATCTTATCATCCATTCTCCCAGGGGCGGCCGAAGGCGCGCGTCTTCCAGACACTAACGACGTACGATGTCGCTCCCGGTGAGCGGTATGAGTATTGGACTGGTGATGTCATTCGAAACTTCGAAATCGAGACTCCGGACGAAAGGCAGCGACAGGATTTCAAAGCCAGTGTGACCTCGCTCGCCACTATGGCCGGCGAGATGCATTATGCCGAGTCCGACGCCTATGGGCTTGTCAAATCGACATACAACACGTTCCGTGGGGCTGTTTGGAGCACTCTTGGCGGGGGGCGCCGCTGTGCTGTGGGCGTTATCAGTTCCGGTTGATGCAGAACCCTCCGGGCAAGCTGTTGTTCCCGGCCAAGGATGGAACAGCAGTGAACGCCACCTGTACTACTATACATCGCAGGGGACCTTCCTGATGCCGGCAGCATGGCTCGCTTCGCTTGAAACCCCCGATGGAACCCGCTTCATGGGCAGGTCGAACCTCGAACGGTTCGGCTTTGTGTTTCATGACGACGCTGCCGCAACACGACCTTATGACTGGCCGATCGGCATTGCGATCGACACAGATCCACGCAACGGCGGCATCGACCAAGCCGGCCTGACATGTTCCGCCTGTCACACCGGTCAGCTCGAGTATCGCGGCCGCAAATTCCGTGTCGACGGCGGCCAATCCAACATTGACTTCAGAAAATTCGCTGTTGAGTTGAACGCTGCCGTGGTGGCGACGGGCGATTCTCCCCAGCGAAAGGCGCAATTCCTTGAGCGGGTATTGGATCTCGGCTATCCTGCTGATCGCCTTGAGCCCGACTTTGAACTGGCGCATGCAAACGCCGTCAAGCAGCCCGACATGTCCCTGCAATTCCTTGACGGCATGACGCCGGCCGGTCGGGGACGATTAGACGCCGTCACGTCGATTGCCAATGCAGTGTTCGCGCAGGCACTCGCCGTGCCGGAAAATATCAAGCCTTCGACGGCCCCCACAAGCTTTCCACCGCTTTGGGACATATGGCGTTTCGACTGGGTGCAATATAATGCCTCTGCGCGGCAGCCGATGGCACGCAATATCGTTGAGGTGCTCGGAACCGGGCCGATCACGATCGCGGATCCCGTGACAGGAGAACTCCTGCCGGAGCCTGAGCGCTGGCGCAGCAACATAAGGGTCCGCAATATCCATACGATCGAGAAGACGCTCCATC
This sequence comes from uncultured Nitratireductor sp., assembly GCF_913053745.1. Lineage (GTDB taxonomy): Bacteria > Pseudomonadota > Alphaproteobacteria > Rhizobiales > Rhizobiaceae > Nitratireductor. The sequence continues at coordinate 22,301 of NZ_CAJXGF010000039.1, forward strand.
ACCTGGAGCCGCCCCGATGGGACGAGGATATCTTTGGCCCGATAGATCGGGAAAGGGCGCGCCAAGGCCGTGCTCTGTTCGCGGAGAATTGCGCGGCATGCCATGGTGTCAAGGAGATCAAGGGCACGTCTGATCCGGTCGAGTGGCATGTTCCGCTGGTGGCGCTGGACCGGATCGGGACGGATTCGCGCCAAGCTGTCAACTTCGCCGACAATCGCTTCGATGCCCGCGAGATCGGCGGGCCCGTGGATATGGGTGTGCCGGAAGGTTTGGGGCTGGTCCTCGAGCAGGTGAAGCGTCAGGCTTATCTGGATGAAAACGTGACGCCGGAGGAAGCTGCCGAGTTCGACGGCTTCGGAAAGCGCGATGGTGGCTCCGCGTTCGCGCCCTGCGGCTACAAGGCTCGCCCGCTGGTGGGAATATGGGCGACCGGCCCTTTCCTTCACAATGGCGCGATACCCTCGATCTACGATCTGTTAAGCGAAACCCGCCCGGAACGCTTCCTGTTGGGCTCCCGGGAGTTCGATCCTGAGCAGTTGGGTCAGGCCCAGAACCCTGGAGAAGGCGTCATCGAAGTCGACACTTCTTTGCCCGGCAACGGAAACTCAGGTCACTGGTTTACGGACGAGACCGAGCGGGCTGGCCGGATAGGACCGGCGCTCACGGAGGACGAACGATATGCACTGATCGAATATTTGAAGATCGCCGACTACTCGGACTATCCTCGCGAAGTAATAGAGAAACCCGGGCCGGCGGCATGCGCGGGCGATCGAGATTGGGCGGTAAAATGGACTGGGCCTTGACTGGCCCGCCTATCGTGCCGGGTGTAGAGAAGTTTCGAACTGCCCGTTCACTGGGCGCGGCTGATTGATGGAGGGGACGCTTGGTTTGCTATCGCGATCTCGAATTCCAGCCCGACATGTTGACCGCCAAGCGTGGCGACGACACAGCCCTTCGTCTAAAGCGGCAGGAACGGGCCCTGCTGCGCTTCGTGCGCCAGCAGCAAACGCTCGTCACCCGCGCGCAACTGCGCGAGACCCTTGGCGCGGAAAGCGGATCGCTTTCGGAGAGCAGCAGGGGGAATGGAGGGCCGGTGACACGACCGGTCAGGATCGTCGCGCGACCTTGCCAAACGGATAGTGCACCACATTGCTTCTGGGTTTGGTGAATTGCGCAATGGCCACAGCCTCGATCAACTGGTCCAGAGCTTGCCTCGCCTGTTCACTGGTTTTGTCGGTGCCGCGCAGATAATCTTGGGCTCGCTCCAGGTGGACGCGCGCAGCGGAAAAATCACTGTTCATCGTACTCTCCGTCATTGCCGCCCGGATGCACCGTGACAGCCACGGGAAAAGCGAAAGACAATATCCACAGAGCAATTTAGTTAAATTTATCAATAACTAGGCGAAAATTTCCGTGACCGCCAGCCGAACAGTTTCTGCCTTGGCAGTCCTTGCCGTACGTAGCCCATGGAATGGATGGCCGTTACTGGGCACAAGTCGATCATCATGTCCCAAGTACCCCGTTACCGATCTATCGAAACACCCCCGGATGGTGGATGATGAAAGACGTTCACATTGACCAGATCGTCGAAATCAACCCAAAGCCGCTTACCGGTTTGAATAGGTACTGGGCTATGGCGACTTGCCGCGTTCTCGATTGCATATCCCGCTCTGGATTTTAGGCACCAGACCCGACTGCAGAAGCGACAGAATAGGTCATGAGAATCAAGCGGAACCAGGGTCGCGTTCGCTTTCGTCCGGTTCTTCTTCATGGATGCCGTCAGGCGAGCTGATCGAAGCATTCCTATGTCCTGCACGGCAGACGCCAATTTATCCATGGTTCTGTCGAATGTTGCCGTTGCCTGATATTCACGATGCATAGCTGTCTTCTCTGCTTACAATCACGTGCAGTGTCGTGCTGAATAGATCAGCAACGGGCGGCCTTGCCCCTTAAGAGAATGTTAGTCGTTCTGGAACCATTATTCGCTGGCGGGATCAGGTTTTGCGTACCCGCTTGCGTCCAGATCGATCGTCTGTTCGACGGATCATAACCCGGCATAAAACATTGCGGTATCCGACGCGGCTTCACTCACGCGTGGTTGCGTAACACAAATTTCGAGGGAGGAGCGCCCCGCTACTTCCGCACCAGAGTGAACCGAACGCCGTCGTCCATCGTGCCGCCGGCGCTTTTGGGGTTGTCATCCCTCGGCAGATTGATGAAGCCCAATCCCGGTTCGGCAATGCCCGACAGGACGATCCGGTGGCCGTCGCGCTCCCATCGATTGATGTCGGCGAACCCGTGAAGGCCGCCGAGCCCGCTTACCTTATGACAGGCGAACGGCGACACGCGCCCGGCCTTGCCCGTCGCGATGGGGCTGAAGGTCACGCTGCAACTGTCGGAGCCAGTGCCGACCGCCGGTTCCACACGCCACTTTCCGACAACGGGATCGCGTTTTTGCGTCGGCGATGAAACGGGTTTTGGCGAACTGCTTGTGGGGCCGCTTTCCGAAACGCACCCCGAAAGCGCGATGAGTGCCGCGAGGCTCAAGAGTGACGACAGTTGCATCTTTTCAATCCTCTTCATTTCAACCGGGAGACAGGCAGGGCCGTTGCTGTTCCCGCATGCTTCGTTTTCCCCACGCTCAAAACCGCACGGCGAGGCTGGCGTCGAACCCGTGATCCTGGGCATCGCTCGCGATCTGCCCCTCGTAGGAGAAGCCGAGCGTGGCGTTGTCGGCGATGGCGAGATCGAGCCCGGCTTTGACGATGGCGGCGTCCTCGGCGATCGGCGCGCCGGCGACCGTGAAGGCGTCGCCGCCGGCAAAGGCGTGCGTGGAAAGCGGGGTCGTGTCGCCGAAGGCGTGGCGCCAGCCGAGCGTGCCGTGCGCCGTCGCGTTCATGCTGCCAATGGCAAAATTCCTTGACGCGTTGACGCCCAGCGTCGTGAAGGTCGTGTCCGCGGTCTGGCTTGCGGCCGACAGCGCGGCCGCGCCGTCTTCTTCCGCAAAACCGTCCGTGCGCAGGCTCACATGCGCGAGGCCGGCGAACGGCTCGAGGCTCGCCACCCCGGTCTCGATGCGATAGCCCGCCTCGCCGAAAGCCTGGAAGGTGCCGGCGTCATAGTTTGCCGAAAGACTATCGGCAAAGCCGGGGAGAACGACCGCGCGGTTCGTCTCGATGGCGTGCCAGGTATAGGCGAGCCCGCCCGACAGGCGCAGCGCATCCCATTGCCCGCCACCGTAAAGGCCGAGGTGAACATTGTCGCTCGAGCCGGACGCGGCCCGCTCATCGACATCGAAGGCGCTATGCCCGTAGCCGGCGACGAGACCGAGCCGGATGTTCCGGGTGATGGCCCCGTCGATGCCCGTCACGAAGCCGCCGGACGCGCGGTCGAGTTTTGCCGCATTGCCGTCGCCGTCCGTCTCGCTCCAGGCACCATAGATCTCGCCCCAGGCGACCGGGCCGATGCTTTCCGGCGCCGTCGGGCCCGGGCCGCCGGGCCCAAAGGCCATGACCGGCATGGCAGGTGTCGTACCTTTGCTGAAGGCGGCGCGGATGCGCGCATTGACGGCATTGCGCACGAAGCGGCTGTTCTCGATCAGCGCCGTTCTTGCCGAAGCGTGGATTTCGCCGGAGATGGCATCGAAGGCGGCCGGCGGCGAGCCCTCGGGCAGGACGATGATGGCATCGAACAAAGTGTTGCCTTCGCCCAGGCTTTCCGCACCGTCGGCGGCGGCGACCTGGTTCGGCGTCCGCGCGGCATCGCGGAAATGCACCGGATCGTCGGGGTCGTCGGGATCCCCCGGATCATCCGGATCACTGGGATCGCCCGGATCCGTCTTGCGCTCAAGGCTCAACGTCACTTCGTTCGCCTGCCGGTCATAGGCGAGCGCGGGATCGAGAAAGGCGTAATTGGCTTCCACCGCGTCGAACCCGTCGACGAGACTGCCGGCCGTCAGGATCGTATAGGTGGAGCCGTAGTCGAGATCGGCCTGGTAGGCATTCACGCTGACCGTTCCGGCCAGGGTCGCGATGCCGCCGACATCAACGCGATCGGCCACGCCATTGGCTTCATCGACCTCCACGTCGAAGAACGATCCTGCCTGGAAAGCGAGATCGCCGGCAACAGTCAGCGTGCCGGTGGAATTGCCCGGTGCAAGCCTGCCGCCACCGGCAATGGTCGTGTTGCCAACAGTGCCCGTCCCGCCGAGCGTGGCGCCGTCAGTGACATCAACGCTCCCGCCGAGCGTACCATTCACCGCAAGCGTGCCGCCATGGATGATCGTATCACCCGAAAAGCCCGAGCTGTCACCGGTGAGCAGCGTCGTGCCGGCATAATGGTTCACGAAACCGACTCCGTCGGTCATGCTCACGAGCGGTGTGTCGAATGTGTAGGCGTTGCCCGTGTGATTGAAGTTGAGGTGGGCGCTGTCTTCCCGGAACCGGAGCTCGGAGGCATCGAGCACGCCGGGCGCCACGGCTTCGGTGGGATCGCCCGAGGCGGCGCCGATCTTGAGTGTGGCGGACCCATCGGGATTGTTGAAGGCCATGGAGACATAGTGGGAGACACTGAGAGCGCCGCCCTCACCCAGTGTCACCGCGCCGGTTGCGCCGTTGCCATAGTCGGCGATCTGAACATAACCCGCTTCAACCCTGGATTCTCTGCCGCGCACGGTGACCGCGCCGCTGCCTAGATTGCCCGAACTACCGCCGCCGACATAAAGGGCGCTGGCACCAGTGACGTTTCCGGTGTCATTGACGGTCAAGGTTCCGGTACCATTAGTGCCAAGGGTCATGTGGGAACTGACATGCAAGCTGGACCCCTCACCCGTTACGGTGACGCGGCCCGTAGCGCCGGTGCCATAGCCAACATCAATCCATTTCTCGGTTGAAACCGTCCCGCCATCGGAGATCAGGAGTTCGGCGTCGTCGCCGTTGCGCCGGCCGATGGCGTTGCCACCGGCGCCGGATACGGAAGCCGGCTGGTCGAGCGTGCCGTCCCCGGTCACCTCCACCGTGCCTTGGGCGAAGTCGAACAGGCCGGTCTCGACAGACCCCGTCAGTTTCAGCGTGCCGGAGCCGGCCTTTCCGAAGCCGCCGGTCGGATTGCTCCAGTCCTGCGACAGCGAGAACGTATTGCCGGGATCGGCTATGTCGAAGGTGCCGCCGTCGTCCCCCCAGATGATAGACCGGTTCGTGGTCGTGAAGTCCGTGCCCGTTACCCGTAGCCTGCCGCCGTCGAAGGTGAGCGCACCCGCGGGATCGCCGAGATTGCCATCCGAGGAGACCGACAATGTGCCATCGCTCAGCGTCCAGGGCGTAACGGCACCGGTCGTGCCCGTCAGCGTCCAGGTGCTGTCCCCCGTCTTCTCGAACGTCTCGAATCCCTGGTATTGCCCGCTGCCGCCGATCGGGCCGATGGCGCCGACATCGAAGTTGCTGTCGGCATCACCGCCGAGGGAGAGGGTGTCGTTATCGCCATTGCCGACCACATTGCCGACAAACGAGAAACCATCGCGCAGCTCGAGACTGTTGGTGCCTCCGGTGAAGTTAATTGCATTGCCATGCGATGGCACCGATGGGTTGCATGGTTCAAAACAAGCGCCACCGGCGATAAGACCACTGTTCACGACCGTCAGGTTGGCACCTACAATCCCCGCGCCGCCATTTCCCCGTCTCCAAACATATGCATGCCCGGATGCGCCACCACTTCCAGTGCCGGCTCCCTCACCCAAACTCGCACCAAACATTCCTCCGCCCAGGCCACCTTGAATGGTGCCATTGTTGACGACGCTGCCACCACCCGGAAGGCGCATGCCAGCTCCCCCGGAACCCAGCGACGGTCGGCCTCCCGCCATTCCGTCCCCACCGCGAACAATGGAGGAGATTTCTCGAAGGACAATCGTGACCGGGCTGTCGATTGAGGCCACGATTCCGTCACCACCATCGCCGGTGGATCCGCTTATTCCGCTGGTTCCGTCCCTTTCTACCCCGGCATCGCCTCCGACAATCGATCCGTAGAGGTCGATTGACAGGGCGGCCCCGTCCGAAGAAACCACACCCGCGCCGCCCCCGCCGCCGCCTGCGCCACCGGAGTAGCTTCCTCCACGCCCACCGATTATCTGCCCATCCACTCTCAGTTGGACGCTGACGTCTGTGCCCGTTGCAAAAAGACCCGCACCGCCTCCTCCACCGGGGCTCATGGTCCCAAGGTGATGGTTTCCCTCCGCTACACCGCCTGCCCCTCCGTCACCTCCGCGCAACATCGCTCCACTTTCGATGACGGCATTGACGCTGTGGTCAGCGATTGCGCCGTCACCACCGGCACCGCCGCCGCCCGCCTTCTCAGATGAAGTGTCGCCTCCATCGCCCCCATTGCCCCCAACCAGGCTGCCTGAAAGGCCGTTGTCCAGCACACCCCCATGCGCGCCGCCCCCGCCACCGCCTCCGGCGCCGCCATCCCCATCACCGCCACTCTCGCCATCAGCACCGGGGCCACTACCAGCCACACCGCCTGAACCGCCACCAGCGCCTTGCCCCCTCTCACCGCTTTGCCCTGGTGCTCCACCATCGCCGCCTTGCAACCCGAGATATGGGTTATCGGTTTTTCCCGAACCGGGTGTCGCGTGACCCAGAGTCTGCGCCTGTCCCGGCTGACCGAGCGCCGACATCATAACCAACGCCGTCCCGGCCAGCAGAAAGTTCCTGCGCGATAGTGCAGCAGATTTTGGTGTACGGCTCATTGTGTCCCTCTCGGTGTTCCCACTGTGCTAGGCGCTCAGCCTGACAGGTCGCAAAAATCGGCGGCAAGACGTTTTCCGCGCAAAACCGCAATTCGCAGTTTCGCGCCAACCTCCGGCGACAGGAGCCCGGGGCAGTGATCCTTTTGCTCCATACGTTAATGGTGGATGACATGAGGCTTGTAGCATAGGATTCTCGCACCAGAATTTGGTTGGGCCCGATTTGGCCGTTCTTTGGACTTTCTTCGCCTTTGCCGGGTTAAGACGCTTCACCAGTAGCGTCGAACCGCCGAACAGTGCCCGGTCCCGATGCGCAAGCCGTCAAAACGTTGCCCCCAGCTTGAGTCCGAATGTGTGATCATGGCTGTCGTCGTCGGTGCCGAAGGCGGTGCGATAATCGAAGCCGAGGGTCCAGGTTTCACCGATGTCGGCGTCGAAGCCGAGGCCGACGGTCAGGAAATCGCGCGAGAAGGGCCCGATATCGAGTGCGTAGGGCAGGCCGCCGATATCGGCATAGCCGAGACTGGCACCATTCGATCCCTCGAAATCATGGGTGTATTCGAGCCGGCCGCGCGGGGTGAAGACGCCCCAACTCATCGCTATGGCATATTTGGCGCGCAAGCCCAGCGCGCCCGACAGCGTGTCGATCGTCTGCTCGCCATAGGTCAGGCTGTAGAGACCGCCGCCGGTCTCAGTGAAGGCGTCGAGTGTCGAGTGGGAGGCTTCCAGCCGCCCATAAGGCGACAGGAGCAGTCCGTCGCGGCGATGCTCATAGCCCACTGACAGCGAACCAAAGAGCTGATCGCCATCGCGCTCGCCGCTGGCGATATCGCCCGTGGCGGTGACAGAGCGCCGACTGTCGAAGTCCATAAAACTGTAGCCGACGAGGCCGTCGATGAAAATGGCGGGATCCGGCCGATAGCTGCCATATGCGGCGAGCGAAATTGCATGGGCTCGGTTTTCGGTGCCGTTGTCGCCGACATCGGTCGTATCGCGACCATAGCCGAAACCGATGCCAGCGATGAATTGCGGCGTGAAGCGATAGTCAAGACCGCCGCTGACGCCGACAAGCGTGTGATCGAGGTCGAGCCCGCCATCCTCGCTGGTGCCGAAATTGACATAACCGCTCGTCCAGATGGCGAGTTCGCCGAAGGGGTTTTCCGACCGCGGTTTTGCCGGACGTTTTTTATGATCCGCTTTCCGTGTCGACCGGTCGAGTGCGCGTGCGGCCGGTCGCTCGGTCAGCAGCTTTTCTTCGACATAGGCGTTTCGGTTGGACGAACCGGTCTGCACGCCGACATTCAGGTTCATCGAATTCTGCCGCCGCGAGCCCTCGTCATGGAGTTGTTCGAGCCTGCGGTTGAAATTGCCGGTCTGCATGCGGGCAAAGCGCTTGGCCGCTTCCGTCTGCGCGCGGATGAGGCCGATCACCTCAGGATCCTGCGTCGGATCGGACCGGGCGATCACCTCGATCCTCACGGTGGCCGGTTCGGATGTGCCCTCGGCGTTGGAAAGAGTGTAGGTCAGGCTCGCGGTTCCGGCGAAGGCGCCGGCGGCCGCGAACTGCAGGCGGTAGGCGTCAACTTCCCGCTCGATGCGGGCGGTGCCGGCTTCGCTTGCTGGAAGCGCGACGATGGCTGC
>NZ_CAJXGF010000040.1 GCF_913053745.1 uncultured Nitratireductor sp.
AACAGACGATCAGCACCATGTTGTGCCGCGTCGTCTTGTCCGCGAGCCAGCCGCCCGGCAGCGTCACCGCCAGCGACGCCAGCATGTAGACGGTCAGCGCGGTGTTCGCGAGCGTCAGCGGAATGCCGTAGATATCGATCAGCGCCGCGACCGAGAACTGCGTGATCGCCCCATTGGCGCAGGCCGTCCCGATGTAGAAAAGCAGGAGCAGCAGGATCGGCTTCGACGTCACGAGATAGCGCCAGCCGAGCATCCCGGTGCCCTTCTTCTTCGGCGCGCCGCCGCTCTTCCTCCGGATCGACGGCAGGTGTCGTGATGGCAGGAAGCGAAACGGGCTGTCCCCGATCCTGCGCGTCGAGGATCGGACGACCGAGATCGCCCGGCAGCGCCGGGCCGAGAACCGGCCCGGTATAGTCTGACGGCAGACCGGTGAGCCCGTCCGCCGTGGACCGGTTTTCGGTGGAATAGAGTTCTTCACCGTTTCCACCTCTGCCCGGCGACTGTAGAGCGTAGATCAAGGCCCCGCCGATGCCGAGAAGGGCCACTGCACCGACGCCTGCCAGAACCTTGCGGGACAGGCGCGTGACGCGCGGCGGTTTGCCGAAGAGGCCGAACGGAATGAGGACGAAGCCGGCCAGCGTGGTCAGCTTGAACTCGATCAGCGTGACGAAAAGCTGGATGGCCAGGATGAAGAAGGCGAGGATGACCAGCGCCCAGGCGAAGAGCAGGCAGGCGATCTGGATGAAATTCTCGAAGAAGGCCCAATAACCCATCAGGTCGGAAATGGAGTCGAGCAGTGGCCGTCCGGCATCGAGGCCGGTCTGGGCGACACGGCCGGGGCGCATCAGATCGGCGGTGGAAAAGCCGGTGCCCGAGGCTTGCAGGCCGAGGCCGGCGAAGCTCTCGAAGACTATGCGCGCCAGATCGTTCCAGTTGGAAATCAGATAGGCGAAAACGCCTATGAACAGGGTTTTCTTGACCAGCCGCGCCATGATGTCGTCGTCGGCGCCCCAACTCCAGAATAGGGCCGCCAGTGTCACGTCAATGACGATAAGCGTGGTGGCGATGAACGCCACCTCACCGCCGAGCAGGCCAAAGCCGGAGTCGATATAGCTTGTGAAGACTCCGAGAAAATCGTCGATGACGCCCGTGCCGCCCATGCGCTCACTGCTCCTCGTCGTCGTTTGGCGCGGAGGGCGCAGGTGCGCGGCCAAGGAAGCGGTCACGGGATTCGGCCCAGGTGGCGAGGCAGTCGGGGTCGCTCACGGCTGCCTCTCCCATCTGCTGGCACCGGCGCAGGCTTTCGCGGAGAGGATCGGCCCCAGGCTGAAATGTCGGTGCCGTCCTTGCCGGCACCGGTTCGTCCTTCCGGGTCATCTCGATCACCGTGGCGGTGATCGCAATGGCCACGAATATGATCATCCCGAGCCGGGCCAGCATCTTGCCGTCCATGGAATGTCCTCTAGTCCCGTCAGTTGTCGTTGTTGAACATCTGCGCGTTACCGGGCTGGTAGCCGCTGCCCGGCGTCAGAAAACGCTCGCGCTGGATGCGCCCCTGCTCGGCGGCCGTGGCGCGCTCAGCCTCGATCAGCGCCTCTGACCTGCCATTGGCGGACATCACGGCGATCAGATCGGAAAGCTGCTGCGATTGCAGGGCGAGCAACTGATTGCCGGCCTGCGTGGCTTGCAGCGCGCCGGTCGCCCCCTGGCTCTGACCGACGAGCGTGGACATCTCGGCGCGGTTGGTATCGATATTGCCGACGGCACCGGCCTGGACGCGCATGGCGTCCTGAAGGCCGCCCACGGTGTTTTCCCAGCGCGAACGAGCATCGGCGATCAATTGCGTGTCGGTCGCGGAAAGATCGAGATTGGCGTAGTCCTGCTGGAACATGCGGTCGATCTCCTGCACATCGAAAGCGATGTTCTGCGCCTCTCCGAGCAATTGCTGTGTGCGTTGCACATTCTGCTGGAGTTGCTGGAGCGAGGAATGCGGCAGGCTCGCGAGGTTGCGGGCCTGGTTGATGAGCATCTGCGCCTCATTCTGGAGCTGCTGGATCTGGTTGTTGATCTGCTCGAGGGTGCGCGCCGCCGTCAGGAGGTTCTCGGCATGATTGGTCGGGTCGTAGACGATGCGGCCGAGACCAAAGAGCGCATGGGCCGGGCTCGCCAGTATGGGAGACAGTGCGACCGGTGCGGCAAGGGCCAGCGCGAGTGCCGAGGCGCTGGCGAAACGGAAAACACGAGTTCGGGTCATGGAAGGATATCCTCTTCGTTTAGGGTGGGGGCGGGTTCCGTTCCGGCCGGTATGGAGTCGTCCGGTTCGGGCTCTGTTGGCGCGGCGGGAGGCGATGTGTGCTTCTCTACCGGCCCGTCCGGCGCGAGATTGGTCAGGTCGGGAATCAGCCCGGCAGCCCAATCGACGCAGCGATGGCACAGCCAGGCGGCAAGGAAGCCGTTGCGTCCGTGTTCGGCATGGATGCGCGCAATTTCGGTCTGGTCGGATTTGGAGGATGCAGCGCAGAGCGCGAGCCCGACTTCGTACAGGCCAAGCTCGAACAGGCGGTTGCCGCGGCGTGACTGGCAGTAATAATCCCGTTTGGGCGTGGCCCTTGCGAGGATTTCGATCTGGCGGTCATTGAGGCCGAAGCGGCGATAGATCGCGGTGATCTGCGGCTCGATGGCCCGCTCGTTCGGCAGCAGCAACCGCGTCGGGCAGCTTTCTATGATGGCGGGCGCAATCTCGGAGTTGTCGATGTCGCTGAGACTCTGCGTGGCGAAGATGATAGAGGCGTTCTTTTTCCTGAGCGTCTTCAGCCACTCGCGGAGCTGACTGGCAAAGCCTTCGTCGTCCAGCGCCAGCCAACCCTCGTCGATGATGAGCAGCGTGGGCCGTCCGTCGAGTCGGTCGCCGATGCGATGGAACAGATACGCCAGCACTGCGGGCGCGGCACCCGTGCCGACCAGCCCCTCGATCTCGAACGCCTGCACGTCGGCCGAGCCGAGATGTTCGGTCTCGGCGTCGAGCAGCCGGCCGTAGGCCCCACCGACGCAGTATGGCCGAAGCGCTTGCTTGAGGTCGTTGGATTGCAAGAGGACCACAAGACCAGTGATCGTGCGCTCTTCGACCGGCGCGGAGGCGAGCGAGGTCAGCGCCGTCCAGAGATGCTCCTTGACCTCGGGCGTGATCACGGCGCCCTCGCGCGTGAGGATCGCAACGATCCAGTCGGCGGCCCAGGCGCGCTCGTAGGTATCGTGGATACGGGCGAGCGGCTGGAGCGAAACGGCGCTATCTGCCCCTTCCGTCAACCCGCCGCCGAGGTCGTGCCAGTCGCCGCCCATGGCGAGCGCGGCGGCGCGGATGCTGCCGCCGAAGTCGAAGGAGAAAACCTGTGATCCCGAATAGCGGCGGAACTGGAGCGCCATCGCGGCGAGCAGCACGGACTTGCCCGCGCCGGTTGGACCAACGACGAGGGTGTGACCGACATCGCCGACATGGAGGGAAAACCGGAACGGGGTGGAGCCTTCGGTCCTGGCATAAAGCAGCGGAGCGTCGCCGAAATGCTCGTCCCGTTCCGGCCCCGCCCACACTGCTGAAAGCGGGATCATGTGGGCGAGATTCAATGTGCTGATGGGCGGCTGGCGGACATTGGCGTAAGCGTGTCCGGGCAGGCTGCCGAGCCATGCGTCCACCGCGTTGACGGTTTCGGCCATGGCGGTGAAGTCGCGGCCCTGAACGATCTTCTCGACCAGGCGCAGTTTCTCGTCGGCTATGCGCGGGTCGGCATCCCAAACGGTGACGGTAGCCGTGACGTAGGCCATGCCCGCCACGTCCGCCCCAAGCTCCTGCAAGGCCATGTCGGCGTCGAGCGCCTTGTTGGCGGCGTCGGTGTCCACAAGGGCAGCCGCCTCGTTCGTCATCACCTCTTTCAGGATCGCTGCGATGGACTTGCGCTTGGCGAACCACTGGCGGCGGATGCGGGTCAGCAGCCGGGTCGCATCGGTCTTGTCGAGCAGGATCGCGCGCGTGCTCCACCTGTAGGGGAACGGCAGCCGGTTCATCTCGTCGAGCAGGCCCGGCGTCGTCGCGGTCGGGAATCCCACGATGGTCAGCACGCGCAGATGCGCGTCGCCAAGGCGCGGCTCCAGCCCGCCGGTCAATGGCTGGTCGGCCAGCAGCGCGTCGAGATACATCGGCACTTCGGGCACGCGCACGCGCTGCTGGTTCGTGGAAATCGTCGAATGCAGGTAGGTCAGCGTCTCGGTATCATCGAGCCAGCCGCATTCCGGCATGAAGCCGTCGAGCAGCGCCAGCACGCGGTCGGTGCGGTCGATGAAGCCGCGCAGGAGTTCCCATGGATCGACCCCGGATTGCTCACGCCCTTCGTAGAGCCAGGTTTCCGCGCGGGCCGCGTCTTCGGCAGGCGGCAACCAGAGGAAAGTGAGATAGTAGCGAGCCTCGAAATGACTGCCTTCTTCTTCGAACTGCGCCTTGCGCTCGGCATCGATCAGCGCCGATGCGGCATCGGGGAAACGGCTGTCAGGATAGGTCGCCGCCTCGCTGCGCTGTGCTTCGACAAAGATACTCCAGCCTGATCCGAGACGGCGGAAGGCATTGTTGATGCGGCTGGCGACCGCGACCAGTTCAGCCGCAACGGCGGAATCCAGATCGGGGCCGCGAAACTTCGCCGTCCTCTGAAACGAGCCGTCCTTGTTGAGCACGACGCCCTGATCGAGCAGCGCCGCCCAGGGCAGATAGTCGGCGAGACGGGATGCGGTGCGGCGATATTCGGCAAGGTTCATCATGGCCACACCCTCACACCGACAGATGGTCGGGGATGCGCAGGTGCCGGCGACCGACCTCCACGAAGAGCGGATCGCGCTTCGCCGCCCCGACCGCTAGGAAGTGGCCGATTGCCCAGATACCGAGGCCGACCAGCCAGAGGCGCAGTCCGAGGCCCAGAGCTCCGGCAAGCGTGCCGTTCATGATGGCGATGCTTCTCGGGGCGCCGCCGAGCAGAATGTGCTCAGTCAGCGCGCGATGGACCGGAATGGAAAATCCCGGCACCGCGTCGATCTGTTCGAGACCCTCCGCCATCAGACGAGCGCCCCGCCGCCGAAGGAGAAGAACGACAGGAAGAAGCTGGATGCCGCAAAGGCGATCGACAAGCCGAACACGATCTGGATCAGTCGCCGAAAACCGCCGCCGGTGTCGCCGAACGCCAGCGTCAGGCCGGTGACGATGATGATGATCACGGCGATGATCTTGGCGACCGGCCCCTCGATGGATTCCAGGATCGATTGCAGCGGCGCTTCCCACGGCATCGACGAGCCGGAGGCGCGGGCGGCGGGCGCGAGAAAGAGACCGACATAGGCAATGGTGGCAGCCGTCGAGATATGACGACGGATGCGCAGGGCGCTGCGGATCATGAAGGATCTCCCTTTGAGTCGGTTGCGGGGGTGATGCGGTAGTCACCGTCCGGCCCAAGCCCTTCGACGCGGGCAAGTTCATCCAGCAGGCGCGCGGAGCCGCGACCGGACAGGACGGCCACGAGGTCGATGGTCTCGGCGATCAGCGCGCGCGGGACAGTGACGACGGCTTCCTGGATGAGTTGTTCGAGCCGGCGCAGCGCGCCGATGCCGGAACCGGCATGGATCGTGCCGATACCGCCGGGGTGGCCGGTCCCCCATGCTTTGAGCAGGTCGAGGGCTTCGGAGCCGCGCACTTCGCCGATAGGGATGCGGTCGGGGCGCAGGCGCAGCGAGGACCGCACCAGATCGGAGAGCGTCGCCACGCCATCCTTGGTACGCATGGCGACGAGGTTTGGCGCGGCGCATTGCAGTTCGCGCGTGTCCTCGATGATGACGACACGATCCGCGCCCTTCGCCACTTCGGCGAGCAAAGCGTTGGTGAGCGTGGTTTTCCCGGTTGAGGTGCCGCCGGCCACAAGGATATTGGCGCGTGTCGCAACGTTCAGGCGGAGCACTTCAGCCTGAAGGCTGGTCATGATGCCGGCCGCCACATAATCGTCGAGCGTGAACACCGCTACGGCGGGTTTGCGGATGGCGAATGTAGGCGCGGCCACAACTGGCGGCAAAAGCCCTTCGAACCGCTCTCCAGTTTCGGGAAGTTCGACTGAAACGCGAGGGCTAAGGGTATGCACCTCGGCGCCGATATGATGCGCGACGAGGCGGATGATGCGTTCGCCATCGGCGGGTGACATCAGCTCGCCCGTGTTGGCCAGCCCTTCCGACAGCCGGTCCACCCAGATGCGGCCGTCCGGGTTCAGCATCACCTCGATGACAGCCGGGTCTGCGAGAAGCTGGCCGACAGACGGGCCGAGCGCGGTACGCAGCATGCGCGCGCCTCGTGCCATCGCTTCCGGTTTGTGATGTGTGGCAGTCATCTCGGCCCCGTTTTCTGACGGGGCACGACCAACGGTCCCCGCATCGGAGTCGATTAAGAAAACCCGAACTCCGGCCGGTTCAACACCTATTTACGCGCGTGCGGCCGTCGGCGGTGATCGGCGGCAAATAGGACGGGTCAAGAATTCAGGAACGGTCGCTGTTCGCGTCGGATTGATCTGGCGATGGATCGTCGTCAAACGAATCGATATCGCGCGACAACTCTTTCAGGAACCTGTCTCCCGTCGCCAGTTTCCGGCCAAGGCTTTGCATGAAACCCTCGAACCGCTCCGCGCCTTTCGCTCGCGCTGACGTCTGCGCGCCTTCCGGCAGCGGTGGCGTAACGGTCAGCCAGAAGCGGATGAATAGCGAGACGGTCTCGCCGAGGACGGCGAGATCTTCGTCGAGCGTATCGACCTGGCGACCGAGCTTGTCCAGACGGCGCGACATTGCCGCCTCGAGTTGCTCGGCGGAATCGCCGGAAAGGAAGGATGCAACGGCCGCCTCGACAATGGCGGACTTGGAAACCTTGCGGCGCAGAGATAGCGACTCGACCTGCTTGAGGAGTTCGGGATCGAAATAGACATTCATGCGGGTTCGGGTTGTCATGATGCCTCCCTCAAAGCTCGATGCCGTCGTCGGGGTTCATCGACGCGTGCCGTGCAACAGTGCGCATGCGTACGCGCATGGCGCGGGCCTTGTTCGTGTCGACGTCGGGTTTGTCGTCCAGCATGTCGAACTCATGCGCGGGCGGAGGAGACGGCGGGACGATTTCCTCATGTTCGGGCAGTTCCGGCTCGCGGCGGATACCGGCATTGGCGGGATCGCCTTCGGTGCGGCTCACCGCAGCCATGCCGGTAGCACTGGTCGTGGTGACGACACGGTTCGACCAGTCATCCGAGGAAGGCTTCAGCGCAACGGGCTCGGATGCCAAATCAGGCGGCGACAAAACCCGCTCGGTGAAGCGCACATCCTCGTAATAGCGGGCCTTGGTGGCGCGGATCGGCGGGGTGCCTGCAACCATGACGATCTCGTCGGTGGGCGGAAGCTGCATGATTTCACCCGGCGTCAGCAGCGGCCGCGCCGTCTCCTGCCGCGAAACCATGAGATGCCCGAGCCAGGGCGCGAGGCGATGTCCGGCATAGTTGGTGGAATCGCGCAGCTCGGTCGCAGTGCCGAGTGAGTCTGACACGCGCTTGGCCGTGCGTTCGTCGTTGGTGGCGAAGGCGACGCGGACATGGCAATTGTCGAGGATCGAGTTGTTCTGCCCGTAGGCACGCTCGATCTGGTTCAGCGACTGCGCGATCAGGAAGCTCTTGAGACCGTAGCCGGCCATAAACGCCAGGGCTGACTCGAAGAAATCCAACCGCCCGAGCGCCGGGAACTCGTCGAGCATCAGCAGCAGGCGATGCCGCTCGCTCGATGTCTCTAGTTCCTCGGTCAGCCTGCGGCCGACCTGGTTGAGGATTAGCCGGATCAGCGGCTTCGTCCGGTTGATATCGGACGGCGGCACGACCAGGTAGAGGCTGACCGGCTCCTTGCTTCCGACAAGATCGGCGATGCGCCAATCGCAGCGTCGCGTTACCCTGGCAACGACGGGATCGCGATAAAGGCCGAGAAAGGACATGGCGGTAGACAGCACGCCCGATCGTTCGTTATCTGCCTTGTTCAACAACTCGCGCGCCGCCGATGCCACGACGGGATGCACGCCGGCCTCCCCCAGATGCGGCGTATCCATCATCGCGCGCAGCGTGACTTCGACCGGCCGCTTTGGATCGGACAGGAAATTGGCCACACCGGCCAGTGTCTTGTCGTGTTCGGCATAGAGAACGTGCAGGATCGCGCCGACCAGCAAGGCATGACTGGTTTTTTCCCAATGATTTCGCTTGTCGAGGCTGCCTTCGGGGTCAACAAGAATATCCGCGATGTTCTGCACGTCGCGGACTTCCCATTCCCCTTGCCGCACCTCCAGCAGCGGGTTGTAGGCGGACGATTTCGCGTTGGTCGGATCGAACAAAAGGACACGGCCGTGCTTCGCCCGGAAACCCGCCGTCAGCGTCCAGTTCTCGCCCTTGATGTCGTGAACGATACAGCTTCCCGGCCAGGTCAGCAGCGTCGGCACCACCAGACCGACGCCTTTGCCGCTACGGGTCGGGGCAAAACACAGGACATGCTCAGGTCCGTCATGGCGCAGATAGTCGCGTTCATATTGGCCGAGCACGACGCCATCGGGGTCAAGCAGACCAGCAGTGTGGATTTCCTTGTCCTCGGCCCATCGTGCAGAACCGTAGGTGGCGACGCTCTGGGCTTCCCGTGCCCGGATAATCGACATGAGGATCGCTGCGACGATAGCGATAAATCCGCCGGACGCGGCGATGATCGCGCCCTCGACAAAGATCGCCGGCGCATAGGCGTCAAAGGAGAACCACCACCAGAAGAACGCCGGCGGATCATAGATCGGCCACCCGGCCAGGTCGAACCACGGATTGCCAAGTTGCGGCTGAAAGCCGAGCCGCCATGCGGTCCATTGTGTCGCCGCCCAGGTCATCATCGTAACGATGGCGAAGACCACAGCGATCTGACCCCAGAGTATTCGGCCTCCGCGCATGCAGACTCCAATCGGGAAAAAGGGTGGAGCCGATCAGAGAATAGGCATTTCTACAATAGGCAACAGAAAATATGATGCGGGAGGGCTGTGGGGTACTATCGGCGGCAAATGGGATGGGTTGCCTATTGATGCAGAATCAAGCAAGCAAGAGAATTATGTCGATTGGGGAATCCGCAGTATATCGGCAGCGAGCGTGAAGAGTTTCCTAAGAGCCGGCTTGCTGTTCTTGGGCGACCAAACTGCCGAAAACGGTGCGGATTCAGGTTCGTCACTGATCGGCACGAAAGCGACATTCCGCGCTATGGTTGTTGCATTCTCCTCGACAAATACCGAAATCCCATAGCCCGCTGCGATCATTGACAGAAGAGTATCACGACCGACGTCAAAGCGGATGATATTAGGAACTGGCCGGCGGCCGGCCGAACGGTCCAAAATCAGGTCATGAACTTGGGGACCAGCGCCGCCACGACGAACAAGAAAATTCTCATCCGCGAGTTGGGACCATTCGACATGTTGCATTTTCGCTAGCGGATGCGTCTCCGGGAGAGCCACCATCAACCGGTCTCGCCAGAGTAATCGGGAATGTAGATCCGATACCTCGTTGGCATATGGCATAAAGGCAACATCGAGATGTCCGTCTCGCACTTGGACTTGAGCTTCTCTCGCGGACGTCTCTGCTATATCCAATGTCACATCTGCATACGACCTACGAAAGCGTTCCAGAAGCACATCGAGTGGCCCGCCTGAGACAAGAGCGTAGACACCGACGCGCAGTGTACCTTGTTCACCACGCGCGTGCATTCCTGCAGTTTTGATTGCACGATCCAGAATCTCAAAAGCAGCATCAATCTCGCTGACAAACTGGTGGCCAGCATCCGTCAGCCTCACGCCCCGCGTGTTACGCTCGAACAAAAGAATACCGAGTTCTTCCTCCAGCGCTTTCACACGTGCGCTGACGCTCGATTGGCTGATGCCGAGCGCAGCGGCAGCACAATGAAAACTCAGATATTCCGCAACTGCGCGCGTCTGAACGAGAGCAGCCATCGGAATGCGCCCACTGAATACCGAGCGCTCAACAATTTCGCGGTTACTCCTGCTGTAGGGTCTTCTGCGCATAGCTTATTCCCTGACACGATATCGGTGAAGAAATCTCACGGTCACTGCCGATCGATACCGTTGTAGTGGCATGGAGAGGCCGGTGACCTCCCAAGCGGATTTGTGGGACAATTGAATCTCCGCGACACTACTTGGTGGCATGTCGCGGGGGCTTATATGTGTTCGTTCAGTAGCCAGTGGCCCCGACATCTTACGCGCCGGCACTCCTTCCCGCAGCGCGCATGCCGTTCGTAATCGAGATGGCAATAGGAAACGCCAAGAGCGGTGCGATGGCGAAGAGCAGGAAGAGCCAATGGGCAGCGGTGGCCGCTCCCTCGACACCGCCCGGGTTGGTCAGCCCGGCAAGGTTGGCGATCATTCCCGCCACGGCAGCGCCAAGCGCGGTAGCGAAGAGCTGGATCGTGGTGATAGCCGATGCAGCCAGATTTTGTTCGTCCTCAGGCGCGACGTGCAGGACGCGTGTCAGAAGATGCGGCCACGCGAGGCCAACGCCAAAGCCTATCAGCAGCAAGGCAACGACGAGCGCTGCCAGCAGCTTGACATCAACGTCGCTCTGGATCGGTGTGAGCCAGGCCATGCCGAGAAAGCCAACAATCATGATCGGACCCGCCAACACAATTGCCTTGCGCGCTCCACTGCCCTTAAGGCCTGCCCCGCCAATCTGCGCAACGGTCCAGCTGGCAGCCATCACGGCGGCCAGATAACCGGCGGCAAGCGGTGAAAGCCCATGCAGGATCTGGAGGAAATAGGGGACGAAGATCTCGCTGCCCGGAACGGAGAAGACGAGCAGAGCAAGGGCGGCGTATGCGGCTCCGAGCGGCGAAAACACATTGAGGGCACGATGTGGAAACAGGCGCGTCGACGCCCGCCCCTCGATCACGCAAAGGAGTATAACCAGCACCAGCGCTACAGCGATGCCGATGATGTTGTGATTGATGGCCTTGGAGACGCTACCGATCGATATGGCCAGCACCGCTCCGGCCAGCAGGACAAGTTGCGCGAAAGCTATCGGCGCCCGTCTATCCTCGTCGGTCGTCCGTTTTGGCAGAACTGCGAAGGCAAGCAGCAGGAGCAGGACTGCAATGCCCGCCACGGTCCAGAATGCTGCTCGCCAGGCATCCATTTCGGCAAAGATACCACCCACCGCCGGTCCGAACAGGGTTGAAATGCCCCACATGCCGGAGACCAGCGCCATGGCGCGCGGCCAAAGGGCTTCGCTGTAGATCAGTCGAATGATGACGTAGGACAGTGCGAAGACCAGGCCGCCGCCAAATCCCTGCAGTGTGCGGCCCACAAGCATGACCTGCATGGAGTGAGCGACACCACAAACGAGAGAGCCGGCGGTGAAAAGCAGCAGGGCGAGGCCGAACGCTCCGCGGGGCCCGAAGGTCTGCAACGGCCGGGCCGATAGAGCCGAACCGACAATGGACGCGACCACGAACAAGGTTGTATTCCAGGCATAATAGTCGAGGCCGCCAACGTCGCGCACCACAGATGGGAGGATTGTCGTCGCGACATAGACATTGACGGCGTGCAGTCCGACGCCGCCTGACAGCGTAATCGCCTGCAAGGCGGAGCGGCCGCGGAACAATTCGCCCCAGGATCCTTTGGTTGTCATTCAGCTCTCCGTCGTTGTTCTCGTTCGGGTGGAGCGTTCTCGCCGGATAACGATCCTGCCCGTGGTTCGTGGTCAGGAGATCGGCCCGTCCCACCACAGGGCCTACGCCGAAATCATGAGTAGGGCTGTTATATTTTTCCAATTAATCACTATGCAAATTATAACTCCTCACGATCCCATTAGATGAATTCATGCGGTATTGGCCGAAAGCCGGTTCTGGTCGCCCTGCCGTCAGGCTGGCACGAGAGTTGGAGAGCGTCGCCCGGCGAAAATCGTATGATCGATCGCAGATTGCTTTTATTCGCGCAGGGAAATCGAACCGTAAGTTCGGTATTCGGCGAACCGGATCGAGGCCCAGTCAGCCAGTGGTAGCGCCCGAAGTAGCGCAAGGCAGAGATTTATTCTCCAAGTTATTGCTTGACAAAATAGGGTGCGCGTTCCCAAATCAAACGCCTGACAACAGCATCCATCGATAAAGGTGGGTTCGTGCCCTTGGAACATTGGGCAACGAGGTCACTCACCTTCAGATATCCGAAAGGAGCCGATCGTGGCATTCGAACTTCCCGCCCTTCCCTATTCCACCAGCACTCTCGCCGCCGCAGGGATGAGCCAGGAGACGCTGGAGCTTCATCATGGCAAACACCATCAGGCCTATGTAACGGCACTGAACGGCTTCGTGGAAAAGAACGACGCGCTGAAGGATAAATCTCTCGAGGACATCATCCTGCTGGCCGCCGGTCAGGCCGACCTCGCGCCGGTGTTCAACAATGCCGGTCAGCACTGGAACCATATCCTGTTCTGGCAGGCGCTTTCGCCCAAGGGCGGCGGGATGCCGGGGTCGCTCGAAAAGAAGATCGGCGAGGATTTCGGCAGCGTGGAAGCGTTCAAGGACGCGTTCAAAACGGCGGCGACCACGCAGTTCGGCTCGGGATGGGCGTGGCTCGTGCTTGGCGATGACGGGAAGCTGAAGGTCACCAAGAGCGCCAATGCGGGCAATCCGCTGGCCGCCGGCCAAGGCAAGGCACTGCTCGGCCTCGATGTGTGGGAACACAGCTACTACGTGGATTTCCGCAATCGTCGCCCCGACTATGTGGCGAACTTCCTCGACAGGCTTGCGAATTATGAGTTCGCGGAGGCTGAGCTCGCACGCGTCTGAAACTGGGGCCGACTTCCGGCAAGCCGTGAAGTCGGCTCAAACAATGGGGAGATGATCCCATGTGGAACGCCTCCGCAAATTCCTATCGTTCGGTCCCGCCCTTGACGACTTTGCGGACATTCGAGGCGGTCGCGCGCAAGGGCAGCTTTACGCTTGCTGCGGGAGATCTGTCGCTCACACAGAGCGCGGTCAGCCATCAGATCAAGGCGCTCGAAGGGTTTCTCGGTGTCCCGCTGTTCTGGCGCCACAATCCCGGGATCGAGTTGACCGCGGACGGCAAGATCCTGCTGGAGGCCGTGCGAGCCGGGCTCGACATGATTCTAGGGGCGACGGACCGCATCCGTTGCAAGAGTCAGTCCGGCATCCTCACCATTGCCGTTCCAACCGCCTTTGCGACCTGGTGGCTGGTGCCGCGCCTCGGTCGGCTGGCGACGCTTCATCCCAACATCGAGATCCGGTTGTCGATGCTCGACTTTCGCGCGCCGGATTTCGCGCGCGACGGCTTCGATGCGGCGATCGTCGCACATCCCGCCGATCGGCCGACAGCGGAAAACGAATTGTTGCTGTTTCGCGAGGAGAGCTATCCGGTCTGCAGCCCGGCACTGCTGGACCGCAGCGGAGGAAGCGCGCAGAGATTCGATCTCACGGCCCACACGCTGATCGAGGAAGAGCCGGCTCCAGACCAGGCGATGGATTGGGGATTCTGGCTAAAGCGCTTGAATGTGGATACGGGCACAGCACAACAACCGCGGCTGCGCTTCAGCCACTATGGCGTGGCGCTTTCTGCGGCGATCGACGGCCTGGGGATCGCGCTTGGCCGCTCACCGATGATCAACGCCGAACTCGCGGCAGGACGACTTGTCAGACCCTATGGCGAGAACGTCGTGGCGCTTGCATCGCATGTCTATGCGCTCACCTGGCCGGAAGGACAAACGAAGGACCAGCGTCTGGCCGCGTTTCGTGATTTCATCCTCGATGAAGCCTGCGGTTGCGAACTCGCCGCAGGACCATGTGGCGCGCCTCCGCTTGCCGATGAGGCGGCGGTGGACTGGTCCGGCGATCGCGCTGCCCGCCGCCATGCGGCCGCAACTGCAATGCGATGAGAAGCGTGTGGCGAACGAGGCGGATCGCCATCCGCCTCTTCGTTTCAATATTCAACGCGCTCCGGCCGCAACAGCGAGCAATCCTCCGACAACGGCGAAGTTGACGATGAAAGCGGACCGCAGTCCCTGTCTCTGCGGACCGGAATGACGCCAGAAGGTGAGAACCAGCATATTGGCGGCAATCGTGAACACGATCAGAGCCGCCGCCGCAAATGGCACGGCAAAACCGGCGGCGAGGCAGACGCCGGCGATGATTTCCACAATGGAGCCTGCTGCCAGCAGGAGACGCGGCGCGGGAAAGTCCTGTTCGGCGAGCTGGGCCGCAATCGTTTCGAACCGAAGAAAGTGTTCAATTCCGACCCATGCAAAAACACCGCCAAGCAAGAACAGCCCGGCATCGTACAAATATGCGGCCATCGCGACTAATTCTCGGACCAAACGGCGAGCTCGTAACCGTCGGGATCCTGAAAATGAAACCGCCGGCCACCGGGAAAAGAAAATGCCGGCTTGACGATCCTGGCGCCTGCCGCTTCGACACGTTTCTGCGTTTCGGCAAGGTCGTCGGCATAAAGAATTACGAGTGGACCGCCGGACCCGACCGGCCCGCTCGTGGTCAGACCGCCCGTCAGCCGCCCGTCGGTAAATTCGCAATAGGTCGGTCCGTAATCGGTGAATGTCCAGCCGAACGCTTTTCCATAAAACTCCCGCGAGCGCTCGATGTCGCTCACGTTGAACTCGATATTGTCGATCTGTCGATCATTGCCTTTCGTACCCATGAGGCCTCCTTGAAAGTCTGTAGGCAGGCCGACGGTAGGGCGAAAGACACGGTCCGTATTGAACAAAACGGCCATTCAGGAGGCGATCTGCCGAACCAGATCTCCGGCGGTCATTGAACAGAGTGCGCGGACTTCGCGATTGAGATGGGCCTGATCCGAGTATCCCGCCGCGCTCGCCAATTCCGCCATGCCTCGGCGGCCGGGAAGCCGGGCCAGCGCCATAAATTGCTGGAAGCGAAGTATCCGGTGAAGGGTCTTCGGGCCGTATCCGAAAAGCTCTCGACTTCTGCGCCGCAGCGTTCGCCCACTGACAGCCAACCCAGCGGCCAATATGTCTACCTGCCCACCGGTATCGTTTCCCACGCCGCGCTCAAGCGCCCCGAATATTGCCGCCCCCTCCCCCGAGACAGGCTCTATCGACGGCGCCATCTTCGCAAGCAGCGCATTCAACAGGCCGAATTGCTCTTCCAGACCGCTCGCTTCCTGCATTCCTTCGGCGATCTCGCGGGCCGTTTGTCCCCAAATGTCCTGCATGTCGACCTGCATGCCGACGATCTCCGTCATCGGCATGTCAAGCCAACGGCGCGCAGCCCCTGGTTTGAAGCGGATTCCGAGAACGAATCCGCCCGATCGCGAATTGGAACTGGCGGCGGTGGCATCGGGCCCCGCGACAACGAAGTGATCGTCGCACCAAAGCAGGTCGACACAACCGTCCGGAACGACCTGGACCGTTTTCGGGACCTCCCGCGGATATCGCTTGAACCACGCGCGATGAAAATGCCCGCGAAGTGCATTGACGGGGACCCGTTCTTCGTAGGTTCCGACGCAGTTCGCAACAAGGGCTTCGTTCTTCATGACTCAACTCTCAAGAGATGACGACAGTCCGTCTCAATGGTCAGCAACATCCTTCCGCGGGTTGTTGCAGGCAGTGTCTCGTATCCACGCTCATGGACCACATATCGGCACCACGCCGAGTGCCGACAGGATACGGTTCTATCAAATATTTTGTTCAGCCGGCCGTCATTCATGCCTGGCCCGGCCATCGACGAGAGATGCACGAGACCTATTGGTCGGCACTGCCGCCGGCATTCGGAGCATGTTGCTGCAATCTCGCAGAAACACGCGCATTTGCCGAGAGGCCTGGATGTCGCCATTTCGGTCGGCCACGGTCACTCCGATCCGGCATGCGTCCAGCGCATCGTGATCGTTCCCAGCCTCGGCGCAGGTTTTGACCAACATGACCCAGGCGGCCGAGTAGTCGGGATCCAGTTTCACCGCCTCTCGCAAATGATGCAGCGCCGAGAGATGGTCGCGATCCTTGCGAAACGCACAGCCCAAGGTGAAACGCAAAAGAGCGCTGTCTTGTCCGGAGGCAATGCGGGCTTCGAGCCTCGATCGAAAGTTTGTCATGCCTTGTGGGACCGCTGCACCATCCTGCCGGGAACCCGCTCCCTTGATCGAACCCCAAACACTCTATAAAACAAGCCCTTGCTTTGAATAAAGAACAGCGCAGATATGTCAAGCATAAGCTTGGAAAAAGAAACCCCATCCAACCGCTCCCCTTCACAGCGGCTCCTGCTCCTTTTGAAGACCCGCGGGCCGCAGACGGCGTCCGATCTCGGGCAGGTGCTCGGCACGACCGGTGAGAACGCGCGGCAGCAACTTACGAAGCTTGCAGCGGAAGACCTGGTTGAAACCGAGGCTGTCTCGCGCGGGGTCGGCCGGCCGGCCCAGTTCTGGCGCCTGACGTCGCACGGACACGCCCAGTTTCCCGACACCCATGCCGAAATCACCGTCAGCCTGCTGCGCAACATTCGCGAGCTTCTCGGCAACGACACGCTCGAACAGTTGATCGCCGCACGCGAAGACGAAATGCGGCGCATCTACCGTGCCGAGATCGGCAAGGCGAAATCCCTGGAACAACGGCTCGCGGCATTGGCCACACTGCGCACGCGCGAAGGCTATATGGCGGAGTATTGCAAAGCCGACGACGGAGACGGCTGGCTGCTGGTCGAGAACCATTGCCCGATCTGTGCCGCGGCCACCGCCTGTCAGGGCTTCTGCAGATCCGAGCTGGCGATATTCAGAGAAATGCTGGGCCCCGCCTGCGATATCGAACGGACCGAGCATATCATTCAAGGCGCGCGCCGCTGCGCCTATCGAATTCGCCCTGTCTGATCGGCCACTGGCGTCGCTTCGCCGCTCTTTTGGGAGGGCGGCACTTCTGCCGATGGTTGGCGATCGTCAGGGCGGTTTTCCCGATTTGAGTCACAAATCGCCCTTTGTGTGCGGCTGCGCCCCGGCTCGTCTTTTCCACTGCCAGAGGGCAAACACCATATTTGCGCCCACCGCGTGGGTGCGCCACTTCGGCCGTCGCCAATCTGCAAGTCCGGCACCGAGCGGGCGATCGCTCAGCTGTCCAGCCACGCGGCGAGGCCGTCCAGCGTCTGCAACCCGTATTCAACCGCGCCGAAGCTGACGACCGCCTGACGCCGCGCGCGGCTGGGGTGGAGCTGACGCATTGTCAGCACCGTCTTTCCATCGGCCTGTTCGTCGAACGTCACCACCATGTGGAAACGATCGGGATCGTCGGGGTCTGGCGTACCATAGTCGATTACAATCCGCTCGTTCGGCGCAATTTCCACAAAGCGCATCAGGTTCTCGAAGCGCTGCTCCTGACCCTCGAAGATTCCCACCATGTCGAACCTCCAGACCCCGCCTTCGCGGATGTCGGCTTCGCGGGTCTCGATGCTGAATCCTGCCGGCCCGTACCACTCAGCCAGCGCCTTGGGATCCGTCCAGGCGGCAAACACCGTTTCGCGGGGGTGATTCAATACCTTCACCAAAACGATTTCGCGTTCGGGCGACCAGGTCTCAAACCATTTTGCTGTATCCGTCATTCTTTATGGCCCCCACTGTCCAGATAAACTTCCAAGCGATCCAGCCGCTCGGTCCATCGCCGACGCTCCGTCTCCATCCAGTCCGCCGCCTCTTCGAAGCGTGTCGGCACCAGCCGGCACCAACGACTGCGGCCGCGCTTCTCGCTTTCGATCAATCCGCAATCCTCCAGCACTCTCAAATGCTGTGAAAATGACGGGAGCGCCATATCGAAAGGCTCGGCCAAGGCACTCACGGGCAATTCGCCCTCCACGAGCCGGGAAATCACGGCTCTGCGGGTTGGGTCGCTGAGAGCGTGAAAAGCCAGGTCGAGCGGCGCTGAATGGTAAGGCATGTGAGTTGGTAATTCGGCCCGCGACCCTCGTCAAGGACAAAAAGGCACTTGCCTTTGTATCGGCTTGCAAATACATAGGCGCTTACCTTAGTTTAATATCCTGAGGTTCAACCACGATAAAGGAGGACTTCGGTGGCAGTTCGTGTGGATCTTCTCATTTCGCTCGATGGTTTCGCGACGGCGACGGACCAGACGCCCGATAACCCGTTCAGCGAGGACTGGTCGCGTCTCGTTGATGCATATGTGGCCACGAAGACTTTTCACGAGCGGGTTTTCAAGGACACCAGCGGCAAGGGCACGACTGGCATCGACGACAAGTATGCGAAGGAATATTTCGAGGGTATCGGTGCGGAAATCATGGGGGCTGGCAAATTCGGCTTCCACGACCACCCCGATGACCCGAACTGGCGTGGTTGGTGGGGTGACGAACCCCCATTTCATTGCCCGGTTTTCGTCCTCACCCATAATCCACGGCCTTCCATGGAAATGGCGGGCGGCACGATATTTCATTTCATCAACACCTCGATTGACGACGCGCTCCAGCAAGCTACGGACGTTGCCGGGCAGGAAGATGTGCGGATTGGAGGCGGTCCGACCGTCGTTCGTGAATATCTCAAAGCCGGTCTGGTTGACCGTCTTCATGTGGCGATTGCGCCAATCCTGCTTGGGCGAGGGATCAGGCTGTGGGATGACCTGCGCGGCCTTGAAAAGAACTACGCCGTGAAGTCGGAAACGGCAGAAAGCGGCACCATCCACCTGACCTTCCAACGTTAACCGGGGACGCAGGTAATTCCGGACTGTCCGCAGGCGCTCGATAGGCCGACATCTCAAGCTGCCGCTCTGTGTCGATCGTCTGCTTCCGCCAACGCCAGCCATGCCGCCAGACGGGCATATGACGGTCCGGGTTAGATCCGGGGTTTCTCAATCGCTTGGCGGACGCCGAAGGATCAACCTGGCTGATGCGTGATGGGGTTGAGAGCTCTTGATCCAGAGCAATCAGCGGCAAGTCTTGAGGGGTTCCGCGCTCCAGCGAGAGCTTGTCCCCACCATACAAGATCCTCGATCATCGAGACGGCGCTTGCATTGAGGAAGTCGAAATCTCCGACCTGCTTCTCGCCATTGGCGATAGCGAGATATTGGTCCATCGCGATATGGACCGCATTGCGCAAGGGGACAAGTTGCAGTTCGACGGAGATGAGCCGTAGTTGCTCGATGGCACGTGCGGCACCCACCCCACCGTATCCGACAAAAGCAGCCGGCTTCTTGTTGAACTCGCGATAGGCGTAGTCCAGGGCGTTCTTGAGCACTCCGGGGATGCTGCGATTGTACTCGGCGGTGACGAAGACGAACCCATCCATCTCGGCAATCTTGGCTGCCCAGCGGCAAGCCACATCGCTGCCGGGACGCGCATAAGCCGGCGATGTTGTCTCTTCGAAGAACGGCATGGGATAGTCCCGCAGGTCGATGACTTCGGTATGGATGGCGTCATGCTTCGACAGGTGCTCGTTGATCCAGCCGGCAGGCCTGTCGACGAAGCGCCCTTCTCTGGTCGTCCCGAGGATGATGCCGATATGCAATTTCGTCACGATGACGTTCCTTCTTCTTGAATGGACGCATTGCCCGCTGACGGAGAGCCTGGCAGCGTTCAATTGGGCTTCCGGCCCAGCAAGGCGATCACCACACCGCCCACCAGGCAGAAGCCCGCGGCAATCTGAAACGTGGTCGCGACACCCGAGGCGTCGATCAGACGGCCACCGGCCCAGGCACCGAATGCGACTGCGATCTGCAGTATGGTCACGAGGAGAGCCGAGCCGCCCTCGAAACGATCGGGGGCCGCCTCATAAAGCCAGACCTGCACGCAGATCGGCATCAGCCCAAAGGCGAAGCCCCACAGGAGCACGATCGCGAACGAAACGGCCACCGCCGATTGGACGAGCGCAGCGAACGCGATGGTGAGGCAGAGGGAGACGGCCGTGGCGATGAACGTGCCGCGGCTATTCCAGCTGACGAAGCGTTCACCGGCAAAGTTGCCGATCAACCCGGCGACGCCGTAGCCAAGAAGGACCACACTCAGGGCAGCGCCGGCAAAGCCCATCGGCCCGGTGATCAGGACTTCGAGATAGGTATAGGCCATGAACTGGCCCGAGGCGATCAGCCCGACGGCAATCAGGCCCGCTCGCGCTCGTGGAATGGTCATGAGGCCGAGCAACGTACTCAGGGTGATCGCTCTGCCTGCCGTCACCGAAGGTATCGAAAGAATCTGAAAGATGCATGCCGCGGCAGCCAGGGCGGCAACACTGCCGAATGCGGCGCGCCAGTTGAGCACGTCGGCGATCAGCGTGCCCGCGGGTACGCCAAGGATCGTGCCGGCCGAGATTCCACCCATGATGATGGCGGTGGCGCGGGCTCCCGCATGTGCCTGGACGAGTTGTCGTCCAACCGGTGTGGAGAAGGTCCAGAAGCCTCCGATACAGACCCCAAGGACCAGCCGCGCGATCAGCAGCATCGCAAAGCTGGATGCCACGGCCGAAGCCATGCTCGAGGCAAAAAGGAACAAAGACAGCACGATGAGGAGCAGGCGGCGGTCGAGCCTGCCTGCCGCGAGCGTCGCCAAGGGCGCCACCACCGCCGCAACCAGACCTGGCAACGAAATCAGCAACCCTGCGGTGCCATTGGAGACAGCAAAGTCACGGGCAATCTGGCTAAGCAGGCCAATTGGCATGAGCTCGGTGGTTACCATCACAAATGTGCCCATCGCGATGGAAGCCACGGCCGGCCATGCATTGATGCTCTTCTTGATGGCAATGCTCATTCTTCGCCCTTCCGCACCGTCTCATCCGATCAAACATGGCCGCGAAAGGGAGTGACGGGGACTGCCTGACGCGGCCTGTTCGACGTTGGCTTCGTTTGAGCGATTGCATATCAGCGGAAACAATTACATTGTAGACCGGCACAAATAGACAAACTATCCATCTATATGGACAATGAGTGAGATTCATGAAGCTCAACGACCTCTTCTTTTTCGTCAACGTGGTGGACAGGCAGGGTTTCGGAGCGGCTGCCAAGGCGCTGAACGTTCCCAAATCGAGCATCTCCAAGCGCATTGCCGAACTGGAAAAGGATCTTGGCGTGCGGCTTATCCAGCGCACGACGCGGCGTTTCGCGGTAACGGACGCCGGAAAGGATTTCTATCGTCACGCGGCAGCGGCGCTGGTCGAAGCCGAGGCCGCCGAAGATGCCGTCAAGCGCCGCCTCTCTGAGCCCCGCGGCCTGGTGAGGATCACGGCCGCTACGGCTACCGTACACATGGCGCTCGCCGATCTGCTGCCTGAACTGACGAGGCAGTATCCCAAGCTTCAGATCGGACTGGTTGTAACGAGCCGTTACACCGACCTGGTGCAGGAAGGCATCGACATCGCGATCCGTGCTCATCGGCATCCGTTGCCGGACTCCGACTATGTGCAACGGCGGCTTGGCTATTCTCCAAACTATCTTGTTGCGGCACCTGAGTATCTGGCTGCCAACGGCAGTCTCTCCCGCCCGGACGAGTTGGCGGAACATTCTGGAATTGTCCCTGAGAGCTCACCGGGCTCTCTCACATGGTCTCTGAGAGACGCGAGCGGTGGGGTTGTCGCGGTACAACCACGCCCGAAGCTGTTCACTGATGACCCCTACCTGATCGTCAACGCGGCGCTTGCGGGAATAGCGATCGCCAACCTGCCGCACGGCCTTGCGTGGCCGCACATTGAAAGCGGTCGTCTCGTACATGTGCTCCCCGAATGGGATGCGGGCGGCGCGACAACGACATTGCTGATGCCGCACCGTCGGGGACAGCTGCCCTCTGTCCGCGCGGTTGTGGAATCCCTAGCCGTCGGAATGGCACAGAAGATGGCTTTTCGATGAAGGCTACAATGGAGGCCTTACAGTATATCGCGCCGCTGCCTGCGACCGATCGCGGCGAGCGTGACAGTGACGATGAGTGCATGACGGGCGTTGTCGATTAGTCGACCGAGAGCGCCCTTCTCCGCTTCCACCAAGTCGCGTATTTCTTTCCTTGGACTGCCCTCCTTACAGGGGGATCCGAGTGTTTTGCACCGCGCGGATGCGCCACTGTCCGTCGAGATTTACAATCACCGTTGTGAGTATGCCTTGGCGATCTTCCGGCGCCGCTTCGTCTTCGACGAAAGCAGGCCAACGCCAGCAGGCGTGAACCAAGGCAACTGCCGGCGCTAGAAGTTCGATCTTCTCCACGGTGAGCACGTAGTTGGGCATCTGATCGCGAATCGCCCGCGGGAACGACATGTGGCCTGCAATGTTCTCCTCCCGCGAGGTCCACCACGCGCCGCGCCATGTGATGAAATCAGCGTCAGGTGTGAAGAAACTGCCCCAGCGTTCGATGTCGCGGTCTTGCCACGCCGCCTGGAATGACGCCAGCATTGCTGCGATGGATTTGATTTCAGCATTCGACATTGCAGCTCTCCTTCGGAGGAACGCAGTTGCGTGCGTAACCATCTCCGAAATAGACAATGCGATGGTCTGCTGGGAGACCCATGTACGTGGATAGTTCGTCCATGGAGGCGGATAATTCCGACCAGCGACCACAGTTCTGCTGCCCGCAGATCATGCAACGGAGACATTGCTGTTGTCGCACCGCCAGGACAACTGCAGTCTGTTCGTGCGGTCGTTGAATTCCTCCGCGGTGATGACGATCATGGTGATGACATTGAGTTGTATGACGAGGCACAGGGTTCCGACAACGACCATTGGCTGAGGAAAGGTCTCCCTCGTCAACTCGATTTAACGACAGGGGGAACGCCGCGCCAATGGTGGCAATGCGGCCGGCACCGGCTCTCCTGGCGGACACCTCGACAAGCGATAGTCTGTCTCAGACTGTGCGTCCCGCCATTTGCCGTCAATTGCGGTGCCGAGGTCTCTGGGCGCTTGACCGAACCGAGGTCACCTTGACTTTGCGCTTATCTCGGTCGAGGGGCGTCACGTCACCACTCATCACCATCCTGCCTGCGGCGATAGACTGCGACGGATACGGCAATGAGCGCGGCCCAGAAGACAACGCCCCCAAACGACCAGAGATAGCCGGCCGTCGTTGCGCCCTCGGTGAAAGCAAGGATCGACTTCACCGACCATGTGGCGGGTGACAGGAGCAGGATCTGCGCATACCAGGCGCCCTGAGGGATGAAGAGATAGAGCGCGGCGATCTGCACGTAGAGGTTCAGGCCCTTAAATAGGCCGAGAGCCTGCACCTTGTCGCGCGACAGTGTAGGGACGGTGACTGTGGTCCAGACGCTGGCGAGTGACAGCGCCAGCAAGGGAGGCAACCACTCGAACAGCGGCAACTCGATCATGCGCGTCGCCAGCACCATGATGATCCCGTAGGGCCAGACGAAAAGAATGCACATCGCGATGCGCAGGGCGAGCACGTGGTTCCGCGGAAGTGGGGAGACGTGGAGCGCCCGGTCGACACCACTGTCCACCTCATCGACGATCAGCATGGCCGTGAGGTAGCCTATGCCCGGCATATAGCCGAGCAGCAGGAGGAATTGGATCGTGACCCACCAGTTGGTAAAATAGCCGAACGCACGCACGAGGGCGGCGATGGCCACCATCATGACCATCAGCCCAATGATATTCAGCAATACCTGATCGCGGCGAATGCTAGTGAGATCGTGGATAGCAAGGCTTACGAGCGGAGACATCACATCCACCTAGCTTTCGACATGACCGATTGTGCGTGCGTGCAGGTCGAGCGCCCAGCGCAGCAAGATGACGCTCAGGAGCGCCAAGTAGCCGAAGGCGTAAATCGACTCGACGGATGCCACTGCGGACGGATCGGCCGCCCACAGTAGCGCGCGTAACATGGCGTGACCGGGATTGATTCCGAATAAGGCCCAGGTCAGCCAGCCTTCGACCGCACCGAAATGCGCCAGGAAAGGCAGGTACAACCCGACCGAAATCGGAAATGCGCGGGCAATAACATGATTCAAAGAATTGGCCGTCGCCACAATCACCAAGCCACCTAGAACGGCGAAGAGGCCGGTGAAGGCGAACGCCAGTGTCATGCGGAAAAGCAGATTCGACGAAGGCGGCCAGTAGGCGACGGAAAGGATAGCCAGCCCTCCAGCAATGGTTAGAGCCACAAAGGTGATGATCTTGGCGAGAACATAGTCTACCGGCGAGGCTGGTGTGACAGCCAGCGCGGGCGGGGTGCCTTGCGATCGTTCCAGCAACACCATGCCTGCGACAAACCCCGCACCGACCACCGCCGGGTCGAGGAACAGGATGGCCGTGACGACCGTGGCCGGTGCGTTATCTGGTAGCAGCGCCACGGCGACCGCGAATATGCCGGTGCTCACCACAGTGAAGAAATAGATGCGCTCACGCGCTTGGGCGCGCACATCCCAGAGCACCAGTCGCAGAACCAGGGACGGGTTCATGCTGCTTCTTCCATCAAGTTGAGCGAGGTGCCGGTAACGTCGCTGAACACCTGATCAAGGCTCGCTTCCTGGCTGTGCAGCGTGCGGACCGCGCCTGAACGGAGGATGGCGTTGAACCGCTGATCGTCGGCCAGCCCGTCGAGCGGAAATTCGTCCGTCTTGACAACATCGTGACCGTGCATGATCCGGACAGTGCGTCGGCCGTATTTTGCCTTGAGCGTCTCGGGCGCATCCAGCACGGCAAAACGACCGCCTACCACGAAGGAGACGCGGTCGCAGAGTTGGTCGACGTCGTGCATGTTGTGCGTGGTCAGCACGATAGTTTTTCCGGCACGGCGCAGCTCTGCGATGATGCGCTTGACGATGCGAGCGTTGACGGGATCGAGACCGGCAGTGGGCTCGTCGAGAAACACAATTTCGGGGTCGTGCTGGATTGCCCTGACGAAGTTGAGGCGCATGCGCATGCCCTTGGAAAAGGTCTCGACCTTCTTGTGTGCGGCATCCTCAAGACCGACCAGCGCCAGTAGTTCGAGAGGGTCGCGGCTCTCCCGTTTATAGAGCGACGCGAAGAACCGAAGGTTCTCGATCGCAGTAAACTTGACATAGTGGTTGGGAAGCTCGAACCCTACACCGATGGCCTCGAAATAGTCTTGTCCCCACGCTGCGAGGGGCTTCCCGAGTATCTGAACCGCCCCGTCGAAACGACGTTGCTGTCGTGTGAGCAGTTTTTGTAAAGTGCTTTTACCCGCACCCGATGGACCGAGCAGACCGAAAATCTCGCCATGAGCGACAGAGAAGCTCACCCCGTCCACTGCGGGTCGGGCCTGTCCGGGATAACTGAAGATCAAATTCTCGACGATGATGGCATCTTGCGCCGTTCCAGACAGGCGCGTCTGATCGGAAGGCAGTGCCTGGACTTCGGGTGTCATCGCAGTTCCTTCGCGTTTTACGAATGATCGCTATGCAGCGGGACCATTGCGTTGCAGAGCGCAAATACCTATAATTCAAACCGACGGTCGGTTTCAATGGGAAAAGCAGATATCATGGCGAGATGGGTAAAGAAGAGGCCTGATGTTCGGCGCAACGAGCTGCTCGACAGCGCACAAGCCCTTTTCTTTTCGAAGGGCTATGAAGCGACGACCGTTGCCGACATCATGAAGGGGGCAGGAGTATCCAAAGGCGGCTTCTACCACCACTTCTCGGCCAAGGAGGATTTGCTCGAAGCGCTTGGCGAGCGGCTTGCGGCCGAAACTGTGGTCCAACTCCGGCCAATCCTCGACAATGAAGGCCTGAACGCGGTCACCCGGATGAATGCGGTCCTCGCACAGGCTCGCCGTTTCAAGGTCGAGGATGCCGCAGCGATTCGTGCAGCGTTCGATACAGTCTTTAAGCCTGAGAACATCGTGCTCTATCACCGTCTCAATCGCGCAGTCGGCGAGGTCATGCTGCCACTGTTCATCGAGATCCTTCGACAGGGGAAATCGGAAGGCGAGTTCCGCATAGACGACCCAGCGACGACCGCAGAGATCATACTGCAGATGGGCACTTCGACACACGATGCAGTGGCACGTGCGATCGAGGCTTCCGGCACACCGCAGGTCGAGCAGGCTGCGGTCGCGCTGGACGAGCGCCTGCGCCAGCAAGGTATTGCTATCGATCGCATCCTTGGGCTCCCCGACGGGACAATCGTCTTCTCTGAACCAGGTTTCTCGAAGGCGGTTATGACCGTGCCGATGAGCGACAAGAACTGATCGGACCGCGAGTTGCGGGATGCTGCCTACGAACTTCTCCAAGCACACAACTAGCGATGGCAGGATCATGCAGGAGAGTGTTAGAAGCCCGGCAATGGTCACGTGCCCATGTGGTTGGGTTCTGGATGTTGCGCATTAAATGATGTGCAATGGTGGGGAAGACGCCGCAACCATTCCCACGAGTTATATCGGCCTTGATGTCCGTCTGGACATGGTATCGATTGCAGTCGCAGATCAGTCGAACATTGCAAGGTACCGTTCTTCCGGATTTAGACTGCTGTTTTCGGCTATAGACTGATCTCCCTCTGCCGCCCCAACTGCCACGACACCGATCCACCTTGCACCACGCCCATGACCTCGCGGCCAAGCTGGCGGTCGATGACCGGCCGCCATGGGACAAGCGTGAATTCGTGGCTCTTTTCCACGACGGCGAACTTGCCGCTCGATAACTGCACGGTGCCCGTGAACTTGCCACTGACGATCTCGCCGTCCGCCGCTGCCCGGAATGGCAGGCCTTTGGCTTCCGCCGTCTCCGCGCCGACGCGGGCAACCTCGCGCTCGCGCAGCGTGGCCAGCAGATTGCGCCGGTAGAAGACGCGACCGTCCCGGCTGCGGTTGGCATCCCCTTGTTCAACGTGACGCTCACGGCGGCGGTCCATCGCCTCGCGCACATCCTGGCCGAAGCCGGCCGAAGCGAGATCTGATGTGTCAGGCGAAAGCAGCCGGCGGTCTAACCAGGTCGCGCCGTCCGCGCCTATTTGCTTGTCCAGATCGAAGGCCGACAGAACGCGGATGCTGGCTTGCCGGTTGCGGTCGGCGTCATAGGCAGCGGCGCGGCTCTCGAAATCCTCGGGGATACGCCATTGGTCGGCGTCGATCCGCTCGACGATCCCAGCCCGCCGCAGCGCCTCCAGCCGGCGGACATGCGCATCGATATAGCCCTCATAGTCGCCACCCGGAACGCGGCCCTCGAATTTCGCCTGCTCCAGATGGCGGCTCGGCCGATAGATGCCGTCCTCGGCGATGGCGGCAATGGCGTGGTCGGACGGCCGGGCGGCGGCCTCGGCCCGGCCGATCTCGATGACGCTGCCGATCCGGGCATCCTCCAACTGCAAGGGGTCGATGTTGGCGATGTGATGCGTCCGCCCATCGATCCCGTCCACGACGACGGTGAGATTGTCGCCCAACTCGTTGGCGAGATACTTGTCGAGCACGCGACCGGTGACGGGCGCTGCGGGTGCGCCCTCGTGGATGCGGAAGGTCAGCGGGTCGCGCTCCAGCCCATCGGCGGCGAGCGATCTTTGCATGGTGCGAATGATGTCGCCGCGCTCGCCCAGTTCGCGCAGGGTCGGTTCCAGCCGTTCGTTCAGCTCCCAGACGCCGGGCGCGTGTTCGGTGGCAAGGCCCATCCGTCCCAGCCTGGAAAGCCGACGAAGGCGAAGACTGCGCTCGAACTGCCGCTTCGGCTCTCCGGGTTCGTGGCGCAGGTCGAGGAACCGCGCATCGGCTTCCTCAACCATCGCCCGGTCGATGCGCGTGAAACGATCCTGATCTATCTCGGCCGTGAGCTTGCGGGTCTGCTCGATCTCGCTGACGTGGCCGAGTTCGAGCGTCGCCAGTTCGCTGGCACGCTCGCGGATGCCATGGACGATGTAGTCGCCATTGATGACCAGATCCTGCCCCAGATCGTCCCTGCCCCGAACGATGACATGCACATGGGGATAGCCGGTGTTGTAGTGATTGACCGCGACCCAATCGAGTTTCGTGCCAAGGTCGGCTTCCATCTGGCGCATGAGGTCGCGAGTATAGGCCGTGAGGTCCGACAGCTCCGCGCCATCCTCGGGCGAGACGATGAACCGGAACTGGTGGCGGTCGTCCTTGCCGCGCTCAAGGAAGGCATCGCCATTAACGCGGTCCTCGGTGGCGGAATAGAGCTGGCCACGTTCGCCATCGCGCGAGGTGCCATCGCGCTGAATGTAGCGGAGATGGGCTTGCGCCTTCCGGGTCTTTCCGGGGTGAAGGATGTAGCGCTGCTGGACGATGACGCGGCGCGCACCCGGCTGCCGGTGATGCCAGCCACCACCGAGATTGCGGGAGCGGACGAAGACCGCGCCGCGCCCGCGCTTCACGCCCTTCCCGCTCGAAAGCACGGAATGACGACCAGCCGCAGGCGGTGGCGTGAACGCCGCTGTCCCGAAACCGATGCGGGGCGAGGTGCGACGCTGCTGCCGGGTGAGCTTCCTGGCCTGCGTGAGAAAGCTCCTGGTCTTGCCCGCGCGCGGCGTGTCGGAGCGGATGCGGCCGGGGTTCGGCCGGAAGCGGTTTTCGTCGTCGGTGCTCAAGGATGCGCCTCCGGTCAAAATCGCGGAAAATCGGGCGACCTGCGGCAACAGTGCCGGTCGAAACCCCGCAAAGCCAACGCGTTGCGCGAAATCGCGGCACCCCACCCCCCAAAACCATGGTGCCGGAAGCGGCCGCCTAACCAGTGTGCAGACAACAACAATTTCTGGAACAGGCCCCACATGGTGCCATGTTCTTCAATCTTGCCCTCCGCTTTTTCTGCCCTTTCCGCCGCTCCTGCCCTCATGATCCTGCTCCGTCCGCTGGCCGTTCCTGCAAACTGCCTTGCACTGCGCGCCGCACCGCCGGCTCGTCCGGCAAAGCGAATTTCAGCCGCCATGTGCGCCATGCTTTCGTTACCGCGCCGGTGCCGGGAAACAGGTCTTCGAGCGTGTCGTCGGGGCGCGCGGCGACCATCTCGAACGCCCAATGACAGACCGCCGCGGGCTTCGCGCCAGTGAGGCCGCGGCGCAGGGTGATGCTCTCCTGAACCCAGTCCCGCATCACCAGCCGTTTGCTGACGACGGGTTTTCGGGCTGCCTTCACGATGACGGGTTCCCACGCCCAGGCGACGGAGACATTGCGTTTGAAGGCCGCGAATCCCTTCACCCAAACCATCCACCGCGCGCCCGTTTGCTCGACGAGCGGGGCGAGCGTCGCGATGGAGCGGGGTGTCGCGGCGGCGTGCAATATCCAGCCGTCATAGTCACGCTCCAGCCTTTCGATCAGACGTAGATGATCGACTTCGCCGGCGTAATCGGGATGGTCGCGATAAAGGTGCGCGCAGCCAATATAAGGCGGGTCAGCGTATGCGATCTTCATCGACGATCCCGCTCCGATGCGACGGCGAACAGGCCGCCCGATTGCGACCCGGACGATCTCGCGGCGGCAGCCTCAATGACAGCCGGGCGCGTGACAAAGAGCGGTGCTTCGCGCCAATCCGGCGGCGATGGCGGCGCCGTGAGCGACGGTTCGGTTGCGGAATCTCCGCCGAGAACCGGCGCGAGCGCGGCGATGTAGGCGCGTGTCTCGGCCGGCAGTGTGCGGCCCGCCGCAAGGTATTCGTCATAGCGTGCGGGACCGGCATTGTAAGCAGCGAGCATCGCCGCAACATTGCCGTACCGGTCCCACATCTCGCGCAGATAGGCCACGCCGGCGAGGATGTTGTCGCGGGCATCGTATGGATCGCGGCCAAGCCCATGGCGGATACGCAGTTCCGACCAAGTGTCAGGCATGACCTGCATCAGCCCCATCGCGCCGGCCGACGAGATCGCGCGCGCGTCGCCCGCGCTTTCGGCGCGCAACACGGCGCGAATCCAGTGTTCGGGAATGCCGAAGCGCTGCGAGGCTTCGACGACATGAGCGGCATAGGAATTGATAGCAGCCGGGCGAACGGCCAACGTAGATTGCGCGACCGCGATCGACGATCCGCTGCCAAGCGTCAGCACCGCGGCGAGCAGGCACACGGTATAACGGGATCGTGCCCTGTCTCCGCTGTGCCGCCAGCCTGCCAGCGTGCTCGCTGCGGTCAAGGGTGCGCGCAAAGCGCCGGCCAGGGGCCGCCCTGGATCTTCGCTGCGCGCGCCGGCCGTCCGGTGGCCGAGCGGGACGGCGGGATGAGACGGGTATTTCGCGAACAACGGGATGAGGGATTTGATCGCGGTAGCAACGCGGAACCGCATGCCTTCAGTTCCGCTCGCCGCGCGCTTTCGGCCGGCTCCAGTGCAGGGACCACGCGGTTTCGTCGTCATCGGACCCGAACAGGTTCGCGCGGATCGGCTGGGCGAGCGTTGGATCGTCAAGCTGGAAGGACAGATAGTCACCGGCCTTCTCGCCGCTTTCCTTCCACGCGGCGCCGACCTCGGGACCGTGCCTGTCCCCGATATGGATGCGGAAATCCGGTGCGTTCTCC